>CAMNDE010000124.1:0-7200 GCA_946534895.1 uncultured Clostridia bacterium
GCCTCCCCTGCCCGTTATTTTCCTGTTTCCTTATTGTCCGCATCCGTCATGGCCTTTACGCGCTCTTCCAGCTCCCGGAGCTCGCCTTCCAGAATACCGATGTAATGCTTCTGGTACTCCAGCTGGGCGTAGGCCGAATTCAGGCACCGGGTCATCTCGGCGTTGACGCGGTTCTGCTGCTTGACCAGCGGAAGCGCCAGCATGCCTCCCAGTTTCCAGACGACTTTCCGGATCAGTTTTTTCAGCACGCTGCCCCCGGCTTCCGGAGTGAGACTGACCGCATAATCCTGGTTGATCTCCCGGATCCGGTCCTTCAGCTTCAGGCTTTCCGTAAAATGATTGGCCATCTCCGGCGTCACATTCCGGGTCAGCGGAATCCCGGTAAACGGATCCGTAACTTCCCGGATATCCTTTTCCCGGACCGATGCGCGGATTTCCTCCATCACCGCATCCGGATGAAACGCCTCCTGAGACGCATCCGTTTCATGCCGATTCTCTTCCATGCTCTTCACCCCCGGCAGGATCACATCTGCCCTTCCGTCTTCTCCCGCCATTCATCCAGCACCCATTTCAGACTTTCCTTAAGCGGGATCTCCGGAACCCAGCCCGTGGTCTCACGGATCTTGGCAGTGTCCGGATAAATCTCCGGGATATCCACCGGCCGGTACAGGGCCGGATCCGGTTCCACGGCGATCTCGCAAGGGCTCATGGCAGTCAGCATGCCCAGGATATCCCCAATGCTGTGCGGCTGTCCACGGCCCACATTGTAGACTTCGCCGTCCTTCCCCTTCAGGGCAAGCAGACAGTATCCCCGCACTACATCGCGCACATCCGTGAAATCCCGCGCCGCCGCGGTATTCCCCACCCGCATCACCGGCGGAATCTGTCCATGCTCGATCCGGGCGATCTGACTGCAGAAGCTCGGAATCGCAAAGGTGGTGGTCTGTCCGCGTCCGATATGATTGAAGGAACGCGTGGACACCACCGGCAGCTGATACGCGCGGCTGTAGATCGCCGCGATCATGCTCTGGCTTGCCTTGGTGGCCGCATAGATATTGCCCGGATGCAGGGCCGTGGTCTCCTTAAGCGGAAGGTCCTCCTGCCGGATCCAGCCATATTCCTCGCCGGAGCCGATCAGCACTGCCCTGGGACTTGTCTCCATGGAACGCATGGCATCCAGGATGGAAAGGGCGCCTTTGATATTCACATCCACGGTAAGCTGCGGATTCTTCCAGGAATAGGCCACGGAGCTCTGGGCCGCCAGGTGGAAGATCACATCCGGCTTTTCGGACTGAAACAGTCTCCGGACCGCATCGCTGTCCACAATGTCCAGGTCAAACACGCGGGCACCCCTGTGCTCCACGGTTTCCCCGGGCAGCTTGGTTGCCAGCACTTCCGCTCCCAGACTGCGCTCAATTTCGTTCATCAGATAGCCGCCCACAAATCCGGCAGCCCCGATCACCATCGCCTTCATATGCTCAGCCTTTCTTTGTTCCAGATTCAACCAAGACAGTCATCCAGGTAGGCAAGATACTTCCCCGTCACATATTCCCACCGGAAATGGTCCAAAACGAATGCCCGGCCGCTTCGACCCATGGCACACGCCGTCTTTTCGTGAGCAATGAGATAGTTCACAGCCCCTTCAAAATCCAGATATCCGCTGTAATACAGCCCGCCCCGGGAACGGCGCACAAAGTCCGTGGTCACCGGGCACTGCTCATTGACCAGGACCGGCGTGCCCGCCAGCCAGCTTTCCATGATGACAATGGAAAAGCTTTCCGCCTCCGACGGGTTCACGAACGCCCGGGCTGCCGCGTAGGCGTCCCATTTGTCCTGTACGCTGACAAAACCGAGGTCCAGAATATCCGCGCAGTCGTACAGCGGCACTTCCCCGCCGCCCAGCAGCACCAGTTTCAGGTCTGAAGGATTCCTGTGCTTGTAATACAGGAAATTCCGGACCAGCTCATCCACTTTCTTGCCGGCGGCTTTTCTGCCCGCGTAAAGCAGAAAAGGACCATGGATGCCATATTTTTCACGGAACCGCTGTCCATCCCCCGACTGATCCGTGTCCACGCCCAGCCCGATGACCCTGCACAGCGATCCGCCGGCTCCGAACAGCGCTTCCGCTGTCCGGCTTTCCGGCTCTGACAGGAAGATCATTCCGCGGACATGGGAAAACGCTTCCCGGTATACGCTCAGGTGCGCATACGCTTCATCGTGCAGGCAGGGAATCAGCACTGTCTTTTCCGGACAGGTACGCGCACAATCCACCACCGGCGTGAACATATATGGCATGGCCAGCAGCAGGTCATACTGCCCGCTGTGTTCCCCGATATACTGTTTCAGCGCGGGGCACCGGATCATTTCCTCCAGAAAGACGTTTTCCTCTTCTGCGGAAATGCCGCCCCCGCCGAGGAGCCGGTGGTTCAGACGGTCAAACGCTTCCCGGTCCACCTTTTCCACCGGGAACCGAAGCACTTCAACCCCGCATTCCTGATATGTTCCCGGTGTATGCCCGTTCACATCCCAGTCATCCGAAAACTGCCGGATGCAGGTGGTCAGCACCGATACGGAAATGCCTCTGTCCCGCAGCCTGGCCAGAATGGCCCGGGTGGCGGCTTCCGCGCCGCCGGGAATGGATTCCCCAAACCAGGGCACCACAAAGGCAATCTTCGGGGACGTTTTCACCAGACCACCCTCTCAGCAAATTCACCGGACGCTCACGCCTTCTCTGCCCTGCACATCTGAAAGGCCGACACCTCTGCCGTCTCTTCGGACGGGTTTTCCAGTATGAATTCCACCCTGTCCAGGTCAGCGGGACAGATGAACAGGAAGCTGCACGCCTCTGTATCCGGCTGGCGTGCACTTTCAAAGGTAATGTTTCTCGAATTCGCGTGCACCACGCAGCGCAGCTGTCCGCTTTCCTTTGCCCGGACCCGGATCAGGTACATGCCCATCTCCAGATGCTCCATGGTGCCCATGGACGCTTCGCCTTCCCCGGGCACCGTGACAGGCGTGCTGTCCGTTTTTTCCATTGCGTGCACTTCTTCCGTAAATTCCGACAGCGCCTGCTTTTTCATGATCCGCAGATTGCGGATGGGCACCCGGATTTCCCGGCTCTTGTTGTGCACCTGCACTTCCCACTTGTCCACCGGGAAGCCCAGGTTCATGTAATAGATGAGCTTTCCGTCATACACGCCCAGGCGCGTGGACGGAAGCTGACTCTGGCCCATGGAATAACTGCATTTTTCCTCAAGCAGTTCCGGATACTCTGTCTCCAGGGAGATCAGGTATTCCCCGGGCAGCAGGGAAAGATACGGGCCGTAGGAAACGCCGTTGGGCATGAGTGTGCGCATGCCGTCCTTGTCGTACCCGCCCAGCACCCAGCGTCCCAGACTGAAATCATAGTCATGCACGCACAGTTCATACTGGCCGCGCTCGGACGCCACCTGGTCCAGGTTCTCGATTTCTCCCTCCCGGCTTTTGGCGGTATTCCGGTCCAGACCCTGGCTCAGCTGGCCGCTGTCCACGGCGTACAGATACCGGGAGACCACTTCCTTGGGCGCTCCGGTGGCGTTGATCACCCCGTCATGAATCCAGATCGCGCGGTCGCAGAAGGTCTTGACCACCTCAAGATTGTGGGTGACCATGAGAATCGTGATACCGCTGCGCTTAAGCTCCTGCATCTTCCGATAGCATTTCTTCTGGAACGCCTCATCGCCCACCGCCAGGATCTCGTCCACCAGCAGCACGTCCGCGTTCACGTTGATGGCCACGGAAAACGCAAGGCGCATGTACATGCCGGAGGAATAGGTGCGCACGGGATTGTCGATGAAATCGCCGAGCTCGGAAAAGGCAATGATCTCCTCCAGCCGGCTGTCGATCTCTTTTCTGGAAAGGCCGAAAATGGACGCATTGATGTAGATGTTTTCCCGGCCGCTCATGTCCGGGTGAAAGCCTGCGCCCAGTTCGATCAGGCAGGCCACGCGGCCCTGAATGCTCACCGTGCCGGAATCCGGATACATGATCCGGGTCAGCAGCTTGAGCAGTGTGGACTTTCCGCAGCCGTTGTGTCCGATCACGCCCACAGCCTCGCCGCGGCCCACGGTAAAGGAAATATCCCGCAGGATTTCCCGGCGCTCAAACCGGTTCCGCCTGCGGAACAGAAGCGATTCCTTCAGCGTATGTCCCCGGTCATAGTAGACCCGGAAGCTTTTGGATACATGACTGACTTCAATCACTTGTTGACTCATGCACTCTTCTCTCCTACAGCTGTTCGGCAAAATGGATCTTCAGCTTTTCGAAGACAGCCACTCCGATGACGAAAATCGCAATACTGAATGCGAACGATCCAAGCAGGGAGCCCGCGTCCGGCACCGTGCCGTAATACAGGATCTGACGGTACGCCTGAATGATTCCCGTCATGGGATTGAGATGGAACAGCACCAGATACTGCTCCGGCACCATGCTGATGGAATACATGACCGGGGTCAGGAACTGCCAGGCCATGATCACAATGCCCATGATATGCACAAGGTCCCGCACATACACCGCGCAGGCAGAGAACAGCATGCAGAAGCCCAGGCAGAGAATGTACTCAATAAGCATGACCGGGACAAGGCTCAGGAAGGCCGCAAAGCTCGGTATCACGCCCGAGAGCAGCACCACCGGGATCACCACCACAAAGCAGAGAATCATGTTGATGAACGCTGCTGTCACGAAGGCGATAGGCAGGACTTCCCGCGGAAAATAGATCTTGGTCACCATGGCGGACTGCTGCAGAATGCAGGAGCACCCCGGACCCACGGAGGTGGAAAAGAAGATCCAGGGGATCAGCGCCACAAACAGATGCAGGTAATACTTGTCAATCCCGCTGTGCAGTATCACTGAGAAGACCATGGAATACACGGCCAGCTGCAGGAGCGGATTGATGAACGTCCACAGGAATCCCAGAGCGGATCCCTTGTAGCGCCCGCGCAGATCCCTGTGCACCAGTCCCCAGACCATTTCCCGGTAGGACCAGATTTCAGATAGCATTTTCTTCATATACGCATTATTCCTGTTTATTCAATCGTAAGGGGGATGGACACGCATTCGTGATAGACGCCGTCCCCGATCTCGTACCCCAGATGGATCGCCGTGGTGGTCCCCGCCGGCGGAATCAGGAAGGTGAACACAATGGGATGCTCCCTGTCCAGAACGCGGCTGCGGTTGTAGAGCTTCTGCTCCGTGCCGTAGTTCCATCCGATGTCCAGCTGCACGCCGCTTTTTTCAAGATACGCGTACACCGGATCCATCACTTCCACACGCATGCGGATGGCCGCATTCTCTCCGGTCCGGATGTATTCCAGCTTCGCAAACTCGCCGTGATCCCCGTTCCAGGTGAACATGATCTGCGGCCGCGTGCCGTAGCGGGTGCGGAATTCCCTGCAGTACGCATCAAAGATTTCCTCAGCGCGCTTCTGTTTTCCGGACCACATGTCCCGATAGCGCCGGATCTTTTCCTCCGCGTCCGCGTGCGCGCCACTTTGCACATCCTGCGCGCATCCCGCCAGCAGTCCGCCCTCAGCATAGGCTTCCGGATAATGGTTTTCAAACACGTATTCGTCCGGTTCCACAAACCTTGCCCAGTTGGTCACGTCCCCGGGCCACATGAGCGTCCGGCAGGGCTGCAGACGGAAGGCCTCCGGATGCATTGTGCTCTCAATATTGAAGTAGGTGCTCCATTCGCAGCATCCCAGTTTCAGAAGTTCCGGATACATTTCCAGCATTTCCCGGAACCAGGCCTTGCAGATGATCTGAGGCATATGCGAGGCATAGCACAGGTTCGGGAGCCCCTTCTCGTGCAGGAACCTATTCAGCCTGTGCATGCCCTCATCAAAGGATGTGGACACGGGAATATCCCGGCAGTACAGGTCCAGGTCATGGAAATAATAGGCATTCATCCGTCCGTCCCGGAAGAAGAAGCTCTCGTCCACCTGGCACAGCGGCCGGTAATCATCGTCCGACATGATGAAGTACGGGTCCATCGCGTCACTCTGGATGGCCAAGGCGCGCAGATAAAAGTTCCTGGTCTGATGATCCCGGGGCAGCGGCCGTCCCTGCAGCAGTTCCTCATCCGAAACGCAGCGGATGCTGAGCCGGCCCTGATACTTTTCCCGGATCTCCGCACCCGTTTTTTCCGGACAGAAGATCACCATTTCCCGGATAAAGGGCATCAGGGCTTCCACAAAGGGAACGGTGCCCAGGAAGGAATCCGCCCTGGAGGTAAGCATCATCATCTGCCGGATTTCCGGTCTGCTCGCTTCCGGTTCCGGCCATGTGCTGCCCAGCACCTCCGCCAGCCGGTTCACCATATCGTCCCAGGTGAATGTCCGGTAATCCTTCAGCTTTTCCCGGCGCTCCTGGTAGGCTTTCGGGTCTTCCTTGTAGTGCTTCAGGATCCGCACCACGTCTTCCGGCCGGTGCAGGTCAAAGTAATCGCAGAATTCCCCGCCCACTTCGCGCATGACGGGAATATCCGAGCACGCCACCGGCGTGCCCTGCTGGATGGCCTCAATGGTGGAAAGCCCGAAGCCTTCAATATAGGTAGGAAACAGCACCATCATGGCATGCTGATACAGGAACCGGATCGTGTCGTCATTCATGCCTGTCAGGTGGAACAGGGTTTTCTGATACCGCGGATGACTGTGAATGCGCTTCATCAGTTCCGAGACATTCCAGCCCTCTTTCCCGGCAAACACCATCTGAATGCCCATTTTGTCCACACCGCTGTCAAAGGCATCCAGCAGCAGTTTATGGTTCTTCCGTGGCTCTATGGTGCTCACTGTCAGCACGTACGGTCCGGCCTCGGCAATCTTCAGGGCATCCTTATGCACTTTGGAAGCGTCAAAACGGCTCCCGGCAAAGTCCGCACCGAGCGGAATCACAGAAATCTGCGGATCCCTGCGGAGTCCGAATTCCTTTGCGATCCGGAACAGTTCCTGCCGCGTATAGTCCGTGTTCACAACAATGTGATCCGCATACTCTATGGCCGCGGCAATATAGGGCGGAAAGCGAACAATATTATCCAGACTCGAGAACTGGGGATGCGAGATCACGATCACGTCATAGACATGTGTCACGATCCGGATATTCCGCTTCTTCAGTTCCGGATACAGTTCCGTGCGCAGTTTCAGGCAGGCCCAGACGGAATCGATA
>CAMNDE010000125.1:0-6913 GCA_946534895.1 uncultured Clostridia bacterium
TTTCCCGGAAGCTTTCCGGGTGAGTTTCCCGCGTTTTCCGTCTGCGGGTCTGGAGACGCCCTCGCCTGTTCAGCGAAAGAAATATGTTTCATGGCCAGCTGAAACGAGCATACTGGAATTCCACCAACTCAGCTGTGCCCCTGTTCTTTCCACTTCCGGCCAAACGCCGGTATGACTCACCGGATTCAAGGCACCGGTTCCAGCCCGCCTGCCTGATCATGCAAAGCCATGACTTCCGCAAGCAGATGGTATTTTAGCACATCTTTTCTTGATCCGCAAGCATCTTTTTCATCATCCGTATTATTCTCCTGACAAGTTTTTTGCGCATACCTATCCTGTCGCACATCTGAATGAGATCATGAACGGCAATATGCCCGGCCTCCGGGAGCAGGTTATTCTCCAGCTCCCCGCGGGATCCCGGTAAGAAGCCCGCCAGCGCAGGCATGCATTGTCTCTGGCGTACCCCTCACACTGCATCAGGTCAGGATTTTCCTGACCATTGACGCTGAGAGTATCCATACGTGACACAGGAAAAGGGAGAACCTGAACAGACAGCACCTGTTCCGGTTCTCCCTTTTCTATTCTGCAGGCACCTGACACCGGATCTCGAGCCGGCCCTCCGCATTGATCTCCGCGGATACCTTTCCCCCGTGCCGCTCCGCCACTGCCTTCACAATGGACAGACCGATGCCGTATCCGCCCTTGTCCCGGCTCCGGGATGCGTCGCTTCTGTAGAACCTGTCAAAGAGATGACTGCACGCTTCCTGCGTCATGTCTCCGGATATGTCATTCACCGTCCTCACCGTCACGCTGCCGTTCTTTTCTTCCAGGCAGAACAGGATCTTTCCGTCCTCCGGCGTATACTTCACCGCATTATCCAGCAGAATGGACAGCATCCGCTCCATGGCCTGCGGATCCGCCTGCACATGTATGTTCTCATCCAGTTCCGTCTTCAGTTCCTTTCCATGGAACTCCGCCATGGCCGCCATCGGTTCCGCCATTTCCCGGGCCATATCCGTAAGGCATACAGAGCGTTTCTCCAGAGCCGTACCGCTTTCCTCCATCCGGAACAGATACACCAGTTCGTCCACCAGCCGGCGCATGACCGAAACCTGCTTCTGCGTGGAATGCACCCAGGTATTATCCGGAATTTCCAGATTCAGCACATCCATGTTCGCACTGATCACCGTGAGCGGCGTTTTCAGCTCATGACTCGCGTCGGTAATGAACCGCTTCTGCTGCTCTTCGTTGACCAGGAACGGTCTTGCCGCACGCCGGCTGTAGCGGCTCACTGCAATAAAAGCCAGAAGGATGCCGCCAAGGCACGCCGCCGCGGAAAAGATGGCGAGCGACCGGATGGACGCAAAACGCGTTTCCCAGTTCAGAAGAATCATCAGCCGCGTCGGGTTTTCGCCGGATACGGTGGTGTATGCATAGGATCCGTATATGCCTTCTTCCCTGCCGCCCTCCAGGATCTTTTCAATGACCGTGGGCAGATCAGCTTCTTCAAGTTCCTGATCTTCCCGTTTTTCCAGAATGCTCCAGCTTCCGTCCTCCTGGATCTTCACCACGAAAAATCTGGCTTCGCTCGCCAGATTTCTCCGGTGCCGGCTCTTCTGTCCGTCACCCCGCATGGGCCCGCTCTGCGCAAGGTACTTCATGGTATCCACCATTTCACTGCGCACGGACACATAATTGACCACATTGATCGCAAGCACCACCAGGATCATGGCCAGGCTCAGGGCCGCCATGGCAATGCGGATAAAATGTTTTCTGTATTTCTCAACCATGGCCTTCCTCCAGGAAATACCCGGACCCGCGGACAGCCCGGATTTCGCACTTTGAGCCGATCTCCGCCAGCTTCTTCCTCAGATTGGAGATATTCACCCAGACCACATGGATCTCGGCGTCCGTATCCCAGCCCCACACATAGTCCATCATCTGCTGGACGCTGAGAATCACCCGGGGATGCTGCATCAGCATCTGCATCAGCTGAAACGCCTTCCCGGTCAGGGTGGTCTTCCCGCCAGGGCAGCGCAGTTCCATGCCCGCCGCGTCCAGTTCCAGGTCCCCGAAGTGCAGCACCGACGGCACGATTGTGCCCCTGCGGCGCACCAGCGCCCGAACCCTCGCCAGAAGCTCCGAGGAGGAAAAGGGCTTGGGCAGGTAATCGTCCGCCCCGGCATCCAGGCCGCTCACCCGGTCCTCCACCGCGTCCCGTGCCGTGAGCATCAGCACAGGCACATGAATCCCGGACGAGCGCATGTGTCTGAGCACTTCAATGCCGCTTGCGCCGGGCATCATCCAGTCCAGAATCATGCCGTCATAGCCCTCCCCGGACACAAGATTCATGGCCATAAGCCCGTCGCTGACGCATTCCACCGTATATCCGCTGTGTTCCAGAAGCGCACGTACAGCGCGGCTCAGATCCGGATCGTCCTCTGCAAACAGCAGGCGCATGCCATGTTCTCCCCTTTCCATTCTGAAGCCTCCCCGCATGACCGTAGAGGTGCTCACATACCCTGTTCAGACTGCATATGTCCAATGCTGACCGGCAGATTCCCGTTCTCCGTCCGGATGGCATCCACCAGTTCCCGGGTCCGTCCGCCCTGAGGCAGGCTGATCCGGTAGGTCAGCTGATAAGTACTGCCCATGTCCGCCGTGCGCACCCTGAGCAGCTCATAGCGCACGCCGAACTGCTCCAGCACGGGTTCGAACAGGCCGTCATAGTCCAGGCTCTCCGGCACGCTGATGCGCAGCTCGCGGACACTTTTCTCATCCTCACCCAGATGCAGCACCGGCATCACCAGCACCATGACCGCGTAGAGCAGGAACAGAAGCCCTGCCACGCCTAGATATCCGGAGCCCAGGCACAGGCCCAGCGCCATGGACAGGAAGATGGCCAGGATTTCCCGGCCGGTGCCCTGTACCGAGCGGAAGCGGATCAGGCTGAACGCGCCTGCCACAGCCAGTCCCGCGCCCAGATTCCCGTTCACCACCAAAATCACAATGCCGGTAATCAGGGGAAGCACCGACAGCGTCACCGCGAAGGATGACGAACAGCGGTTGAGCTTTGCGTACAGCATGGCGCTGAGCACACCGAGCACCATGGCACAGATGAGAAGAATCAGTACCGAAACCGTCATATTTCCTGAATTCACCAGAATACTGTCAAGCACTTGCGTGTTCCTCCTTCCATGTGCACCGGCTCAGCTGATAAGCCAGTCCCACCTTGGACAGATGCGTCCCCCGGACGTTCAGCCCTTCCAGCTCCCGGAGCAGCCACTGCGGCCAGATGCCGGGAATCTTGACTTCCAGCAGCACCGGGTCCCCGCTCAGAATCAGCTGCCCGGTCTGCGCGCATGTCACATCCAGAATGCTCCGGCGGTACCGGATGCCTGTGTCCATGGTCAGGCGGATGCCCTCACCGCCCGGCAGCACATAGGCCTCGCGCCTGTACATGATCAGGGTCTTCGGCGCAAGACTGTATCTGCGGATCATGGCCGTGATTTCCCGGCCGATCTGCCCGCAGCCATCGGGCATGCATCCCTCTTTTTCCACCTGTGCCATATCGCTGAGGCGTATCGGGACGCGGCGCTTGTACACCACGCCCCGGTACTTTTTCTTGATTTCCATATACACCGTGTCATCCATCTGCACCGTGCCGTAGGCCCGCATCCGCAGCTTTTCCTTGTAAACCGGGCGTTCCAGGCTCCTGCGCACCAGGATCTCATCCGGGCTGTCCCAGTAGACCGAGGAAATATCCGGGGATCCGAAGTCCAGCTTCTCAAACCCGAAGCCATCCAGATCGGCCTTCAGGACTTCCGCCTGTTCCCGTGTGAGAAGGAATTTCTTCTCCACGCGCTCAAATACGTTCTCTGTCTTCATGCTTACCAGCCGCCTCTCCCTCCACGGCCGCCGCCGAAGCCGCCGTGTCCAAATCCGCCGCCCTGGCCGCCCCACTGCCCGTTCCCGTTCGTGGTGGTGACCGTATTCTGTGAAGCATTTCCGCTGAACACCACGGATCCGCCCACGCTTACCGTAACGCTGCTTCCCGACTCCAGGCCCGGCGCGGATACCACAACCGTGTCATAACTGCTTCCAGGCGCGTAGGTTGCAAGCACATTCCCGGACGCATCCGCAAGCACGATTTCCGCTCCGGCCTGTGCGCTCTGTCCATACATGGCCCGGACCAGGGCCTGCCCGCTCAGGCTGCCCACGTCCTGCATCACGCCGTTGCTGCTGGCAATGATCAGCGTGGCTCCATTGATGCTGCCGTTTCCGTTCATATCCACGGACCCGTCGCCCATGGTGGTGGGCGCGTACACCCGGATCACACCGCCGGTCAGCGAGATGCTGCCGTTGGAATCCAGTCCGTCCGCTCCGGCTTCCACCGTCAGGTCTCCGCCGCTTATGCTCAGTACATTCCCCTGGTCAGCCTCGCGGTTCCGCGCGCTGGTCGTCGAATCGGAGCCGCCGGCCGCGTTGATGCCGTCATCCGTTGCCGTGATGTGCAGCACACCGCCGCTGATCTGAACCATATTGCCTTCCAGGCCTTCATTGCTCTTGGCCACCGTCAGGTTCGAGCCCGTGATTTCCAGTGTTTCATCCGCATGCACGCCGTCATCCCCGGTGCGGATCGTAATATTCCCGCCGGAAATGGCAATGTTCACCGCGTGCAGTCCGTCGTCCTGGGCATCCAGTTCCAGCGTCCCATCCAGGACGGTAAGGCTTGTGGCTGCCTTGATGCCCTTGCGGCTTACGTCATCCGAGGCCGTGGAAGCCGTGCTCGTGTTCCATCCGCGGCCGCCGCGCTGGTTCCAGGCGCCGGCCGTGTTGACCGCAGCCTCCCCGGCGCCGCTTCCCGTCCTGACCGTCACACTGCCGCCGGCCAGGATGATCCAGCCCTTGTCTTCCTTTTCCGTATTCGTGGTGCTGATGCCGTCCCCCTCGCTTGTGATACTGAGATCACCCGCGAGCAGGAGCAGTGAATTCTTGGCGCGGATGCCGTCCCCGCCGGACGTCACGTTCAGTGTTCCCAGGGAGAGGATCAGGTCCGCCTTGACCTGCAGACCGTGCCCGTCCGCCGTCACGCTGAGACTGCCCCCGCCGTTGATGGACAGGTCATCCTCCGTATACAGGCCGCTGGTCACTTCCTTGCTCTCCACAAGCGTGCTTCCGGAAGCCGTCAGCACATTCTCCGTACCCTCTTCAAGCGTCAGAATCAGCTTGTCCGCGCTTTCTTCCAGGAGCGCGGGGCCGGCGGTGCTGGTTACCTGGACGCCGTTCAATACCAGGCGCACCTTTTCCGACTCGTCCGTCCGGATCACGATCCGGCCGTCCCAGCTGCCGCTGAGCACATAGGTGCCCTCCCGGCTGATCACAAGGTCGCTGCCCTCCGCCGCCGCGCCGCTCCCGGAAAGAGTGCAGGTACTGCCTGCAAGCTCCACATATACGGCCTCGGAGGCCTCCCAGGACGCGTCCACGTCCCGGTTCTTGTAAAGATCACTCAGATCCGTATCATCCGCCCGACTGTATCCGAAACCTGCCAGCAGGCAAAGCATCAAAATCATGCTCAGAAACTTCTTCACTGCTTCTCACTCTCCCGTTTTTCCACTGTCCATCCCAGCACGCTCCGGCTCAATGTGCACAGACACAGCACCGCCAGAAGCCCCTGGGAGATCTTTGAGTTCACAAAATTCATCATCGGATTGAACTGATCCAGCACCAGAAAGACCAGAAACATCAGTGCCAGGATCACGCATGCATGGGACAGTATTTCCATGGCTTTCCTCATACTGCAGGCACCTCCGTGATCACAATCGCGTCTGAGGACGTGCGCCCGCCGCCGGACGGCTCATTGATGACCTCATCGCCCCAGACCATGATGGACGAGTTTCCCCCGTCCAGGTTATAGGCCGCTTTGCAGCCCAGACGTTCAAACAGTGCGGACATTTCCTGAAGCGTCATGCCGTCGGAATCCCCGCGGCCGTCCACCACCACCAGGCAGTAATGTCCTTTCTCATAGTATCCGATCGCCGTTCTCGGGTTCGCGGACTGGATCCGGCGCGTAGATGAGAAGGAGGTAATCGCCTCCCCTTCACTGTTGAGCAGGGAGGGGCCGAAGGTCCAGGCCTGCCAGGCGCCGTCTTCAATAGCCTCCTGCACACTGAACTCCGCGCCGGGAATCACGCGCATGGTTCCGTCATAGTACAGAACGCATACATCACAGTCCGTGGCGTTGGCCCGGTAGATCACGCCGTTGCGGATCACCACGCCTTCGTTCGTGTTCCCGTAGTAGTCACCGTTCACGGCCACCAGCGCATTGGCGCTCTCGGCCATGGAAAGAATGGAATCCCGGTATCCGCTGCCGTAGGTGCCTTTCGCAAGCACCGTCTGCAGCGCTGTCACGTCCTTCAGGTAAATATCCGCGAGGTAATAGGTCACGCCGTTTTCCGTCACTTTCTCAATGCTCACGGAAACCTGATCGCTGGCATAGCTGTCCTCCGTGGATGTGACTTCCTCGGTGTATACCTCAGCAAACTTGTCCTCCATGGCGGTGTCATCCGTTTCTTCCACCGCGCTGGCGCCGTCCGCGGCACTGCCGCCCTTTTCGCTCATGCCGCCGGCGTTTGTGCCTTTCCCACTGGAACCCTGCCCTCTGCCGCGGCCGCCTCTGGCCATCAGGGAGACGCCCGTATCCGTCATCACGGAAGTGTCCCCGCCGTACCCGACCACGCCGTCCGCCACCTCCATGATGCCGGTCTTCCGGTTCGGGTTCTCAATCACAATGCCCATGCTCTCCTGCTGCCTGGGCAGCACATGATGGAACAGGGCAAAGATCACCAGCGCCACGCCTGTCAGAACTATATCCAGCAGCAGCTTTTTCCAGATACTGCGTTTCATCATCCAT
>CAMNDE010000126.1:0-6843 GCA_946534895.1 uncultured Clostridia bacterium
TTGCCCTGATGTCCGCGCACCCAGTGAAAGCGCATCTGTTTGTCGTCCATCACAGCGTGCAGCTGCTGCCACAGATCACGGTTTTTCTTTTCCCGGTATTCGCCCATGGCCGTTTTCAGCACATACTCGCTGTCCGAATACAGGTCCACCTCAGCGCCCCGGGGCAGCTGCGACAGCCCCCGCACCACAGCCAGGATTTCCATGCGGTTGTTGGTGGAGGACACATAGCCCTCCGAGATTTCCTGGCGCTGTCCGGTCTCGCTGTTCAGAATCACCACGCCCAGACCTCCGGCCCCGCCGGGATTGACCTGGCATCCGCCGTCTGTATAGACCACAAACTTTGTTCCCTGCATTTCCTGTCCTCTTTCTGTCTTTCTTATGCCTGCGCAATGGTTGATCCCCTGAAGCAGGGCACATGCCCTGCTTCAGGAAAATCCCCGCATGCCCAGTCTCATTCACTCAGCGGGGCAAGCCGGTAGCGCATGATGGTCTCCACGATCTCCGGGAATTTCCAGGCAAATGTCCGCCGATCCAGAAGGCCGAATTTCTCGCCGCCGCCCGAAAACGCATGATTGTCCCACCAGAGCATGGGAATGTTCCGTGCCGTGGCATTGGCCACATAATACGCTGTCAGGTCCACCCGGTCCTGAAGGTTGTTCTTGTCAAGACATCCAAACTCGCCCAGTACCACGGGAATGCCCTTTGCGATATAGTGGTGATACAGCGAGCGCACCACATAGTCCACGTCTTCCTTCTGCTGCCGGTCTTCCGTGGTGAAGCGGCTCCCGCCCTTGAGGTCCAGCGCCATGCTGTAGGGAACGTAGGCGTGCACGGATACAATAATTCGGTTGTCCGCCGTATCGGTGGGCAGGACGAAGTCATCTGCAGCGGCATTGGCAGCGGACGCGTCATAGGGGGTAACCATGAGATAGCGCTCGGCGTTCTTGCCGCCGGAAGCGCGGACCACGTCCACAAACGTCTGGTTGTATGCATTGATGCAGTCCACCGCGTCCCTGCATTCCTGCTGGTTCCGGTCAAGCCACCATTCCCAGTTGTTGCCCTTCATGCGCGGCTCGTTCATGCTCTCAAAGATCAGGTGCTCGTCATAGTCCCGGAACCGCTCCGCCACCTGGGACCAGATGCCGGTCAGGAATGCGATGGAAGACTCCCGGTGCGCATTGTCCGGATAGTACCAGTCCACACCGTCGTCATGATGGGAATTGATGATGACATACAGTCCTGCCGCAAGCGCCTCATCCACCAGTTCCTGCACCCGGTCCAGCCAGGGCGTATTGCTGTGCACACCGTCGCTTTCCAGATGATTGTGCCAGGACACCGGAATGCGCACAGTGGAAAAGCCCGCTTCCTTCAGTGCCTTAAAGACCTGCGGATCCGTATAGACGCCGCACCAGTACTTCTCAATGGCCAGATCATCCCCGCGGAAATGATCGTCATAGGCATCCATGGTATTGCCAAGGTTCCAGCCGCAGCCAAGCTCCCTGAGAAAAGCCATGGCCGGATTATCCGGGATCTCAAACTCTGCCGTCTCAATATCCGGAATCACCACTTCCGCCGTGCCCGCGCAGGCGGTCATGAGAAAACCCATCGCAAGGATCAGAAGCAAAAAACGTTTCATTCAGTCCACTCCTTCCGCAATTTCCACAAGTCTCCAGAACGCGGGCTTGGGCTGCCCGGAGCCGTCAAACAGCAGCGGATACTGGCTGCTTCTCCAGCTCAGACTGTCCATGACGCCCCACACCTGAACCGATTCCATGCTTTCGCGCATTTCCACGAGCATCTTCATGATTTCCCCGTACATGTCCGCCTGTGCCCGGAAATTTGCCTCACTGTTGTCCGGCACCGTGATGTCCAGCTCACTGACCCTCATGCGAAGGCCCAGTGCCCGGACCTTCTCCAGGGAAGTCCGGATCTGCGCAAGGGACGGGAACTTCAGATCATGATGCATCTGAAATCCGTACCCGTCAATATTGCCTTCCGCCATCAGCTCGCCGAGCACTTTCAGAATCCCCGCCTGCTTGACCGGCACGGCCGTATTGTAGTCATTGTAATACAGCTTCACGCCCTCTGGCGCCCATTTCCGGGCCAGCGCAAAGGCCTGCAGGAGATAATCCTCGCCCACCACATCCAGCCAGGGAGACGCACGCAGCTTTCCGGTGGCGTCATCCACGGCCTCGTTCACCACATCCCAGGAGATGATCACCCCGGGAAACTCCGCCGTGGTGGCTTCCATCACTGCCTGAATATAATTGCTGAGCCGCGCAAGCATGACGTCCCGGCTCACCCTGGGCCGGTCCGTGTCATAGCCTTCCCGGAAAAAAGCCTCCGGGGTCTGGGAGTGCCAGACAAGCACATGCCCGTGCACCGGAATCCCCCGTTCCATGGCATCCTGAAGCAGCGGACGTGCACTGCGAAGATGGATCCGGACCTGGGTGTCATCCTCCCGCGCCGCTTCGCGGCTTGCCGCCACGTCCAGCACAAAGTCCGGCTTCAGTTCATTGCCCGGTGTGTATATGCCGAACTGGGAGGCATAGAAATCCATGCGTTCCCGGCTCGCCGCCTCCATGCCGGTAACCGATGTTCCGAACGGGAACAGCCCTGCGTATTTTTCCTTCAGGGACGGCAGATCCTGCACCGTCTGAATCTCCTCCTCACCTGTAACCGTGAAGTTCCGGATCTCATAGGACAGGTCTCCGGACCCCACCGTTTCCACATACAAAATATAGGCATCAAAGCTTCCGGCAATCCAGGTGCCCTCCAGGCGCGTCCAGGTGTCTTTCGGCACCCGGGCCCTTGCCAGATTCTCGTAGCTCTCCACGCCGCCGGACGAGTGCGCGACGGAGATCATGCATTCCGCGGAGTCCTGATCAAGCTGACGCACTTCACAGGAAAGAGTGTACTCGCACCCCGGTTTCAGCTCAAACATCCGTCCGGGAGAATGCCAGGAAGCACTCCGCCCCTGAATGCGGATGCTGCCTTCCTCCGTCACTTCAAGCCATGCGCTGCCGGTGGACCGGGGATACCAGCCGTCTGTGCCGCCGCTGAAATCCGACACGTACTGCATGGCAGACGCCCCGCTCCCGAAGCAGAGCAGACAGGCCAGCAGCGCGGCAATCCATTTTCTCACCTCTTACCCCCCTCTGTTTTCCGTATGTTTCTGGATTTATGATAGCACAGAGCCGCTCCGGGCTCAAGAACCGCGCATCCCCGTGACTTCCGGCCGCATTTCCCGTCTCCCACAGGCGGAAAATCACCTGGCTCGTGCCGCCTCCATCTTCAGGCTGCGAAGCGCTCAAATGCTTGTCATTTCTGGATTTCCGGCTCCTTCCTGCGTTGACATTCATTTGCAAAGTGTTATAATTTTCCGGCATCGGACCATATCCGGTGCACGAACAGCCGTCATTCGGACATCAGGAAAACGGCTTTATCAACGAAAGGGGTTTCACACATGGCTGAAATCATGAAGAAAAGAATTACTGCGGAAGGTCTTCAGAAGCTTCAGGACGAACTGGACCACCGCATTTCCGTTGTGCGCAATGAGATTGCCAAGGAAATCGAGTTCGCGCGCAGCTACGGCGACCTTTCCGAAAACGCCGAATATACCGAAGCCAAGAACAAGCAGACGGAAAACGAAACCAGAATCGCCTACCTGCAGGATGAGATTTCCCAGCTGGAAGTCATCTCCGAGGATGAAATTTCCACGGATGTGGTGTCCATCGGTACCACCGTCCGCGTGTTCGATGCGGACACCAAGGAAGAGATCGAGTACAGCATCGTGGGTTCCCAGGAAGCTGATCCCTTCAACAACCGCATTTCCGACGAATGTGCGGTGGGCGCCGGCATCTCCGGCCTGCGCATCGGCGACGTGGCTTCCATTGAGACTCCTGCCGGCACCATCCACTATCAGATCCTGGACATCCGCCGCTGAGTCTTTCTGAAAGGAGCTTTTTACCTATGGCCGATTATCCTACGACCCCGCATACGCCGCCCCTGTCAGAGCAGGAAGTGATCCGCAGACAGAAGCTGCAGGCGCTGATGGATGCAGGCAAGAATCCCTATGTCATTACCCAGTTTCCGGTCACCCATCACAGTCAGGAAATCGTGGACCACTTTGACGAGCTGGAAGGCAAGACCGTATCCGTTGCCGGCCGTATGATCTCGCGCCGTGTCATGGGCAAGGCAAGCTTTGCCCATCTTCTGGACGGGCAGGGAGAAATCCAGTTCTATGTCCGCCGCGAAGACGTGGGCGATGAAGCCTACAGCGATTTCAAGGGCGACGACATCGGCGACATTCTCGGCATTACTGGTCTTGTGTTCAAGACCAAGACCGGCGAGGTGTCCATTCATGTCACCTCCCTTCAGCTTCTGTGCAAGTCTCTGAAGGTGCTTCCGGAAAAGTTCCACGGCCTGACCGATACGGACCTCCGGTACCGCCAGCGCTATGTGGACACCATCGTGAATCCCGAAGTCCGGGACACCTTCCGCAAGCGTTCCGCCATCATTTCCTCCATCCGCGAGTTCCTCGACGCCCGGGGCTACCTGGAAGTGGACACCCCTGTGCTCCAGACGGTGGAAATCGGCGCCAGTGCCCGTCCTTTCCGCACGCATCACAACGCGCTGGACATCGATATGCTGCTTCGCATTGAGACGGAACTGTATCTCAAGCGCCTGATCGTGGGCGGATTCGAGCGCGTATACGAAGTGGGCCGCATCTTCCGCAATGAGGGCATGGATGCCACCCACAATCCCGAGTTCACCTCCGTGGAACTCTACGAAGCCTATGCCAACTATCACCAGTACATGGAACTGGTGGAGCAGATGTACGAATTCATCGCCATGAAGGCACTGGGCACCACGGACGTGGAGTATCAGGGACAGGTCATCCATATAAAGGCGCCCTGGAAGAAAATGACCATGGCCGAAGCCGTAAAGGAAGCCTGCGGTGAGGACTTTGCCGCCTGGCAGACTGACGCGGATGCACATGCCGCCTGCGAACGACATGGCGTGCAGGTCGAGAAGAACGTCGGAAAGGGCAAGTGCCTCGAAGCGCTCTTTGATGAGTTTGTGGAGCACACGCTTGTGCAGCCCACCTTCATCATGGACTATCCCGTGGAAATCTCCCCGCTGGCCAAGCGCAAGCCGGAGAATCCCGAGCTGACTGAGCGGTTTGAGTTCTTCATCACCGGTCATGAAATGGGCAATGCATTCTCCGAGCTCAATGATCCCATTGACCAGCGCCGCCGTTTTGAGATCCAGGCAGAACAGCGCATGGCGGAAGGCGTCAAGGCTGAAGTCGACGAGGACTTTGTCAATGCACTGGAATACGGCATGCCGCCCACAGCCGGCCTGGGCTTCGGTCTGGACCGTCTGGTGATGCTGCTGACCAACTCTCCCACCATCCGCGACGTGCTGCTCTTCCCCACCATGAAGCCTCTGGACAGCCAGAAGGCCGCGCAGGAAAAAGCAGCGCCTGCCCCGACCGCAGCCGCAGCTGAAACGGCTCCCGAGGTATCTGAACCGGCTGCTGAAGAAGTGATTGATTTCTCCAATGTGGAAATCGAGCCTCTTTTCCAGGATACGGTCGACTTCGAGACCTTCATCAAGTCTGACTTCCGCGCAGTCAAGGTGCTGGCCTGCGAGGCCGTGCCGAAGTCCAAGAAGCTTCTGAAGTTCACGCTGGACGACGGCAGCGGTACCAGCCGCACCATTCTCAGCGGCATTCATGCATATTATGAGCCTGAAGAACTGGTCGGCAAGACCTGTATTGCCATCACGAACCTGCCGCCCAGGGCCATGATGGGCATTGAATCCTGCGGCATGCTGATCAGCGCGGTTCACAAGGAAAACGGTGAAGAAAAACTTCACCTGCTCATGGTGGATCCGCATATCCCGGCCGGTGCCAAACTCTGCTGATCCCATTCAAAAAACCGTGCCTATGCACGGTTTTTTTGTACGCTCCAGTCCCATTGACTTCAGATTGCTGAGAATTCCCGGCTTTACGGATTACTGCGATCTCGAAAAACGGATTTTATCCTCGGTTCATTGCACTCCCGGTTTTGCTCTATATCATACGAGACACATTACAGCTCCGACTTGCCAGACACAGTGAAGGAAATACAGCGACTGTCGAGGCAAATGACTCACGCGGCAGCTGAACGGATCATGATCAACGCTGGGAGACAGTGAACAGCGAATAGAAGTAACCCTTCTGCGCCATGAGATCATCAAAGGTCCCCTGTTCCGAAACCGTGCCGTTTTTCAGCGCGAACAGGCCGGTGCAGCGGCGGAGGATGTTTTCGTCCAGGTCGTGGGTGACGATCACGCGGGTGTAGCCGTCCAGCTTCAGGATGGCGTCCAGCACCTCAAAGGAGGTTTCCGCATCCAGGCTTGCCGTGGCCTCATCCACAAAGAGGACCGGAGTCTTGCGCAGCAGCGCCCGGGCGATGGAAATCCGCTGCCGCTCGCCGCCGGAAAGGCCGGAGCCGTTTTCTCCGCACAGATAGTCCGCGCCTTTTTCGTCGATGAGCTTTTTCAGCCCGGACAGCCTCGCGGCACGGTCGATCTCCTCTTCCGGGAAGTCGGAGAACATGGTGATGTTGTCGCGGATCGTGCTGTTAAAGACGAACACACTCTGCTGGATGATGGACACGAGATCATAGAGCGAGCTGGCGGAAACGGTTTTGAGTTCTTTTCCGTCATAGCGGATCTCTCCCTGATAGTTTTTCGAGGAAGCCATAAGCAGATTCAGGATCGTCGATTTCCCGCTGCCGGAGCCGCCCACCAGCGCGTAGCAGCCGCCGGCGCGCAGTTCCATGTCCACGTCAC
>CAMNDE010000127.1:0-6813 GCA_946534895.1 uncultured Clostridia bacterium
ATTTCCGCAGACCGGGCATTCTCTTTGCATAGGGGTATATTCCAGAAAAGGAATGCGGCGGGATCAGCCCTGGCTGCCGCCCAGCAGGTCATATTCCATGACAATACCGTTGGCCGCTTCATACAGAAGCTTTCCATCCTCGGTCCGGGAGAAGACAGCCTCGTAGGTCTCCTTGTCCTCCGTGTCCACATTGCTGCCGGTACACTCGAGCTTGCCGGTCTCTTCATTGTAGGTACCGGTCATGATGAACTCGGTATAGGTTTCGTCATCGCCGCGGTGCAGATACACGGAGTAATAGTACTTTTCCTCATCCAGTCCTTCCCAGGTGAACTCCACCCAGGCAGGCTCCTCACCCTCTGCTGAACGCCATGCGCCCTTGAATGCGCCGATATTCCGGAATTCCAGATCTTCCCCGGCACCCTTGTCATGGCCGTCCGCCCAGTGAAGGCTTCCGTTCTCCGCAATGGTGAACACGGTTTCCATGCCGTCTTCGTCCATGCCTTCATACTCAGCCTCTCCCCTGGTGCGGTCAAAGGTGGACGCATCCGAGGTGTAGGGAGTCTTGACGGAAGAAATAGACACCAGGGCATCCTCGTTCTCCACATAGTAGCAGGAGTACTCATACTCCACGCCGCTCCAGTCCTCGTTGTTGCAGAGGTCTACCAGCACGCGGTAGCCTTCCTCTTCATAATAGATCTCAACCAGACCGCCCATCACGGCCCAGTTGCCTTCAAACTTTTTTCCGCCTTCAGGCTGGGGCTGCTCGTCCTCTGCCAGAACCGCCGTGCCCGTCAGGGTAAACAGCATGGTGCATGCAAGCAGGATAGCAAGGAGCTTTTTCATGTATGAAACACATCCTTTCAAAGGTTTTTTGATCATGGGAAAACCAGACAATGTATACCACTTTTCCCGGGATTTCTCAATACAGGTTCTCCCCACGTCAACCAGAGAAAAAGAAGGGTATTATCCAATTCATGTTGATCACAATGACATTTTTTGCTATCCTAATGCCACAGGAACGAAAAACTCAACAGACAGAGGGCACGCAGATGGAACGTTATATTCTGGGATATGTGACGGACAGAGCACTGGAAACAGTAACGGCCGAAGATGCACGTCAGCTGACACACATCAACCTGGCATTCGGCGTCATCCGGGACGGCCTGCTGGATATGAGTCACCTGCCGCACATCGGTGAAGTGGCGCGTATCCGCTCCTTGAATCCGAATCTGAAATTCGTGCTGTCCGTCGGCGGATGGACAGCCGGCGGGTTTTCCATCATGTCCCGGACAGAGGAAGGAAGAAGGGCTTTTGCCGCTTCCTGTCTTGATGCCGTGAAGCGCTGGGAGCTGGACGGCATCGATATTGACTGGGAATATCCCTGCAATGATTCCGCCGGGATCGACTGCGATCCCTCAGACAGGGAAAATTACACCCTGCTCCTCCACGCGCTCCGTGACGTGCTTGGCACAGAGAGGATCGTCTCCATCGCGGCCGGGGCCGGCAGCTATTTCATCCGGGACACGCAGATCGACCGGGTCGCGGCCATCTGCGACTACATTCAGATCATGACCTATGATATCCGCAACGGCTTTCACCGGGAATCCGGACATCATACAAACCTGTTCACCAGCTCCGGCGACCGCCTTGACGGCAGTGTGAAGTCCAGCGTGGACGCCTTCCATGCCGCCGGCGTGCCCCTTGACCGGATCGTGATCGGCGCGGCCTTCTATGCAAGGCGCTGGGACGGGGTGGCGGACATGAATCACGGGCTTTTCCAGACCGCACAGTCCCTCGGGCAGTACGGGGAGGGCTATACCGCCCTTGTGGAAAAATATATCAACAAGAACGGATTCGTCCGCTACTGGGACGACGAGGCAAAGGCGCCGTTCCTGTTCAATGGCAGCAGCTTCATCAGCTATGATGACCCGGAGTCCATCCGTCTCAAGTGCGAATACCTGAAATCGGAAGGTCTGAAAGGCATCATGTACTGGGATCACGGCAGTGATCCCTCCCGGACGCTGCTTCATGCCATGTGGCAGGCCATGACAGACGGTGATCCGGAAAAAACGGCAGAAGGAGGGCACGGGGCATGAAGCAGGACGCAAATGAGCAGAGACGGATCGAAGAAAAGGTCCAGGAACTGATGAGCCGGATGACGCTGGAGGAAATCATTCTCCAGACAGACCAGTACTACAGCCATGATTTCACCATGCGCGAAAGGCGCGACGGAGCCGAGTACGTGACAGACCTTGACATGGAAAAGGTGGACCAGCTTCTGAAGGGCAGAAGCGTGGGCAGCATACAGGCCCGGCAGCTGTCCCCGGCCCAGATCAATGAGCTCCAGCGCTATGCGGTGGAGCATACGCGTCTCGGCATCCCCTTCCTGTTCAGTGAGGAAGCCCTGCACGGCTTCTGCCACAATGATGCCACGGTTTTCCCCCAGCAGATCGGTCTGGCCGCCACGTTCCGCCCGGAGCTCGGGCAGCGCATGGGCCGCGCCATCGGAACGGAAGCCCGGGCCATGGGCATTCATGAGACCTACAGTCCGGTCATGGACCTGATCCGTGACCCGCGCTACGGCAGATGTGAGGAATCCTACGGCGAGGATACGCATCTGTGCGCGCAGTTTGCCCGGAGCGTGGTAAAGGGCATGCAGGGCGAGCATCTCTCCGATCCCGACGCCATCGCGGCGGAACCGAAGCATTATGCCGGCTACGGCGCGCCCGTGGGCGGACTGAACTGCTCCCCCTGCGCCATGGGACGGCATGAGGTGTTCTCCGACTGTCTGCCCGTGTTTGAAGCCGCCTTTGCCGATGCCGGGGCCATGGACGCCATGTGTTCCTACAACGCCATTGACGGAAGCCCTGTCGCCTCGGACCATGAACTGCTGACGGATATTCTGCGCGGGCAGTGGGGCATGCGCGGCTTTGTGCGCTCCGATCTCACCGCCGTGAAGCGTCTGTATGACAATCACTATGTGGCTGACACCCGGCAGGAAGCCATGGCCATGGGCCTGGAAGCCGGCGTGGACCTGCAGCTGTACGATTTCCCGCACGAGGAATGGCTGGAGGGCCTGACGGAACTGGTCAGCACCGGACGTCTGGACGAGGCCGTCATCCGCCGGGCGTGCGCGCGGGTGCTGAAAGTCAAGTTCATGCTCGGCCTCTTTGATCATCCCTATCTGGACGAAAGCCGTGCCGCCGCTTATGTCCACACTCCGGAGCATCTGCGCCTTTCACGGGAGATTGCCCGTGAAAGCATGGTGCTGCTCAAGAATGCGCACCAGACCCTTCCCCTGTCAAAGGACGTACCGGTCATCGCGGTTCTCGGGCCTTCAGCCGGTGCCGCCATGCTCGGCGACTACACGGCGGACGGCCGGAAGGGCGTGTCCCTTCTCGAGGGCATCCGGAACCTGGTGTCCCCGGACACAAAAGTGCTCTATGACGCGGGATGCCATTTTCTCGGGGACATGCCCGTTTCCTGTCCCGAAGGCATGCTCCGGGATGAAAACGGCGAGCCCGGCCTGACGGGACGCTATTACCGCGGCAGATCCTTCGAAGGAGAACCGGCCCTCGTGCAGCGGGATCCGGGCATGGATTTCCACTGGCTCATGAACGGCTCCCCCATCGATTCCGAGGTGTTCAGCGTTGTCTGGACCGGCACGCTCACGGCGGACGCGGACTTCGACGGCGGACTCGGTTTCCGGACCGAGGACAGCATGCGCCTGTATGTGGACGGCCGCCTGATCCTCGACGGCTGGGGCGAGGAACATCCGGCCTGGCGCACGGTGCCCTTCCATTTTGAAGCCGGGCGTGCCTACCGTCTGCGCATTGAGTATACCAATGATCACCTTGGAGCCCGGGTATTCTTCGGATATGTCCGGGAGATGGAAAACTTCCAGCGCGCCGTGCATCTGGCGCAGCAGGCCGATGTGGCCATTGTCTGCGTGGGTGACAATCAGGACACCTGCGGAGAAAACCTGGACCGCGCCTCGCTGGATCTGCCCGGAAATCAGGAAGCGTTTGTCCGGGCCGTCTGTGCCACCGGCACTCCGGTCGTGCTGGTGCTGCAGACCGGACGTCCCGTCACGATTCCCTGGGAGCGGGAACATGTGCCTGCCATTCTGGAAGCCTGGTTCCCCGGCGAGGAGGGCGGATATGCCATCGCCGAAACCCTGTTCGGAGACAACGTGCCTTCCGGCCGGCTCCCCATTTCCTTCCCGCGGCACGTGGGCCAGATCCCCTGCCATTACAGCCGGCGTCCCGGCGGCGGAAAGCGCTATGTGGAAACCGACTGCGTGCCGCTGTGGTCCTTCGGTTTCGGCCTCAGCTATACCTCCTTCGCCTTCGCAGATCTTGAGGTCACGCCTGCATGCATTGCGCCTGGCGAATCCGTCACCGCAACCTTTACCGTCACAAACACGGGCAGTTGCGCGGGCACAGCGGTGCCGCAGCTCTATATCCGTGACAGGGTCAGCAGCACCGTAAAGCCGCTCATGACCCTGGCCGCGTTTTCCAAGGTTGCGCTCGAGCCCGGGGAGACCAAAGCCGTCACGCTGACCATCGGACCGCGTGAAATGCGGACGCTGGACCCCCAGTTCCGCTGGCATGTGGAACCCGGGGATTTCCGCGTATGGCTGGCTGACAGCTCCGACAACCTGATCATGGGCAGGGATTTCCAGGTAAAGTGAGGACTTCCCCGTTTCCTGCATCAGTTCCGGAGCCGGGCAGAATGCGGTCGCTTGCCTTATGGGATCATTTGTGATATATATCCTCTGCCTCTATAGGGTTCCGCAGCACGGCTGGACTGGTCCAAGATAGAGCGGGCCGGCGCTTGCGGCCTCACACGGAAGGATAAAAGCCTGGGAGATCATTGCTGTCAATGTTCTCCCAGGCTTATTTCATGAGGTGAAAGACATATGTTTCAGGAATCCGCAGGAAAGATTTTTCTCCGGTATGCCATTCCGCAGATGGTCGGACTTCTGTTCAATTCCATATACGTGATCGTGGACGGCGTATTCATCGGCGCGCGTCTGGGCAGCAGCGCCCTGGCCGCCGCCGGAGCCGCCGTTCCCGCCGTGGAACTGCTGGTTGCCCTGAGCATGGCGGTCACATCCGGCGCCGGCGTTCTCATCTCGGTCCGACTTGCCGCGTCTGACAGGAAGAAGGCACTTCAGGCCTTCAACACCTGCATGCTCCTTCAGGCAGTCATCAGCTTCATAATCGCCTTCGCGGGCAATCTGTTCATCCATCCCCTGGCCCGCATGCTGGGTGCGACGCCGGAAATCCATGATATGACCGTCACCTATCTGCGCTATATCCTGACCTTTTCGCCGTTTCTTCTGTTCAGTTATCTCATGGGCGGTCTGGCCAGGAATGACGGAAAGCCCGGCCTTGCCATGGCTGCGCTGTCCCTGGGCTCACTTTCCAATATTGTGCTTGACTATGTATTCATGTATCCCTTCAATATGGGCATCGCCGGCGCAGCACTGGCCACAGCCGTCGGCCCTCTGTTCAGCATCCTGATTCTGCTGCCGCATTTCCTGCGCAGAAACGGCAGGCTGTACTTTGCCCGGGTAAGGCTCTCCCTGTCCGACGCCGGGCATTTTCTCACGCTCGGGTTTCCATCCTTTGTTATGGAATTCAGCATCGGCATGGTCACCTTCTTCATGAATTCCGGGATCAACCGGTACGGGTACGGCGAGGAAGGTCTGGCTGCCTATCTGATCATCGGATACCTGATGCTCATCATTCTCACCATCTTTCTCGGCATGGCCGAAGGTCTGCAGCCCGCTTTCAGCTATCTCTACGCATCCGGCGATACCGCAAAGCTGCAGTCGCTCAGGCGATGCGGGATCTGTGCTTTTTCTGCATTCGGCCTTGCCGCCTATGCGCTGGTATTGCTTTTGGCCCTGCCCTTCTATACAATATTCACGCCCGGTGCCGAAAGCCTGGCACAGTTTGCCGCCGAACAGAGCCGCCTGTATTTCTCCGGCTTTCTTTGCGCCGGCCTTAATATCCTGATGATCTC
The DNA here is from genome assembly GCA_946534895.1 of uncultured Clostridia bacterium. Classification (GTDB taxonomy): domain Bacteria; phylum Bacillota; class Clostridia; order Christensenellales; family Aristaeellaceae; genus UBA2943. The sequence goes on from CAMNDE010000127.1 coordinate 6,034, forward strand.
ATTCTTTCAGGCCACCGCAGCGACAGGACGCGCACTGCTTCTGTCCGCGCTCAGAGGATGCCTGCTGCCCGGCCTTCTGGTCTTCACGCTGCCGGCCATATTCGGACCGCAGTCACTCTGGGGATGCCATTCCCTGGCGGAGGCGCTCACCCTGCTTGTATGCATTCTGATTTCATTTCTTGGGAGGAACAGCCATGTTCAGAGACATGCTCAGACGAAACCAGCTTCTCACGGAAAGTGAGTGCATTGACATTCTGACAAAGCAGCCCCGGGGCGTGCTCTCCGTGCTCGGCGATGACGATTATCCCTACGGCATGCCCATGAATCACTATTACTCCGCCGAGGACGGAAAAATCTATTTTCACGGCGGAAAAAGAGGACACAAGATTGATGCCATGCGGCGCCATCCCAAGGCCTCCTTCTGCGTATTTGACGAGGGTTTCCGCCGCGACGGGGAATGGGCGCTGAATATCCGCTCCGTCATTGTGTTCGGAAGAATTGAATTCATCGAGGACCAGGAGCAGCTCCTGCGCATTTCCGCGCTGCTGAGCCGGAAATTCACAGACGATGAAGCCTATATTCAGCGTGAACTGGAACGGTCCGGGCCGCGCACACTCATGTTTGCCCTGGTGCCGGAGCACATGACCGGCAAGATGGTCAATGAATCCTGACATACACCGATCATGCGCTCCGTCACAGCCAGATACAGCTTACATCGCAAAAACCGCCACCATGAATTGGTGCAATGATTGATCACGAAGCAGCCATTCTGTTCAGGAA
>CAMNDE010000128.1:0-6616 GCA_946534895.1 uncultured Clostridia bacterium
GGTCTCGAACGGAGTTCACATTTATGAACGGAGGGGTAGCTATGCCGGAATCCTGCAACCGCACACTGCAGCGCGGGCTTCAGATCCTGGAACTCCTCTCCTCGGTCAAGCGGGGCATGGAACTCCACGAAATCGCAAAGCAGATGGAACTTCCCAAATCCACCGCCCACAATCTTGTGCACACCCTGGTATCCTGCGGATACATCATGTCCGACAGCCACGGCAGGTTTCAGCTGACGCCGAAGACCTATGAAATCGGGGCCGCCGGCATGCAGGACATGGATATCGGGCACGCGCTGCGCCGGTGCATGCGCCACGCATTCACCGAGTGCAACGAGACCATGCATCTGGGTGTTCTTTCCGGACCGGACGTGGTCTACATCGACAAGATTGAGAGCACCCAGTCCATCCGCATGACCAGCCGCATCGGGTCCAGGCTTCCGCTGTATGCAACGGCCATGGGCAAGGCCTTTCTGGCCGCCATGCCGGACGCGGATATCCGGAAGCTGTATCCCGAAAAAACGCTCCCGAAGCTCACCGAGCACACGGTTTCCTCCCTGGACGAGCTGCTCACCCAGATCAGGCGCATCCGGGAAGCGGGATATGCCTGGGAAGACCAGGAGAACGCGGAAAACGTGTCCTGCGTGGCCGTGTCCATTCTGGACCGGGATCTGCATCCCGCCTATGCCCTGAGCTTTTCCGTCCCTGCCTTCCGCATGAGCGAGGAAAAGCGGCAGACCTGCGTGAAGCTTCTCATGCAGGCACGGGAACATATGGAGCGCATTCTCCATACCCTCTGATTTCGCCTGATATTTTCAGGCAACCACTACTGTCTCCAGGCGGACAAGGCCGCATGGAAATATATGAACTGTCACAGGAAAGGAAGATTGCCCATGGATATTCTTGATCAGCTGTCCCTTGCCGGTCTTGTACCTGTCATCAAGGTGGACGACGCTGCTGACGCAGTGCCGCTGTGCCGCGCCCTGTCCGAAGGCGGACTGCCCGTTGCCGAGATCACCTTCCGCACCGCTGCCGCTGAGGAAGCCATCCGCCGCGTGCACGAAGAGCTCCCCAACGTCATTCTCTGTGCCGGTACCGTTCTGACGACCGACCAGGTGGACCGCGCGGTTGCCGCCGGCGCCGCCGCCATCGTCTCCCCCGGACTGAATCCTGAAGTGGTCAAGTACTGCATTGCCAAGGGCGTGCCTGTATGCCCCGGCATTTCCTCTCCTTCCAATATTGAAACCGCCCTGTCCCTGGGCCTGAAGACCGTCAAGGTGTTCCCCGCGGAGGCCATCGGCGGACTGAAGCTCATCAAGTCCATGGCCGCTCCCTATGTGGACATGCAGTTCATGCCCACCGGCGGCATCAACGAGAACAACATGCTGGACTATCTGGCCTTCGACAAGATCCGCTGCTGCGGCGGCAGCTGGATGGTGCCCGGTGACGCGGTCAAGAACAAGGACTGGCAGAAGATCACCGACCTCACCCGCTCCGCTGTCGCCAAGATGCTGGGCTTTGAACTGCGCCACATCGGCATCAACTGCGAAAACAGCGAGGAAGCCATGAACGAAGCCAAGAAGCTGTGCTGCCTCTTCGGCCTGGCCCTCAAGGACGGCAACTCCTCCACCTTCGCCGGCACCGAGTTCGAGCTCATGAAGTCTGTGGGCCGCGGCAGGAACGGCCACATCTGCATCGCCACCAATTCCGTGGCCCGCGCCAAGTGGCATCTGGAACAGCGCGGCTTCACCTTCGATGAAAGCACCGCCAAGTACAAGGGCACCAAGCTCAATGTCATCTACCTGCAGGATGAGATCGGCGGCTTCGCCTTCCATCTGATCCAGAAGTAAGACAGATACAGAAAAGGAGTGTATTCCCATGGCCAAAGTTGTAACGTTTGGTGAAATCATGCTTCGTCTCAAGTCCCCCGCCTATGAGCGCCTGTTCCAGAGCCCCACTCTGGAAGCCACCTTCGGCGGCGGCGAGGCCAATGTCTCCGTCTCCCTGGCCAATTACGGCATGGAGACCGCTTTCGTGTCCGTGCTGCCCAAGGGCGACATCGGCGATGCCTGCATCCGTGAACTGCGCGGTTTCGGCGTGGACACCACCCACATCGTGCGCAAGGATGGCCGCATGGGCATCTATTTCCTGGAAACCGGCGCCGTGCAGCGTCCTTCCAAGGTGATCTATGACCGCGCCGGCAGTGCCATCTGCGAAGCCGGCCTGAACGACATTGACTGGGACAAGGCCTTTGAGGGCGCCACCTGGTTCCATGTCACCGGCATCACGCCCGCCATCTCCGAGGGTGCCGCCGAGCTGACCCTGGCCGCTGTGAAGAAGGCCAAGGAAAAGGGCCTGGAAGTCTCCTGCGACCTGAACTACCGCAAGAAGCTGTGGAAGTGGGGCAAGAGCGCACAGGAAGTCATGACGGAACTGGTCAAGTATGTGGACACCGTCATCGCCAACGAGGAAGATTTCCAGATGTCCCTGGGCCTGAGCGCCGAGTCCTCCGGTGCCGTGGAAGAGGGCGAAATCAACGTGGAGCTGTACAAGGCCATCGCCAAGAAGGCCATGGACACCTATCCCAACATCAAGCGTGTGGCCATCACCCTGCGTGAGAGCCGCAGCGCCAACCACAACGACTGGAGCGCCTGCCTGTACAACGGAAAGGATTTCTTCCTCTCCCGCAAGTACTCCATCACCGACATCGTGGACCGCGTGGGCGGCGGCGACAGCTTCGGCGGCGGCCTCATCTATGGTCTGAACCACTATGATGAGAAGGAAGCCCTGGAGTTCGCCGTGGCAGCTTCCTGCCTGAAGCACACCATCCTGGGCGACTACAACCGCGTGAGCGTCGCGGAAGTGGAGAGCCTGGCCCATGGTTCCGGCACCGGCCGCGTCCAGCGCTGAGTCTGTTCCATCCAGCCTGTCCCCCTGCGGGGCAGGCTTTTTTCGTACCGCAAAAAGGCAGCCCGGTTTCCCGGACTGCCCGTATGATAAGCAGATTCTCTTTACTCCACAAACAGATCGCCCGATATGCTGGTCAGCTGTACCAGCACATGCCCGTCCTCGGAAATGTTCCATTTGCTGCGCGCATCCCCGGACCGGGTCTGCAGTTTTCCCCGGATGCTCTCGGTACCCGGGGCCAGGTGCAGCCGGATATCCCCGGACACGGACTTGCCCTGGACTTCCCGCAGCTGAAGGTCGGTGAAATAGGCTTCCGCGTCGCCGGAAACGGTGGAGATTTCAAGCCGTGCCGCGCTTCCCTGGAAATCCGCGTCTCCGCTTACGCTTCTGAGGTTGACGCGCGCTCCCGACACCGTGCGCACTTCCGCGTCTCCGCTTACACTCTCCACGCTGACTTCCTCCGCCTGTCCGGTCATGGACACGTCGCCGCTGCGGCTGGAGACGATGACCTCTCTGGAAGCTTCCGTCTGGATTTCCACATCCCCGCTTACGGATTCGCCCTCCAGCTTTCCGGCACGCCCGTTGAATTCCACGTCCCCGCTGGAGCTTGCCACGCGAAGCGCTTCCCAGTTTCCGCGGATCTCCACATCGCCGCTGGTGGAGCCTGCCTGACAGACACCGCCATTTCCGCTGAGTTCAATATTTCCGCTCAGGGTTTTCATGGTCAGCCTTTCCACCGTGCCCTTGCAGGTGATTTCACCGCTGCAGCTTTCCAGCTTCCAGTTCTCCCCGTCGGCTTCAAGCGTGATATCCCCGCTCCTGCTTTCCAGGCGCCCGGTACGGCACGCTGCAGGAATCCGGACAAGTACCCGCGGGGCATCGCTTCCAAGGCTCAGATGGATATCCAGGCTTCCGGAAAGCAGGCGGCGGAGCACGCCGGCATACCCGCCTTCCATGACCTTCTGGGTCCTGGACGTCTGCTCCATGCGAAGCACACCGCCGTCCATGCTCCCGTGTATTGTGCCGTTTTCATCCTTCATGATCTCCACCTGAATCCCGGTGCTGTCCCAGGTTTCCACGCGGATGTCCGCTGATACGAGACGGAGATCCAGTTCCGGACTGCTGCCGGCGTCCAGAACCCAGGAGCCATTGCCGGAAAAGCTTTTCGCCCGCCCTTCCTGGGCCGGTTCCTGTTTTTCCGTCCTTTCCATCCCGGGAGCCTCCCAGGGCTCTTCCCCGGGCACTTCCAGCACCGGTGCCCGGTGTCCGCCGATGCCGTCCACCAGTTCATCCATGCCCTGAAGGCTTTCCACGATCTGGGCAATGGCTTCATCCTCGGTCATGCCGGAGCGCACAAGATCTTCATATTTTTCCTGACTGTCCCGCAGAATCTCTTCCTGCAGGGCACGCACTTCCTCATTATCCTCCGCATCCCGGAACAGAATCTCCACAAGCTTTTTCACCGTTTCATTCATACCGCACGCCTCCATTTCCCTTCAAAAGCACATCCAGCATCTGTCTTGTCTCTTCCCAGGCTCCCAGTTCCTCCTGCAGCTTTTCCCGGCCCGTGTCCGTAAGCCGGTAATACCTGCGCCTCGCGCCCTGGTCTTCATCTCCCCAGTAGGAAGCGATGAAGCCCGCGCTTTCCAGACGCCGGAATGCCGTGTACAGGGTGGCTTCCTTCATTTCAAAGCGGCCCTGTGACAGTTTCTGCAGTTCCTTGTTGATCTCATATCCGTAGCTGTCATGTTCCTTCAGCCGGGAGAGAATCATGGTATCCGTATACCCTCTCAGGATATCTGACGTCACATCGTCACCCCCTCATGGCTGAAGTATAATCCGACATACCTCGCCTGTCAAGGTATTTCATTTATTAAAATATCATTAGTGAGTGAGGCATTGGAGAATCATGAGAATTCCGTGAGAGTTTGCCGAAATCCCTTTTCCCACACGGGGATTGTGCTACAATGCCCGTGGTACCAAAATCAGCTTATGGAGGTAATCATTCATGCTTGAACGTCTTCGCTCTGTCCGGGATCCGCTGATGCTTGCGGCCATTGTCATTCTCGGCATACTGCTCTTCTTCTGGCCCACCAGTATTCTCATGACATTATGCCGCATTGCCGGCATTGTGCTCCTGGTGATGGCTGTGGCCGGGCTCTGGCCCATGATCCGCAATCACACGCTTTCCGAGGATGTCCTGGAAGCGGTCATCTTCGGCGTGGCAGCTATTCTGGGACTGTTCCTGCTGCGCTCACCTGCTTCCTTCCTCTCCTTCCTGCCCAGCCTCATCGGCCTGGCCCTCATGATCTACGGCGGCATCCGGTTCTATGGCGTATGGACATCCACCCGTGACCGGATGAGCCTGGTCCTGCACGGCATCACCGTGGCCCTGGGCCTGTTCCTGAGCCTGAATCCCCTCTTCGCCGTGCACGTAACGGGCATGGCCGTGGGCGGTGTGCTGGTCTATACCGGTGTATCCGGGATCATCGCCGCAAAGCGCGGTCTCTGACAGGTTCTTTCATCCGATCCCATTTGCCGCCGCTTTTCCGGCGGCTTTTTTTCATGCCCGCATTTCCGCTCCATGCTTTCCAAAAGACCCGGGAAGATTGTGCATGAGCCCTTTGGTCCGGAGCCCGTCTGTGGTACAATGCAGATACCTGTACAGAAAGGAAGCGTCTCCATGACCCAGTCCGGCCGTTATCTCATTCTGGTGCTCAATCCGGGTTCCACATCCACCAAGGTAGGCCTGTTTGAAGATGATACCTGCGTTTTTTCCGAGGATGTCTTTCATGACTCCTCCGTGCTCCTGACCTTTCCCACCATCCAGGACCAGCTGGATTTCCGCATGCAGGTGGTGGAGTCATTTCTCATCCAGCATCAGGTGGACCTGAAGAACGTGGATGCCTTTGTGGGCCGGGGCGGTCCCTGCCACAGCGTGGAAGGCGGCGTGTATGCCATCAATGATCTTCTGATCCAGGACACCATTCACTGCGTGGGCGGACTGTATCACGCGTCCCTGCTGGGCGTGCTCATGGCGGACCGGCTGCAGAAGCGCTACGGCGGACTCCTGCTCATGGTGGACCCGCCGGTGGTGGACGAGCTCTGTGATCTGGCAAGGGTCACCGGCATCCGCGGCGTGTACCGCAGGGCCATTTCCCACGCCCTGAACCTGAAGGCCACCGCCCGGTTCCATGCCGAGAGCCTCGGCAGGCGCTATGAGGACATGAACCTCATTGTCTGCCATATCGACGGCGGCATTTCCATCACAGCCCATGAAAAGGGCCGGATGATCGACGGAAACAACGCGGGCGGCGGCGAAGGCCCGCTTTCCCCCACGCGCATGGGCTCCCTGGCCGTGACTGACCTGCTCCTGTTCCTGAAAAAGCATTCCACAGAGGAAGTGCGGCATCTGTGCAGCCAGTCCGGCGGCTTTTCCAGTCACTTCGGCACTTCCGACACCCGGCAGATCCACCGGCGCATGGAGGAAGGCGATGTACGCGCAAAGCGCGTGTATGACGCCATGATCTATCAGATCTGCAAGGATATCGGCGCCATGGCGGCGGTGCTCCGCGGAAAGGTGGACGGCATTGTGCTCACCGGCGGGCTCGTGCGCTATCAGGATCTTGTGGACAATATCCGGGAGCGCTGCGGATTCATCGCGGACATTTCCGTATACCCCGGCGAGCGGGAGCATGAAGCCATGGCC
>CAMNDE010000129.1:0-6515 GCA_946534895.1 uncultured Clostridia bacterium
CCGCCAGGCATGTTCCAGCTCATCGGAGGAAATGCCGTAGCAGAGCATGACATCAGCATAGTACATGAGCACGTCTGCCATTTCCTCCACCAGGGCATGACGCAGCGCGGGATCCTGAAGGGCGGCTTCTTCGCCGTGCTTTTTCACAATGTCCGCGACTTCGCCGATCTCTCCGATCATCCAGAGCATGCTGTGCTTTCCGGTACCGGGCTCCAGCGGCTCCCAGCGATCGGCGTATCGGGCGTGCAGCTCCTTCTGCAGGTCGAGCATGTCATCTACGGAAAAGGCCAATGTTCATTCCTTCTTTCAGCTTTTGGCGGCGGGCCGTTCCTTGGCTTTGTCCGCTTCGGCGGCGTTCTTTCTCGCACTTTCCTTGTCCCGGGCCATTTCCTCCACGGTCTTGACATGAAGCCGGGCGGCACCTTCTGTCACAATGGGCGGGATCAGGGTGCCGTTTTCTTCTGCCTGCTTCCAGCGCAGCTTGGCGCGCTCAATCTCCTCGGCGTACTGGGGCAGCCACTGGGCCTGAGCGATGAGCATTTCGTCCACCATCTGCCAGATTTCCGGGGGATTGCAGACGGCGCCCACCAGCGGATCCATCATCATGGCCTGGCGCAGAAGCTGGATATCCCCGTGCGCGCCGGCTTCCACGGCCAGGCGCTGGACGGTGATATTGGACATGCAGCAGGCGGCGGGGCCCAGGGGCATGTCGCCCAGCACCGGGATCTGGATGCCGAAGGTGTTGACGTAGCCGGGCACCTCCACCACGCAGTCCGGCGGCAGGTTGGTGATGCAGCCGTGATTGATTACATTGAAGTGTCCGCGGTACACGCGGCCGGTCTCAATGGACTCAATGATGTAGCTTCCGTGCTCCTGGCTGCGCTGATCGGCGGCATAGGTCATGGGCGGCTCCTTGAGCCAGTTCGGGAAATCGGTTTCGAACCAGTTGCGGCCTTCGCGGCATACGCGCAGGTATCCGCCGGTCTCGCCGTTGATCCAGACGCCCAGGTCAATCCAGTTCCGGATTTCACCGGTGCGCTTGCGGTACCACGGCACATACTCGGAGAGATGTCCGTTGCTTTCGGTGGAGAAATAGCCGAAGCGCTTCATCATGTCAATGCGGACCTTTTCCGTCTGGGCGACCTCCGGGTCTGCCATGAGCGCGTCCAGCAGTTTGCCGTTGAGCTCCTCGCCGTTGTGCTTGATGGACAGATACCAGGTCATATGGTTGATGCCGGCGCAGATGATGTCAATCTCTTCCTGCTTGTAGCCCAGCACCTTGGCGATGAGCCTGTGGCCGCCCTGCACGCCGTGGCACAGGCCCACGGTGGGCACGCCGCCGTAGGTGTTGCAGTACCAGGTCACCATGGCGTTGGGATTGGTGTAGTTGAGCAGCATGCAGCCCGGGGCGGCCACTTCGCGGATGTCCCGGCACATGCCTTCCAGCATGGCGATATCGCGCTGGGCATACATGATGCCGCCGGCGCAGAGCGTGTCGCCCACGCACTGGTCCACGCCGTACTTGAGCGGAATGTCCACGTCCAGCTCAAAGGCGTCCAGGAGGCCGATGCGCGCGCAGTCAATGACATAATTGGCGTCCTTAAGCGCTTCCCGCCGGTCCAGCGTGGCCTGAATGCGGATATCCAGTCCGTTGGAGTCAATATCGCGCTGGCAGAGCTGGGTGACCATGTCCAGGTTACGCTGGTTGATGTCCATGAAGGCGACGCGGATATGGGCAAATTCCGGCACCGAGAGCAGGTCCCGGAGAAGACCGCGGGTAAATCCGATGGATCCCGCGCCGATGAAGGTAATCTTGATGTTGCGCATACAATGCTCCTTTCAGGTGGAAGAGTGCTTTCGCGAGATGGCGGGCATGGCGGGTTCGATCCGGATGACGGGCGTGAGCATGTGTTCCGGCTGGCTCAGGGCATACAGGAGCGCGCGGGCCACATCCTCCGGGTCCAGGCAGGCTTCTTTCCGGTCCGCGGGCTGAAAGTCCGCGCTGCGGTAGAGTCCGGTGCGGGTCAGATCCGGTTCGAGGGTGATCACCTTCAGACCATACTTGCGGTTTTCAGCAAGCAGGGAGGCGGCAAAGGAGGAGAGGGCGGCCTTGGTGGCGCCGTAGGCGGCGCCTCGGGGACTGGGATGCTCGGCGGTGACGGAGGAGACAAAGACCACGGTGCCGCGCGCCTTTTTCAGGTCCCGCAGGAGATGCTGGGTCAGGATCATGGGCGCTTCCAGGTTCACCCGGACCATGCTCCGGATTTTCTCCGGCCCCACTTCCTCGTGCAGGCCGTAATATGCGCAGCCCGCACAGTGGATCAGCATCTGAATCCCGTGCAAATGCCGGATGCGGTCCGTTTCCTCGAGCATATGTCGTGTATCGGTCAGGTCCAGGACCACGGGGTGGAAGCGCGGATCATCCGGCGTGTCCTCCGGAAAGGTCCTGCCGAATCCCCAGATTTCGTGGCCCTGGGTGAGGAGCATGCGGCAGATGCTTTTCCCGATGCCGGAGGAGGCACCGGTCAGGAGAACGTTCATGTGGATTCCTCCCATCGGAAAATGCGCTCGCGCGGAATGTGGGGCGTGAGCAGTCCCAGCAGGTATTCCTCCATCTCCGAGGCCAGGGCGGGCGGATACTGGTAATACCCGCTCACCTGTTCAAAGGGGAACTGGACCACGGCGGAATCCGGACAGGCGCGGCGCATGGGCCGCAGATACTCGCCGGAAATGCGGAAGGACCCGATGGACACATCCCGGAGACAGTCCATGCCCTGTACGCCGAGGCGCGCGCGCAGGGCGCAGACGAGTTCCGCATACGCTTCGCGCCAGGCATTTACATAGATCATGGGATCCAGGCAGATGCGGACGGGATGTCCGCGCTCAAGGGCCGTTTCCGCCGCGGTAAGCCGTGCGGCCAGGGAAGGCGTGCCGTGCTCAAAGGCATGAATCACGCTGTCCGGGGACAGGGTGAAGGCGAAGATCAGGCGCGGGGACGGCTCAAGGCTTCGGAGCAGAGGCATGCACGCGCTCTTGGTGCGCACCTCGATCTTCAGTCCGGGATGCGTGTCCAGAAAGCCGCGGAACGCGTGAATATATCCCGTGAGCGGCTCCAGCGCGGCCAGGTCCGTGTCATAGGAAATGCACAGGTAGACGCTGTGCATGTTCAGCATGTCCTCCAGTTCCCGGAAGTAGTCCTCCAGGTTCACGAACAGCGCAAGGTTGCCTGTGGGATACATGCCCTTGAGATAGCAGTAATCGCAGTCAAAGGGGCAGTTCATGCACAGGGACGTGTAGCAGAAGTGGTCTTCGCCGAAATTCTGGCAGACAGGCGCGCCGGGATAGATAAGGCGTCCTGTCCGTTTTCCGAGAATCAGGGCCTGGCTCGCGTGCTGAAGCCGGACGGACTGGCGGGGGCGGTTGAACACATCCTTCCAGTGGTGCACGGGGATGACGGCGGCGCCGGGGAAATGTCCGAGGATCTGACGGACAGAGGGCAGCTCTTCCAGGCCATTCTCCAGATAGATGTGCTCAAACGGTCTGTGTATAAAGCCGGGTTCGGATGCAGACAAGGACGTCCTTTCCCTCCTTTCGTCCAGGCACGGGCAGCCGGTCCTGGTCATGGAATTCCCGGATCATGTCCTCCCAGGGAAAACCGGTGAGCCGGGCATAGCGGTGCATCTGCCGGAGCTGAATGGCCATGGTTTCCGAGCACCGCATTTCCTGTATCAGCACTTCAAGGGCGTCATCCCCGGCCGGATTTACCGGGCCCGGCAGCTGATGCGCGTAGGCTCCATAGTCCTCCAGAATCTCCAGCACGGCATCCAGATGCGCTTCGCCCCCGGCGCGCAGGCTTTCCGGGGTCACGCTTTCGCCTCCCGTGTCCGTGGCATAGCGCAGAAACAGCATCTGATGCGGGCCCAGGTACAGGCGCGCGGCTGCGCAGACAGCGGCGCTTTCCATGTCATAGAGCGCCGGCATGGTATTTTGCCGCATCGCGTCAAGCTCCCGGGAACTCAGGACCCGGGCGCCGGTGAGCAGGTCCGACTCGGGAAGCCGGGTACGGAAGATCATGTCCGGGTAATACCGGAACCCGCTGGCCAAGTCCTGCAGCGCATGGATCCGGTACAGGCATCCCAGTGGTGCGCGCTCCGTGTCCAGGGAAGCACAGCTGCCAAGACATGCTAGGACATCCTGCGGGCAAATGCCTGATGCGTTAAGCACGGCGGATGTGCAGGCCGCGGCGGCATAGGGCCCGGGACCGGTGAGCGTCAATATGAGATGCCCGGATGGTGAAATCCAGGAGCGGAAGGGTCCGGATGAGGGACGGGCACGCAGCGACAGCGCGTCAATGAGCGGCGCGGCCTCGGCGTGCAGGGCCATGAACAGATGAATCATGATTGCCTCCGGTGAAGTTTCTGCCTGCATTATAGTCTTGCCGGGTGCGGGGGTCAATCCGGGGAAATGCAAAGAAAAATGGCTGCCGGATGGCAGCCATTGTCATGCTTCGTCTTCCTCCGGAGGACGCATGGCCAGGGAGGAATTCCGGTAGGCTTCCTGCCCGGTCACTTCCCGGAGCACGTGGATCTCGGGCGGGAACTGGGCCGTGGCATTGCGGTCGCTCAGGGAAATCTTGGCGATGGCCTGGCGCGACCAGAAGGGGTACAGGTCCACCTCAATGGCCTGGGACTTGCCCGTGATGACATAGCGGGTTTTGCGGATCTGGCGCCGGGAGGTGTCCGCGTTCATCATGAGCTGCAGATACTCGTCCTGGCTGAGACGGCGCTCGGTTTCCACACGCTTGCCTTCCGGCGTGGTGCGCTTGGTCATCTCATAGTACAGGAAATGCCCGTCTTCGCCGCGCTGGCGGATGCGCGTGTCGCCGCCGTCCGTTGGCTGCAGATAGGTCTGGATGATCTCCACCTTGCGGCAGCCCGGCAGGCTTTCCAGCCATGCCGTGTCCGGGTAGCGGATGAGGAACTTGCGCTCGTCGGCATAGATGTCCTCAGCGCCGAGAAGACGGCTGATTTCCTCCAGAAGACGGTGCATTTTCCGGTCGAACCCGGTGGAGTTGTCGATAATCTTCATGTGCGGATGCCCGGACCAGGCCGCGATCAGGCGGTCGTCCAGCTTCACCGCTTCCTCGGCGGTCTCATAGCGCGCGGCGTTGTTGGCGGAGGAGTAGGCTTCCAGGGCGCCGTTGGCCGCGGTGACCAGATGAAAGACGCCGTCATAGTTGTCCCGCAGCTCGATCTCGTGCAGGTCCAGGTACCGGAGCACCTCGTCAAACTCCTCCTGGGTCATGTAGGCCTTGTTGTCCATGGCGCCGCGGTCGCAGACGATCAGGATTTTCTGGGCCTGCTCGCCCATGGTCTGGGCGGCCTGCATGAACAGCTCTTCTTTCTTGATCTGCAGGGCCATCTGGACCTTCTGGTATTCCAGGTTGGTGCCGCAGGTCCAGGGCGCCACGCCGCCGGAAATGAATTCCGTGGCGGTCTCGGGAATGAACAGAACCCGGTAGCCGCGCGCGGAAAACGCGTTCTGGATCCAGCTCATGGCGGTGGTCTTGCCGGCGCAGGGACCGCCCGTGATCACAATTTTCTGTATCAGCATAATGGAGACCTCTCCTTTCCGGTGGGGGATTACAGTTCATTCAGGGAACGGATGCGCTCCTCGATCCCGCTGAACAGCCCGGCCATGTGCCGGCCGTCCACCAGGGCATGATGCGCATATACGGTGACGGGCATCATCAGACGGTGCTGCGGATCCTCCTCAAACCTGCCCCAGGCGATGCTGGGATTGGACACGGCAGGGTCCGTGGGCTGGAAGAACTGGGTATAGTGCAGCCAGGGCAGGCAGGTGACAAAGATTTCCGCGTCCACATTGCTGCTCTCCTCAATGCTCCCGTGCTCCCGGCACCTGGCGCGAACGGACTCCGCATAGGGCCAGAACTGGTCCCAGGGCAGGTCGTGCACCAGCGAGCAGTAGGTGTATACGCCGTCCGGCCCCATCTCAATATGGGAGGTGCCAAGACCTGAGTACTCCACGATCTGCTGCCCGTGAATGCGCTGGCGGAACTCGGGGATGTCCTGGAAAGCCAGGGCGGACAGGTGCAGAAACGCGAGAAAGAAGGAACGGTTCCGGGCTGTGCACAGCCGGTGCAGCCGGGTCACATCCATGGAAACCGTAATACCGAGAAACGGGTTCTGCATGGAGAGAAAGTGTTCAAAGTGGCTTTTCCTTGGATAGGTGTCCATGTCCAGCAGGCGCATTTCCATGCCGCTTCACCTCTGTTCTTCAAGTATATCGGAAAGGAAATGGGCGCGCAAGGCGCTTCAGAAGGGAAATATCAGTCTTCTGCCGGACGTGTGGCATGGCGGGAGATCGAGCACGGGAAAGCCGCAGGCGGAAAAATCCAGGCCGGAAATGTCCTGTTCGGAACCGGTCAGGTCCAGCTGCAGACAGCGGAAGCCCATGCGCGTGCCGTATGCGCGGGCGCTTCCGACAAGCAGCCG
>CAMNDE010000130.1:0-6509 GCA_946534895.1 uncultured Clostridia bacterium
GCTTTCCCGAAACGCTCCAGCGGATAATTGTGATGCCCGTAATCCTTTTTGTCCGCGGACATGCACAGCGCATGGCAGCCATTTGCAATGAGCCAGCCCGCGCCGCAGCGGGCCATGCGGTCCGTGGATGAGTCGCCGAGCATCAGAATGACCGCTTTCCGGCTGTCCTTCGGTCCGCCGTAATATGCCCCCACAAACCCGTCCTTTTCCAGCGAAAACACCTGCCTGCTCATGTTTCATTCCCCATCCTTTCTCTGCATCACGGCCACCGCGCAGGGAATGCGTCCCTCCGCCAGGCTGATCTGTACATCCGGGTATCCGGCATCCAGGAAAAACTGCCGGTAGCTGTCCACCGTAAACTGCCGCCTGAAATCCGCCCCGGCTTTTCCGACAGTGGAAGCGAACACGCTGGTCCTCCCCTTCCGGTCCCTGTTCATATAGGTGGGAATGATCAGCGTACCGCCGGATGTGCACACACGGTTCATCTCCTGCAGTGCCTTCTGCGGTTCGTCCAGAAGATGGATCACATTGCCGGCCACCACCGCATCAAACGTCTGATCCGGCCAGGCAAGCGCCATGATATCCGCCTGGCAGAATGTGACGTTTTCACAGGCCGCGCAGTTCTTTTCCGCCTGCTTCAGCATCTTCACGGAAAAGTCGGTTGCTGTGAGCTTTCTGCACTTATGGGCGATCTCTTTACTGAGCATGCCTGTCCCGCAGGCGCATTCCAGCACCGCGGCATCCGGCCGTATCGCATCCGCCACCATGCGCTTCAGCGCCCTGTGGGCTTTTCCGTTGATGATCTTCACAAATATGCCGTACACCGGAGCAACCCGATCCCAGAACATGCCGCTCCTTCCTTTTCCCCTAAAGTATGATCACTGCGGACCTGTTCAGTCATGATGCGGATCCGCTTCCGGTTAGTTTATGCTAACGTGATAAGTATAGCGCTGCTTTCGCAGACTGGCAAGTATGGAAAACACCCGCATCGGCTGTCCTTCATCCGACGCGGGCGCTGATCTCATCTGTTTTCTTTCCGAGAACTCCCGGAGGCCCGTTTCATGAGCTTACCGGGCATGATCCCTCAGTAGCTGTCCTCATGGTCATATTCGCCATACTCGCAGCCGATATGGGTAGCCTCGATTTCGTCCACGAGGACGGGCCCGCCGTCCTGCCGGTCATACAGCTTCACCGTACCCCATCCGTTGCCGCCGTTCCACAGGCGCCTGTGCCGCTTGCTTCCGTCCGGCGCTTCATAGTTGATCAGCAGCATGTCCTTTTTCAGGCAGTGGACTTCCGTCTCCATGACCGCGTGAATGTTCTCCTGCCGGACATGCCAGATAACCTCCGTCTCATGCTCCTCAAAGCTGAATGCTGTCTTTACCAGCAGATGGAAATGGGAGAAGTTGAAGTCATACTCCCTGCCCTCGTAATAGAACACGCCCAGCAGCCTGCGGTCCAGGGGCACGAAGAAGACCTTCGGCCTGCCGCCGCCGATATCAAACACGCTGTTCAGCAGCTGCTTTCCGGTTTTCCGGCTGGTGAGGCAGTTGGAAGACAGCCAGACCCAGGGCGTTGTAAAATCCTTTCCCCAGTTCTTGTCCGCATAGCCGTAGCACTTTTCCGGCACCACCGTATACCGCCTGCCGTTGAGCGTCACAGTCCCGCTGTAGGCGCTCTTCATGCCCTCCGCGTGCCAGTACATGGCAAAGGCTTCCGCGTCGCGCATGGGTCTGCTGGCTCCATAGCCCACATTGAAGGCAATCTGCTTGTCAATCTTCAGATCCCAGCTCATTTCCCCGGCATCGCACATCCACTCCGGGTGTGCCTCAGCATCCTCCGGCGAAACCGCGACGCTGCCCTTCAGCGCCGTTTCACAGGCCAGGCAGTCCGCCGCGCTGATCTCATAAGGCGCGTCTCCATGCACCTGCACGTCCTTCCACGCGAAGAAGCGGTGCAGCTGACAGGCATCTTCCCCCCATGTGCCCGCCTTCACCATCAGGTAGGAAGGCTTTTTTCCGGCCTTCCTGTTTTCCGGCAGCTGGCCCAGCACAGGCCGGTCCTCAGCCAGTGCCGGATTGCACACAAAGAATTCAATGAAGAAGGGCCGGTCCTCACCGGTCTGCTCGTCCTGCGCGGTGAAGGAATGCCACCACCAGTCGTAGCCCTGTCTGGCCAGCGGGCCGCGGAGCATAAGCGCGTCCCGGGTAATATCGTGCTGATTGAACATATGCTATCGCCTCATCGTATTTCTCGCTGTTCGTCCAGAATCTCGGCTTCCGTGCTGCTCTCCACAAAAGCAGAGATTTCGTCCATCAGGCTGTCTGCCATGGCATGATGCGGCACAATGGCCGCAATGCCGATCACAATGGTCTGGTGCACGTCCTGCTCATCCACCTCCGCGGCAGAGACATGAAACCTGTTCTGCAGCTGAGCGGTGATGCTTTTGACGATCATTCTCTTTTCCTTCAGGCTGTGCACCCAGGGTGCGTGCAGCCGGAATGTCATGACTGCTACAAGCATGAAAACCTCCATAGATCCGATGTCTGACGCCTCAGACAAAAGGCCTTCGCTTCCTTCTGCACGCTCTGCATCCGGAAGCGAAAGCCAGACTGTTTACTTGCCCG
This sequence comes from uncultured Clostridia bacterium, assembly GCA_946534895.1. GTDB lineage: Bacteria > Bacillota > Clostridia > Christensenellales > Aristaeellaceae > UBA2943. The sequence continues at coordinate 2,628 of CAMNDE010000130.1, forward strand.
AAACAACGATCCCGCTGCTCATGACATAGGGAATCACGGAAGTGCCGTCACATACCAGTTCACGGGACACGGCTTCCACATTCCGGAATACCTGTTCCAGGTTCCCGTTGATCATGGTCTCCGTGACCGCGCCCACAATCTTTCCGTCCTCCACAAGGAAGCTGTTCTTGGCCACTCCGGAGAACTCGCCGTTGGCGCCCGGCTCGCCGCCGGAAAATCCGCCCACAATCAGGCCCTTCTTCACGGAAGCGATCATGTCATTCAGTGCCGTGTCGCCCGGCTCCATCACCATGGAAAAGCCGCCGTTCCGGCTCACCGGCCGTCCGGTCTTCCGGGCCGCGTACAGATTCAGCAGGAAGCATTTCAGCACGCCGTGGTCGATGGGCGTCACATTCTCCGCCTTATACCCGTCGGAGGTATAGGGCTGAAGGTCCACAAGACGGTCATCCTCCGTCTTCAGCGTCACGGTGATCCGGTCGCTGGCCACCTGCTCGTTCAGGCGGTTCAGCCACTGGCTGGTTCCGTCCATGATCACCGTGTTGGTCATGTAATTGCCCATCAGCATGTACAGGAATTCGCCCACGCAGTCCGGCGTGAAAATCACGCTGCCCTCAAACTTGCCGTTCACGGACACGCTCTTCAGGCTCTTTTCTACGGATTCCATATGATTCCGCATGCTGCCCTGGTCCAGGAAGGGCTTTTCCAGATCATGGAGGGCGATCTGTGTATAGTCCAGGCCCGTATTGGTCTCGCCGTCGGATCCGGACATTTCCAGCGACACATGGTAGGCGCCGCTGAACTGCTCAAACCGGGTGCCGTTGGAATTGGCGTACAGGCGGTGCGCCCGCTCATGATCGGCGATCACCTGGAGCAGATTCACATGCGGATACTCGCGCGTGATACCCTCAAACATTTCCTGCAGCCGGGCATACAGCCTGGGCATGTCCGCCTCCAGAGGCCCGGCAGAGAACGTCTCCGGTTCCTGCTTTTCCGCGATCACGTTGGCATCATCCTTCAGGGAGGATTCCGCGCCCAGCACAGCATCGCTCACGGCCTTTTCCAGGCCAGCGTCCGTCAGATCATTGCCGGAGGCCGTACCCTTGCGGCCGTCCAGGATGACGGTCACCGACACGCTGCCGCCGAAAATGGTCCGGAACAGATTGAAGTCTGTCTTCTCCGTATTCAGCTCCCGGGTCTCGCTTTCAGAAACAGTGTACTCATATACGGAAACGCTGCGGTCCGTGAGCAGCTTTTCCAGCTTTTCTGATACAATCCTGATATCATTCATACGTCTTTCCCCTCCCTTCTCAGCGTCCGCCGATATTGATGCGGCAGCGCATGTCCGGCCCGCCCATGCCCACGGGCATCGGCTGCTTCTTTCCGCAGAAGCCGCTGGAGGACCAGGTGATACGGTCAGACACCATGTCCACTGTCTTGAGCATATCAAAGGCAATGCCGGAAACCGTGGTGTCCAGCAGCGCGCGGCCCAGCCTGCCGTGCTTGATCTCATAGCCCAGCGAAACGCCGAACATGAACTCGCCGGTCAGGTCAGCCTGGCCGTTGGAGCTGTCAATGAGATAATACCCGTCATCAATGGACGCGATCATGTCATCCAGGGAGCTTGTTCCGGGAAGAATGCAGGTATTGCGCATACGGATCAGCGGCTCATCCGCATAATTCCAGGCCCTCGCGTTTCCGCAGGGCTCCATGCCGTAGCGCACGGCGGACTCGCGGTTGTTCATATACCCTGTGAGTATACCGTCCTGAATCAGGACGGCATCCCTGGCCACAGTCCCCTCATCATCCAGATAGACAGGCAGCGGCGTCGTCTGACCAAAGGCCTCGGAAGCGAAATCGATCAGGGTGACCATGGAGGAAGCCACCGGCTTGCCCAGGCTCGGACCGGCAACACTGCCGCCCATGACCAGGTCAGCCTCCACGGTATGCCCGACGGCTTCATGCGCCAGCATGCCGCCCATCATGCCGCCGAGGATCACGGTTTTGTTACCGGCTTCGGCGTAGACGCCTTCCTTCTTGTTCATCAGGTGCCGGTGCAGTTCGTCAATCCCGGGGAAAAGAACGGAGATGTCGGAAAAATGGTCATCCAGACACCCGGCCCCGCCGAACGCCTTGAAGAGTTCCACAGGCGCGCCGCTCTTGCTCTCCGCGCTCATGAACACATAGATGTAGCAGCGCGGATACGTGACATGTCCGCTGGCCGCATCGGATGTCACAATGATCTTGTCCTGGGAATCCTCAGTGTACACCACCGAGCGGCTGAGCAGATCCGGATACTTGTCCGCGATATACTGATCCACTGCTTTGCAGGTCTCAATGATGCGCTTCTGCTCTGTATCCACGATATCCCGGTGGGGACGGATCTGCGCTGCAGCAAGCGGCGGGCAGACAATGCGGCTGTCCGAGGCACGGCTGTCCAGAAACAGTGCGTTCTCTGTCGCCGCGCGCAGTACTGTTTCCGCATCCTTTTCCGTATAGGAAGCCACGGAAGAAAAACCGTGACGTCCGTTCTTCGTCACGCGCGCGCTGATGCCCCGGCTTTCACTGCGGGTATTCTGCACCAGATCGCCCTTGAGCAGGGACACACGGCGGGACCTGTTTTCATGACCTCTGAGAATGGACTGAACCCCAGGGGCGAAGTGCTTCGCCTGAGGCGTGATAATATCTTCGATCATGTTTCCTCCACAATGCATTTTCTTAGTATGCCTGCCATGGAAGGCAGGCGTCCAGACAGTATTATGACACAACACGCCTGGTTTTTCCAACCGCGCAACATTAGAGTTTCATGAAACCTCCCTCTATGCCGGATCCCGCGGCAGAAGCGCGCATGTTTCCGCAGCCCGGCGACTGTCTTTTTCTTCAGATCCCGCTTCTTCCAAGCTTGATCTGCTCCGTTTTTTTTCGTATAGTATGCATAGGTCCGCAGCAGGAAAGATTCCACTCCATCCAGCAACAGGAGGTTCCATTATGTCAGATATCATGAGTCGCAATCCATTCAGACTGGGGTTCGGTCTGATGCGTCTGCCCAAGAATCCGGACGGCAGCATCGATATTCCCCAGACCAGCCAGATGGTGGACAGATTTCTGGAAGCCGGCGGCACATACTTCGATACCGCCTATGTCTATGACAACGGCGAGTCCGAAAAGGCTGCCCGTCTTGCCCTGGTGGACCGCTATCCCCGGGAATCCTTCACGCTCTGCACCAAGCTCTGTGCCTGGCAGCAGTGCACGGATGAAGCTTCCGCAAAGCAGCAGTTCTACACCAGCCTTGAACGCACAGGTGCCGGGTATTTTGACTTCTACCTCCTGCACGCCCTGCAGCGCAGCAATTACAGGAAATATGACGAATACCATATCTGGGATTTTGCCAGAGAACTCAAGGAAAAGGGCCTGATCCGCTACTGGGGATTCTCCTTCCATGCAGACCCTGATCTTCTCGAGGAGATTCTTGAAGCCCACCCCGAAGTGGACTATGTACAGCTTCAGATCAATTACGCTGACTGGGACAATCCCGGTGTGGCCTCCCGCCGCAACTGGGAAATCTGCCAGGCACACCATAAGCCGGTCGTCATCATGGAGCCGGTCAAAGGCGGCATCCTTGCCAATCCCATTGATGAAGTCAAAGCGGTCTTTGACCGGGAGAATAACGGCCTGTCCTATGCCAGCTGGGCCGTGCGCTATGCCGCCAGCATTGACAATATCCTTGCCGTGCTCTCCGGCATGAGCAGCCTTGCCCAGATGGAGGACAACCTGAGCTACATGAAGGATTTCAAGCCGCTCAGTGCCCATGAATATGATGTCATCCATGAGGCCCAGGAAGCCCTGAACCGTGACAAAACCATTCCCTGCACCGCCTGCCATTAC
>CAMNDE010000131.1:0-6487 GCA_946534895.1 uncultured Clostridia bacterium
CCGGAACTTGCTGTCTTTCTTGCGTTTCGGTTTCTGTATCGTTTTCAAGGTTCATACTGTCGTTCTCGCGACAGCTCGGATATAATAACACCGGTCCTTTTAAGTGTCAAGCACTTTTTTCAAACTTTTTTCATCTTTTTTTAAAAGTCGAATCTTACTTCTGCTATATTTCGATTGGTTCGCGTAATAATCCGAACGTTTGATGAGAATCAGCTGAAAATCATTCGAAATTGCCCGCATCCAGGACTTCCGTGACGATGCATCCGCCCAGACATTCGTCTCCAAGATAGAACACTGCGCTCTGTCCCGGGGTCACCGCGCGCTGGGGTTCAATGGAACGGATATGCACATGACTTCCATCCGGAACGATCACCACATCCTGGTCCGGCTGGCGATAACGGAACCGGCATGTGCAGGCCAGTTCCTGTCCGTCCTCCACCGGAACTCTGCCCACCCAGGTCAGATCCTCACCAAGGCTTCTGCGCGAATACAGCATGGGATGGTCTTCGCCCTGGGCCACGATCAGGCGTTTCTCCTTCAGATCCTTTCCGATCACAAACCAGCTGCGCCCGTCACCGCACCCGCCGATGCCGAGGCCGCGCCTCTGGCCGAGGGTATAGTACATCAGTCCGTCATGGCGTCCCACGCGCTTCCCGTCCGGCGTCACCATGTCCCCGGGCTGGGCAGGCATATATTCAGAAAGGAATTTCTTGAAATTCCGCTCGCCGATAAAGCACACGCCCGTGGAATCCTTCTTTCTGGCCACCGGCAGGCCCGCCTTTTCGGCGATCTCCCGCACCTCTTTCTTGGTCATGCCGCCCACCGGGAACACAGCCTTCTTCAGCTGATCCGCATGCACCATATAAAGGAAGTAGCTCTGATCCTTTCCCGGATCCGTGCCTTTCAGAAGCCGGCCCTCGGAATCCGAGCGCACAAAATGCCCTGTGGCCATTCGGTCCGCGCCAAGCTGCATGGCAAAATCCAGAAACGCGCTGAACTTGATCTCCCGGTTGCACAGTACATCCGGGTTCGGCGTTCTGCCCGCTTTGTATTCTTTCAGGAAATAGCTGAACACCCGGTCCCAGTATTCGCGGGAAAAGTTCACCGCATAATAGGGAATGCCGATATGCTCGCAGACCCGGCGCACATCCGCCCAGTCCTGTTCCGCCGTGCAGACGCCGTTTGCGTCCTCTTCCTCCCAGTTTTTCATGAACACGCCGATGACATCATAGCCCTGTTCCTTGAGAAGCAGCGCGGCCACGGAGGAATCCACGCCTCCGGACATGCCCACCACGATCCGTTCACTCATTGTCTGCCTCCAGCTGCATAAGCCTTGGAATCACGCCGTCCCTGACACTCTGCGCCACTTCATCCTTCCCGGCGGATGCGTCCACGCAGACAAACCGGTCCGGGGTACGCCGGATCATCTCCCGGTAAGCCGCTTCCACCCTGGCGTGGAACGCTTCGCCCTCCATCTCCAGACGGTCCGGGACAGACGCGCCGTAGCGCCGCTTCAGGGCCGCTTCGTGCGGCATGTCCAGAAACACGGTCAGATCCGGCATGACATTGCCCACGGCATAGCGGTTGATCTCCATGACCTCATCCACGCCGAGCTCCCGGCCGCCGCCCTGATACGCCACGGAGGAATCCAGAAAACGGTCCGAGAGCACGCACCTGCCCGCTTCCACGGCCGGGCGTATGACCTGACGCACATGCTGCGCCCGGCTGGCCGCATACAGGATGGCCTCCGTTTCCGGCGTCATTTCCGCGTTCTCCCGGTCCAGGATAATGGTCCGGATTTTTTCGCTGATGGGGCAGCCGCCCGGTTCCCTGGTCCGCACCACTTCATAGCCGAACCGGTCCAGCAGGTCCTCCAGGCGGTCCATCTGCGTGCTCTTTCCGCTGCCGTCCAGGCCTTCCATGGAAACAAACACGCCCCGTGCCCGCTCCCCGTCCGGGCACAGAGTCCGGAGCAGATCCTCCACGGTAGCGCAGTATACATCACAGCCCGCCTCACGCAGTTCCTGCTCATCCCCGTATCCGTACCCCACACCAATGGTGTGCGCGCCGGCATCCCGGCCGCCCAGCACGTCAAACCTGCGGTCGCCCACCATCCAGACCTCATCCGCTTCCGGATCCATGGCCCGGAGCACCAGGTCCTTCTTGTCCGCGTTCATGGTGGCCTCGTCCGGGCCCACGATTCTCCTGAAATACCGGTCCAGACCGAAATGACAGATAATCTCCCTGGACGTGCTTTCCGGTTTCCCGGTGGCCACGCAGCAGGTGATCCCGTTCCGGTTCAGTGTGCGCAGCAGGGTCCGGATCCCGGGATATACCCGGTTCTCAAACTTGCCTACCCGGACATACCGCTCCCGGTAGATTTCCACGGCATGCACCGCTTCCTGCTCGGTCATGCCCATATAGGTGCGGAAGGAAAAGGCCAGGGGCGGTCCCACAAACCTGCGGAGTGTTTCCGCGTCAGGCTGGGGCCTGCCCATCTTCTCCGCCGCGTACTGCACGCACTTCCAGATGCCTTCCTCCGACTGCGTCAGTGTCCCGTCCAGGTCAAAAATCACATTTTTACGCACAGAATCCGATCTCCTTCCACACCGAACCGGTGTTCCTCCGAAGTGTGCCGGAGCACGTCCAGCACATCCCCTGTCAGCTCTTCGCCGGGCACCACCAGCGGAACCCCCGGCGGATAGATGCCGGCGCTTTCCCCGGCAATCCGTCCGGCCGCCTCGCACAGCGGCACGCTTTCCATGTCCGCCAGCGCCGCCGCGCGCACATCCATGACCGAGCGCGGCATATCCGGAATCATGATTTCCCTGTCTGTCCTGCCCGGCCGTCCGCACCGGCGGAGGGCGTCCAGCAGCCGCGCTTCCTCTTCGCTTCCAAAGCCCACCGGCGGCAGAAGCACCAGCCGGTCACCGTCATACATCTCCCAGTGCACGCCAAGCCGGTCCAGACTTGCCGCGCTTTCCGCACATATTCCGGCAATCACCAGCCGCGAGCGGTCATAGGCATACCCGGTTTCCTCCGCCCAGGCTTTTCTCGGGTCCGCGAACCCCATCTTCTCCGCTTCCCGCGCAATGCGGTCCAGCCGCTTCATGCGCTCGTTCAGCTGTTCACCATTCTCATCCATCCAGGCCCTGGCGTCATCAATGGAACGCATCAAAAGAAAGCTGGGCGAGGACGTCTGTTCCCGCCGCACAATCCGCATGGCTTCTGCCCGGTCCGCGCTGTCCATGACATGCATGACCGCGCTTCCGGTCAGCGCGGGCATTGTCTTGTGGCACGACTGGGTCCAGGCCCGCACATGCCAGGCAGAGGCAGAGGGAATATCGGGATGCCAGGGCAGATGCGCGCCGTGCGCTTCATCCACCACCACATCCATACCCGTTTCCCGGGCCGCGCCGCACACCCTGCCCAGGTCTATGCATCCGCCGTAATAGTCCGGGCGCGTGATCAGGACGCGCCTTGCCTGGGGCGACTGGCGTATCACCCGTTCCGCGTCCCCGCTGTCCACGTAGACGTACCCGTCCCGGGTATGTCTTACCGGAATCCAGACAATGCGCAGGTTTCCGAGAATGCAGGCATTGACCGCGCTCAGATGCGCGTTGCGCGGCAAAATCACCGTGTCCCCCTCGCGCATCTGCATCTGCAGCATGGCATGGATGCCCTGGGTGCTGCCATTGTGCAGAAACAGGGTCGCGCCGGCATGCGCCCGCTGCGCGTATATCTCCTCCGCCTGCGCGATGCCCGAGCGCGGATGATACAGATCATCCGTGCAGTCCAGCTCCGTCAGGTCCAGCTCCGTCATATCCGCGGGCCCGAAGGGTGCTTTCCCGCCGTGCCCCGGCATGTGCAGCCACATGCCATTTTGGCATGCTTCCAGCATTTCAGAAACCGGTCTTGTCACATTGCACCTCACAGAAAAAATGCAGCCGGACGTCATGCGTACGGCTGCCCCTGTCATTTCTCCACAGGAAGTACGTTCTCCAGATACGTGACCAGGTCCGACATCCAGTCCGCCTGAATGCTCTCCGCCTCGCCCCGGTCGCAGGCCATGGCCAGTTCAGGGTCCATGGGAATCTGGGCCAGCAGCGGCAGCGAGAAGCGCTGGGCTGTACGGATGGTCTTGCCCTCGCCAAAGGGATAAATGCGCTTTCCGCAGTCCGGGCAGGTCATGTAGCTCATGTTCTCCACCAGTCCCAGGATCGGCACATTCATCATTTTCGCCATGTTCACGGCCTTGGACACGATCATGTCCACCAGCTCCTGAGGGCTTGCCACCACCAGGATGCCGTCCACCGGCAGGCTCTGGAAAACCGTCAGCGGTACATCTCCGGTTCCCGGAGGCATATCCACAAACATATAGTCCACATCGCCCCAGACCACATCCGTCCAGAACTGGGTCACTGTGCCGGAGATCAGGCTTCCGCGCCAGACCACGGGATCCGTGTCATTCTCCAGCAGCAGGTTGATGCTCATCACGCCGATACCGGTCTTGGAGGGCACAGGAAGAATCCCGCGCTCATCGCCCATGGCATGGTCCACAATGCCGTACATCCTGGGAATACTGGGCCCGGTAATATCCGCGTCCAATACTGCGGTCTCATAGCCCTTCCGGCGCAGAAGCGCCGCGCTGAGGCCGGTCACCAGGCTCTTGCCCACGCCGCCTTTTCCGCTGACCACGCCAATGACATGCTTCACATGGCTGTGCGCGTTCATCTTGGCCTTGAGATCCGCCTGCTCGCACTTTGATGCGCAGTTCGAGCAGTCATGCGTACATTCAGACATCCAATCACCTCACAGGCAAGGATATCACGGAAGAGCCGGAAAGGCAACGAAAAAAACAGGGAAAAAGAGGAATCCGGCTCTGTACATCCAATCATTCCACATATACCCGCGCGAACCCGGCCGTATGACGGAGATCCCGCCGCGCATGCCCGTCCCGTCGATCCGGCAGCTGTAAACATAGAATGGTAAATCAACGATTTTCGTTTGACATTATGGGGAGGACTGGCTTTTATGAAATTCACCCGTGGTTACTGGCTCACAAGGGAAAACTTCACGCTGAACTATGCCGCCCAGTGCGTGCGCACCCGTCCGGAGGACGGGAACGTGCATATCCTGGCCGCCTGCCGTCCGGTGCGCGAGCGCGGCGATATCCTCAACAGCGCAGCCCTGGAGGTCACCCTTTCCTCCCCGCTGGAAAACATTATCCGCGTGCGCATCACCCACTTCGCAGGCACTTGCCTGAAAATGCCCCGTTTCTTCACCGCTGACGCTTCCCCGGAAACCCGTGTGTCCCAGGACGGGGAACTTCTTTCCTATACCAGCGGCAACCTGACCGCGCGCTTCTCCCGGTCCGGCCCATGGCAGCTGGACTTTCTGCGGGAAGACGGCTCCCTGATCACGTCCTCGGCCTATCACGGCATGGCCCATGCCCTGGACCGCAATACAGGCAAAACCTACATGAGCGACAGCCTCATGCTGGACGTGGGCGAATACGTCTACGGCCTGGGCGAGCGCTTCACGCCCTATCTCAAGAACGGTCAGAGCGTGGACATGTGGAACGGCGACGGCGGCACCGCCTCCGAGCTCGCCTACAAGAACATCCCCTTCTACATGACCAACCGCGGCTACGGCGTCTTTGTGGAGGACACCTCCGACGTCAGCTTCGAGATCGCCAGTGAAAAGGTGGAGCGCGCCCAGTTCTCCGTGGAAGGCGAAACCCTGACCTACGACATCATCTACGGCGGCACCCCGAAAAAGACGCTGGAGCTCTATACAGCCCTCACCGGCCGGCCGCCCGTGCTGCCCGCCTGGAGCTTCGGCCTGTGGCTGTCCACTTCCTTCACCACCAGCTATGACGAGTCCACCACCAGCAGCTTCATTGACGGCATGCGCCAGCGCGATATCCCCCTGTCCGTGTTCCACTTCGACTGCTTCTGGATGCGCGGATACAACTGGTGCGATTTTGTCTGGGATCCGGAGACCTTCCCGGACCCGGAAGGCATGCTCCGGCGGTATCACGAAAAAGGCCTGCACCTGTGCTGCTGGATCAATCCCTATATCGCCCAGCAGTCCCACCTCTTTGCCGAGGGCATGGAGCACGGGTATCTTCTGAAAAAGACCAACGGCGATGTCTGGCAGACCGACATGTGGCAGGCCGGCATGGGCATTGTGGACGTCACCAATCCCGCTGCCCGCAAATGGTACTGCGATGAGCTCCGCCGCCTGCTGCGCATGGGCGTGGACTGCCTGAAGACCGACTTCGGCGAGCGCATCCCCGTGAAGGATATCGCCTACTATGACGGATCCAGTCCCCTGCACATGCACAATTACTATACCTTCCTCTATAACCAGATGGTGTTTGACACCATCCGCGAGGAGCGCGGGGAAGGCGAGGCCATTCTCTTCGCGCGCAGCGCCACCGCCGGCAGCCAGCAGTTCCCCGTGCACTGGGGCGGCGACAACA
>CAMNDE010000132.1:0-6466 GCA_946534895.1 uncultured Clostridia bacterium
GTCCAGGCCTTCAAGTCCTGGAGAGACAGCCGCCCCGTCTGATCCTTGCGTATCACTCAAAAAAGGTATGGAACCATCACGGTTTCATACCTTTTTTGTCAGAATTCCATCTTCAGCACCAGTTCCACCGGGCAGTGATCGGATCCCATGATTTCGGGATGAATCTCGGCTTTCTCAATTCTGTCGGCCAGAGCCCTGGACACAAGGAAGTAGTCAATTCGCCATCCGGCATTGTTTTCCCGGGCATGGAAGCGGTAGGACCACCAGGAATATGCGCCTTCGGCATCCGGATGCATGTACCGGAACGTATCCACGAATCCGCTGTCCAGAAGCCGTGTCATGCACGCTCGCTCCTGAGGCGTGAATCCCGCATTGTTCTGATTGGACTTGGCATTCTTGATGTCCTTCTCCGTATGCGCCACGTTCATGTCCCCGCAGATCACCACCGGATGCGTTTTCTCGAGCTCCTTCACATAATGAAGAAACGCTTCCTCCCATTCCATGCGGTACGGCAGCCTGGCAAGGCCGTCCTGGCTGTTGGGGGTATAGACGTTCACCAGATAAAACCCGGGATATTCGGCCGTAATCACGCGTCCCTCATGATCCATGGCATCCACCCCGATGCCGTAGGCTACGGAATCCGGTACCCTACGGCTGAAAAGTGCCGTACTGCTGTAGCCTTTCTTTTCCGCGCCGAGCCAGTACTGTTCATACCCGTCCAGGGGAAGAGTCACCTGTCCCGGCTGACACTTGGTCTCCTGCAGACAGATCATGTCCGCATCGAGTCCCTGTACGCTGTCAAGAAATCCTTTTCCAAGACATGCTCGGATCCCGTTTACATTCCAGGATATCATTCTCATCATTCAATCACCCTGCCACATCTTATCAGTTTTCCCTGCCTTATACAACCGTCCCGGCCGGGCTCTTCCGCAGGCAGACGGGAACTGCCTGCAGGGCCCGGCACTTTGTATTTTCCCTGTTTCTTTTTAGAATATCCCGCACAAAATGCAGTTTCAGGGAGAGATTATTCCCAATAGTGCGAACATTATCGCAACAGACAAGCAGTATTGTTCTTGCCCGGCATATCAAAAACTGTTACAATAAAATGGTATCCCATCCCATTGAAAGGCAGGTGTCCGGCTTTGGAAAGAGTTTTCAATTTCTCCGCCGGTCCTTCCATGCTGCCACTGCCCGTGCTTGAAAAGGCACAGGCCGAATTATGCAGCTATGAACATTCCGGCATGAGCGTCATGGAAATGAGTCATCGCTCCCGGATATACATGGATATTTATCATCATGCGGAATCTGCCCTGCGTGACGTTCTGGAAATCCCGGATTCCTATGCGGTGCTCTTTCTCCAGGGCGGTGCCACTCTGCAGTTCTCCATGATTCCCATGAACCTGGCCCCGCGTGGCGCGACCGCGCTGTACGCCGTCACCGGCGTGTTTGCCAAAAAAGCCGCCGCAGAAGGTGCCCGCTGGGTCAATGCTGTGAAAGTCACAGACTGCGGCAGTGAAGGCTTTATTCCCGACCTTCCCGCGGATCTTCCGGAAGACGCCGTTTATCTCCATATCACCGGCAACAATACCGCCTACGGCACCATGTATACATCCACCCCGGAACACGGAAAGGTCCCGCTGGTGGCGGACTGGTCCAGCGGCATCCTGGGCAGCCGGATCCCGGTTCAGGACTATGACCTGATCTATGCCGGAGCCCAGAAGAACATGGGCATTGCAGGCGTGACCGTGGTGATTCTCAAAAAGGAACTGCTCGAGCGTGAAACGGATCCGCTGCTTCCCGACCTGATGAATTACCGCTCCCTTGCCAAGGCGGAATCCATGATCAATACCCCGTCCACTTACGGCATCTATCTGCTCGGTCTTGTCTGCGACTGGCTGAAGGACCTGGGCGGCGTGGATGCCATGGAAGCCATAAACCGGAAAAAGGCCGGAATGCTCTATGATATTCTGGATCATTCCTCCCTTTATCAGGGCTTTGCCCGCAGGGATTCCCGCAGTCTCACCAATGTGACTTTCACACTGCGTCAGAGCGAGCTTACAGAGTCTTTCCTCAAAGGCGCGGAGTCTCTCGGCCTGATCGGTCTGAAAGGCTACCGGTCCATCGGCGGCATCCGGGCTTCCATCTACAACGGCATGCCTGTGGAAGGCGTGGAAACCCTAGCCGATTACATGCGCCGTTTTGAGCAGAACGCATAACGTACGGAAAAGGAGAATGTCAAATGTTTGTTATCAACACCTATAATCATATTGGACAGGCCGGTCTGGCCATGTACGACAAGGACAAGTATCAGATCACCGACAAGCTTGACCGTGCCGACGCCATCATGGTGCACTCCGCTCCCCTGCACGAGGTCACCTTCCCTGAAACGCTCAAGGCCATCGTCCGGGTCGGCGCCGGCGTCAATACCATTCCGGTAAGCCGCTGTACTGAGGAAGGCATCTGCGTGTTCAATACTCCCGGTGGAAACGCCAATGCCGTAAAGGAACTGGCTCTGGCCGCCATGATCATGATGACGCGGAATGTGCCCGCCGCCTCCGCCTGGGTCAAGTCCCTGAAAACACCCGAGCCCACCAAGGAAGTGGAACAGGGCAAGGAAGTCTTCCGTGGTCCTGAAATCATGGGCAAGAAAATCGGCGTCATCGGTGTGGGCGCCATTGGCTCGAGAATGGCCAAGGTATGCTCTGACATGGGCATGGATGTTCTCGGCTATGATCCCTATCTCACCCAGGCCCGGAAAAAGGAACTCCGCGCCTTTGTGCAGATGGTGGACAATGTGGAAGAGATCTACCGCACCTGCGACTATATCACCGTCCATGTACCGCTCAACGAACAGAACCGCAACCTCATCAGCCGCAAGGAAATTGATCAGATGAAGGACGGCGTGTATCTGGTGAACTATGCCAGAGGTCCCATCATCAACAATGAAGATGTGGTGGAAGCCCTGAAGAGCGGCAAGATCAAGGCCATGGCCACCGACTTCCCCACCTCCGAGCAGCTGCAGCTTGACAATGTGGTGGCCACCCCGCACCTGGGTGCCGGAACGCCTGAAGCCGATGAAAACTGCGCAGTCATGGCCGCACGCCAGATCATGGATTATCTGGAGAACGGCAATATCACCAATTCCGTGAACCTGCCGGATGTCTCCTTCCCCCGCACGGACGGCAGCCGGATCACCATCATCCACCAGAACCGTCCCGGCATGCTGGGCGCCATCACCGAAACCGTGTCCAATCAGGGCATCAACATTGAAAACCTTGTAAACCGCTCCAGAGGGAATGTGGCCTACACCATGCTGGATTTCATCGGCGAAGTTCCTTCTGAGCTTCCGGACCTGCTTGCCGCAAGAGAGGGCATCATGCGCGTCCGTCTCCTCTGATCTCACTCACTGCCTTTCCCGTTTTCCGGAAAGGCAGTTTTTCATCCCGCATCACAGAAAAAGGAGGAGTTGCATGGCCACATCCCGCTCCGCCCGCGGCCAGATGATGCTCGAAATGCCCGTGTCGCGCGTTATTCCGCGTCTTGCCATACCCACCATCATTTCCATGCTCATCACCAGCATCTACAATATGGCAGATACATTCTTTGTCGGGAGAATTTCCACCTCGGCCTCCGGAGCCGTCGGCATCATCTTTTCCGCCATGTCCATGATTCAGGCTCTGGCCTTCACCTTCGGCATGGGCAGCGGTGCCAACATGAGCCGTGCCCTTGGCGCCGGGAATGAAAAGGAAGCACGCGTTTTCGTGGCTATGGGTTTCTTTACAGCCTTCGGCGCAGGCCTTGTGGTGTGTCTGGTCGGGAATCTGTTTACCGGCCCCCTGGTGAGGCTTCTCGGCGCCACCGAAACCATCGCTCCGCATGCCCAGGCCTATGCCACCTATATCTTCTACGCAGCGCCATTCATGATGAGCTCCCTGGCCATGAACAACCTGCTCCGCTTTCAGGGACTGGCACTCTACGGCATGATCGGCATGGGCACCGGGGGCATCATCAATATTGCCCTGGATCCGCTTTTCATCTTTGTGCTGGATCTGGGCACCGCCGGTGCAGCCATTGCCACGGCCATTTCCCAGTTCATCAGTTTTTCCCTTCTGCTGTTCATGACCAATCACAAGTCCGATGCACTGTCCATCCGCCTGTCGGATTTCCGGCCCACGGCCGCGCTCTACAGACGCATGCTATCCAACGGACTCCCGTCCATGGGACGCCAGGGCATTGCCAGTATTGCCTCCGTGGTGCTCAACCGTGTTGCCGGCTCCTGGGGCGATGCAGCCATCGCGGCCATGTCCATTGTAGGGCGCTGCACCATGTTCATGAATTCCGCTGTCATCGGTTTCGGACAGGGCTTTCAGCCCGTATGCGCCTACTGCTATGGTGCCGGTAAATACCGGCGCGTGCGCGAAGCGCTGAACTTCTGCATCCGTGTTTCCACCATTTTCCTGGCGGCCGTCGCCATCGTGTTTTTCCTTTCCGCCCGGCCTGTGGTCAGTTTTTTCCGTGACGATCCCCAGGTCATTGACATCGGGACGGTCGCCCTGCGCTGCCAGCTGATCACGCTCCCGCTCTGGGGACTGATTACCATGTGCAACATGTTCACGCAGTCCATAGGTCTGGGTCTGCGTGCCACGCTCATTGCTTCCGCGCGCCAGGGCATCTTTCTGATCCCCTCGCTGCTGATTCTGCCCCGTCTGCTGGGACTGACCGGTCTGGAACTGGCACAGCCCGCTGCCGACCTGCTCACCTTCCTGCTGGCCGTCTGGATGACCCGCTCCGTCAGCCGTGAGCTCGCAGGCCGGCCCGACCGGGGTTCGGAAAAGGATCATGCCTGACATACCGCTTTCCTGTGAGAGGCAGGCTTTCCCTGGAACCATTGCGTCACGCAGTACCGCCTGACAGGCGGCGCGTGCATTCTCCACTGGCTGTTATTTTATGGATTTGGAGTGTTTCCCATGACCAAACGACAGATCATTCAGCACGCAAAAG
Source organism: uncultured Clostridia bacterium (assembly GCA_946534895.1). GTDB lineage: Bacteria > Bacillota > Clostridia > Christensenellales > Aristaeellaceae > UBA2943. Next base: position 5,002 of record CAMNDE010000132.1, read on the forward strand.
ACTATCTTGATCTTCTTGCCCAGGGTGTGGATCCCATTTCCCGTTCCCCGATTCCGGAGGATTCCGCCGCCTGCCAGCCGCAGCTGAGGAAATGCTTTGCCTATGTCTCCAGCATTCTCCATGAAATGCTCGATCATCACGGCTTTGTGGATCTTCAGGATGCAGACGCCCCGGACTATGAGCTTGTGGCGAAAAAACAGCCTTTCCATCTGACGGACGAGGAAAAGCAGAAGATCTATATCGTTCCCACAGGCACCACACCCACCGTGTTCCTGCGCTATGTAAACAATGTGGCCAATCTTGAAAAAATGGAACGCCTTACCCCGAAAGCCGTCAATACCTTTCTCCAGAAGCGGGGACTGCTTGTCTCCCGGAAGAATCCGACCATGGTGCAGAAAACGTTCTGGTCACCCACCCCCACAGCCATAGCCATGGGCTTTGTGGAAATCACCGTCACAGACCCGGAAACCGGCGAAATCCATCAGCAGCTCAGGTATTCCAGGGAAGCCCAGGAATATCTGATCCAGCATCTGGACGAAATACATCCCTGATCTGCATGCAGAGGAGAAAGCCCGAAGGCTTTTCCAGCAAAAAAAGGAAGACAGCCGCGTATATATCCGCGGCTTCTTCCTTTTTTTCCGTCCGAACAGGCCTGTATACTCTTAAGGCACAGGATCCGGCACACATGCTTACTGATACATGGAAACCTTGTTTCCGTCACTGATCACGGTGATATCCCCGTATGTGGTCTCCGCCGTCTGGATGCCGCGATCTGCCAGCAGGTCAAGCAATTCCTGGTCCGCCGGGTTCTTGGCTGAGCAGCAGATGGCTGCAATAGACGGCCTGACCGTGTCCAGCAGCTGTTCCAGAGCAGAATTATAGTTGCCGTGATGCGGGATTTTCAGAAAATCACACGGTTCCGCCGTACCGCCCTCCAGCCAGGCACGGATGCGTTTTTTTTCAATATCCCCGGTGAACAGAAGCCGGCTGTTTCCGTGGACCACAGTGGTGATCAGGGAAAAATTGTTGTCCACTTCGCCTTTGCCCTTCACTTCATAGTTCAGGGGCGGTTCCACCTTTACACTGGCGCTGCCAAAGGCAAAAGCTTCCGGCGCATCCAGGTATTCGGGCTTCACCCCGCACGCGTTCAGTGCTTCCATGAATTCATCATATTCCGGACCTTCTCCCGTATAATGCGGAAGCAGCACACGGTTCACCTTTACGCCGCGCAATACCATATCCGCACCGCCCACATGATCCTTGTCAAAATGCGTGATGATCATGACATCGACACTTTCAAGTCCATGATTGTGGAGATATGCAACCACTTCCACGCCGTCCTCATCTTCCCCCGCATCGATGATCATGGCATGATTTTCCTCATGGACCACAATGGCGTCCGCCTTCCCAACCTTCAGAATGGAAACGGTCAGTTCCGGATGCTGCATATCCGATGCCCCCTCTG
>CAMNDE010000133.1:0-6464 GCA_946534895.1 uncultured Clostridia bacterium
TTGAGCGGGCACTGGTAGACATTGGCGTAGGAATCGGCCTTGTTTCTCTGGATGAAATCAAAAAGCTTTTCTGATTCCGGGGTAAAGGTCTGCGTGGAAAAGTTCAGGGATTCACGCTTTCCGAGCACATATTCCTGTTCCCGGGTGACGGCACTGATCAGGGAAAAGCAGTCCTTGAGCACATACAGGCGTCCGCCGCTTACCCCGATTTTATAGGAAAGCACGGGGACACCGTCCGTCATGACTATGCGGGGCAGAAGGGTAACAACGGCCTTCTTCTCCGGCACGGGAATTGCGCGCACTTCCTTCTGCGCGCTTTTTTCCTGCATCGCACGGATGGAGGAGAAAAACTTCAGCGCGCCTGCGTCCGTAATGTTTTCCATGCCGGCTTTGTCAGCCTTGTCCCAGAGCATGCCGATGACGGCGAGCTCATAGGCATCCAGCGGCGCTTCATGACGATCCAGTGCGGAGACAACGGGCTGATCGCACTCTGTGTAGAAGCGGTCGCTCTCCCGGTATTCACGGTTGCTGGCAATGATCAGCTGCTGGGGAAGGAGCATGCCGGCGACGGCTTCCACCTCCGCGGGTCCGGCAAACATGACAGAAAACTGGATCATCTGTTCGCCTTCCCGCGTGGACAGAAGCTCAATGCTTCTCCGATAGTTAATCACGCTTTTTCTGGCTTCATTCAAGCGGGCCACGGCTGCGGGCGTGGTGGTGAAGCGGGACAGTACACCGGGCAGATCGAATACAAGCACTCCGTCTGAGGACTTGTGATGGAATATGTCAGGATCCACGGGGATGGAATTCAGGCCGATTTCCGCATCCTCTGCCGCACGCTTGTCGATGACAGCCTGAAAGGCTTCCCTCATCTTGCGGCGCTCGTATTGTCCCCGTTCTTCCCAGAGCGTGATTTTTCCGAACCGTGCTTCATAGGCATAGAGAGCGGCGGCTCTGTGAAAGCATGAAGGGGTGCGGCAGACATTGCAGGTGATATGCCTGAGGTTCCAGCTCTGCCCGATGTACTCGGGCACAGAGCCAATGGTAACCTCGACAGACGGACTGGTCCTGCGGAAGGTAAACGTGCATCCGCTGTACCAGGATTCCCTGTAAACCGATGAATGACTGTTGAAAAACTCGAGTCCGTCCGACAGCTCCTGAGGGGGAAACAGGCTGCGCCACGGATCCGCGGGCTGGTGGAGCATGTCGGCGGGATGCTGGGAAGATTTCATGAAATCAGTCCTTCCGGAAAATATGCAGGATGGGGAATGCAGATGGCAGAATTCGAGTAAAAAAGGGCTTCGGAACTGCCGTGATGAACGTTTTCCAGTATAGCATGTGCAGGGGAGAATGCAAGAAAAGGGAAGCGTTGCACCCCTATTTCCGGGGTGGTATAATTTTTGCAGCATCTGGGAAAGGAGGGATCGGACCATGGCATTTACCCATCTGCACCTGCATACGGAATACAGCCTGCTCGACGGCGCGTGCCGTATTCCGCGGCTTGTGCAGAAACTGAAGGAGCTCGGCATGGACAGCTGTGCCATCACGGACCATGGCGTCATGTACGGGTGCATTGATTTCTATCAGGCCATGATCGATGCCGGTATGAAGCCGATCATCGGATGCGAAGCCTACATGTGCAGAAATCATCTGGACAAGTCCCCTGAGGCGCGGGAAATGTCGCACCTGATTCTTCTGTGTGAAAACAATACCGGATATCAGAACCTGATGTACCTGATCTCGGAAGGCTTTGTCAACGGATACTACTATAAGCCGAGGATTGACCGGGAGATGCTCCGGGGGCATCATGAGGGCCTGATCTGCCTGAGCGCCTGTCTGTCCGGTGAACTGCCGCGGGCACTGCTGGACGGCAGGGATGGGGACGCGCACCGCTTCGTGGAAGAAATGCGCGAGATTTTCGGCGAAGACAATTTCTTCGTGGAAATCATGGATCACGGCCTCAGGGAAGAGAAAATGGTGCTTCCCAGGCTCATCCGCATTGCGCGGGAAATGCATGTCCCGCTGGTGGCCACCAATGACTGCCATTACATAGAAAAGACGGATGCGGAAGCGCAGGAAGTGCTCACCTGCATCCAGACCGGCAAGACCCTGGAAGACGAAAAGCGCATGCGCATGGAAACCGATCAGCTCTATGTCAAGAGCGAGGAGGAAATGCGCGCCCTGTTCGCGGCCGTGCCGGAGGCCGTGGACATGAGCCATACCATCGCGGAGCGCTGCAATGTGACGTTCGAGTTCGGCGTGACCCGCCTGCCCAGATATCCCATTGAGACAGGTGAGACATCCCTGGAGATGCTGACACGGCTGTGCCGCGAGGGCATGCAGCGGCTGTACCCTGATGCGGGCGAGGAGGATGAACCCTACACGCGCATGAACTATGAGCTCGGGGTCATCAGCTCCATGGGCTTTGTGGACTACTTCCTGATTGTCTGGGACTTCATTCATTACGCCAAGAGCCATGGGATCATGGTGGGCCCGGGCCGTGGAAGCGGCGCAGGCTCGATTGTGGCCTATTCTCTGGGCATTACCATGCTTGACCCGCTGAAGTATCAGCTGCTGTTTGAACGCTTCCTGAACCCGGAGCGCGTGTCCATGCCTGATATTGACGTGGACTTCTGCTATGAACGCCGGCAGGAAGTCATCGACTATGTGGCGCACAAGTACGGCGAGGATCATGTGTGCCAGATCATCACCTTTGGCACCATGGCGGCCAAGGGCGTGATCCGGGACGTGGGCCGCGTGCTGGGCATGAGCTACAGGGACGTGGATGTCATTGCCAAGGCCGTGCCCAATGAGCTGGGCATCACCCTGGCCAGGGCACTGGAAATCAGCCCGCAGCTGAAAAGCATGTATGAAAACCAGGAAGAGGTCAAGCGCCTGATCGGTATGGCCCTGACCCTGGAAGGCATGCCCCGGAATGCGTCCACGCATGCGGCCGGCGTGCTGATCTCCGGAAAGCCGGTTATGGAGTATGTACCGCTCCAGCGCAATGATGATGTGATCACCACTCAGTATCCCAAGGATACCATTGAGCATCTGGGTCTTCTGAAAATGGACTTCCTGGGCCTGCGGACGCTGACGGTGATACGGGATGCCCTGGACATGATGCGCGAAGTGGAACATGTGGACATGAAGGCTGAGGATATCCCGGTGGATGATCCGAAGGTCTTTGAGATGATTTCCGACGGTGAAACGGACGGTGTGTTCCAGCTGGAAGGCAACGGCATGCGCGGGTTCCTGACTTCCATGAAGCCGGCCTGCTTTGAAGACATCATTGCTGCCATCAGCCTCTACCGTCCCGGCCCCATGTCGTCCATACCGCGCTATATCGCCGGCAAGGAAGACAGCTCCAGTGTGACCTATATTACGCCCCAGCTCAAGCCGATCCTGGAAGTGACCTACGGCTGCATGGTGTATCAGGAGCAGGTCATGCAGATTGTGCGCGACCTGGCGGGATACAGCTATGGGCGCAGCGACCTGGTGCGCCGCGCCATGGCCAAGAAAAAGCACAAGGTCATGGAGGAGGAGCGCGAATACTTCGTGCATGGACAGCTGGATGCGGACGGGAACATCCTCGTGCCCGGCTGTGTGCGCAACGGCATCAGCGAGAGCGCTGCCAACCAGATCTATGACGAGATGATCTCCTTCGCGTCCTACGCCTTCAACAAATCCCATGCCGCGGCCTACGGCGTGGTCACCATGCAGACCGCATGGCTGAAGCGCTATCATCCGGTGCCGTTCATGGCGGCCCTGATCAATTCCGCGTTCGGGAACACCACCAAGGTGGCGTCCTATATCCAGTACTGCAGAGGGCACGGCATTGCCGTGCTTCCGCCGGATGTGAACTTCTCGTCCTGGAAATTCACGGTCCGTAAGATGGACGACGGCAGCCTGGGCATTGTGTTCGGGCTCGGCGCGGTCAAGAGCGTGGGCGAGAACGCCGTGCGCGCCATTGAACAGGAACGCCGGCGCGGACCGTACCGGGATATCTTTGACTTCTGCGAGCGGATCGATACCACCCAGGTGACCAAGCGGGTGGTGGAGAACCTGATCAAGGTGGGTGCCTTCGATTATACCGGAGCCTCGCGTCCCGCCATGGTGGCCACGTTTGAGGAGGTCATGGACGGGAACAGCATTACGCGCAAAAAGTCCGCCGAAGGCCAGATCAGCATGTTTGCGGATCTGGGGGACGGGCAGCCGCATCTGGAAATGCAGTACGAGATGAAGCGGGATGTGCCCGACTATACCGATCTGCAGCGCCTGGCGTATGAGAAGGAGATCGCGGGCATCTATATCACCGGACATCCGCTGGATGCCTACCGGGAACAGATGGAAAAAATTCCCTTCACATCGGCCTCCCTGTACGGGGACGATCCGGAAAGCTCGCCGGAAGAGCTGGATGGCCAGTACGTGCAGATGGGCGGCATTGTTACGGAGATCCATGGAAAGGCCACCAAGAAGGGCGATTACATGGGATACATGACGCTGGAAGATCTCACCGGTCAGGTGGAATGCGTCATATTCCCGCGCAATTATGAGAAGTACCAGGCGGAGCTGCAGACGGACGCGCTTGTGGTCATTGAAGGCAGGATTTCCCTGCGTGAGGATCAGCCGCCGAATGTGCAGGTGGACAAGGTCTATGATCTGCGCACCTGGGACGGAAAGAAGCCGCAGGTGCGCTCCGGCTACCGCAGCAGAACGGACGACGCGCGGGCATACCGCACCACCAGCGTGGAGACGGCAGCGGACCGAGCCAAGCGCGCCGGTACCAAGGTATACATCCGCGTGGACAGGGAGCAGATGAACAGCGCCCGGGAAGTGCTGCGCGGACAGGGCGGAAGCGTTCCGGTGTATCTGTTTGTCAAGGAGGACCGGACGGTCTTTCTTGCTCCGGAGGACTGCTGGTGCGACGGAAGTTCCGAGGCGGTCTGGAAGATGGTGGAGCATTACGGCCAGGAGAACGTGCAGGTGAAGGCGGCGGAAAAGCAGGCTGCCCGCGCCTGAAAACGGGTGTGACATAAAGGAGAAGGGGAAAAAGCACGCATGAAGAAACCGGTGATCTATTTTGACTGGGACGGCACGCTGGGCGACAGCATGGACCTGTGTCTGGGCGAAATCCGACTGGCCCTGAAACGGATCGGACACGCGGAAGTGGAAGAGGAAAAAATCCGGGCCTGCAATGGTCCGACTCATGAGGAGTCCGTGGTGATCATGGGCATGGAAGGCGAGGAAGGAGAAGCGTTTCTGCGCGAACGCAGGCGGGCGGAGCGAGAACTGATTCCCGTGCTTCTCCGGACATACCCCGGCGTGGAGGAACTGCTGCGCACACTGCAGCAGCACGCGGACCTCGCCATCGTGTCCAACGGACAGAAGGACTATATTGAGCTTTCCGTGGCCACGTTCCATCTGACCGACTGCTTTGTCAGGATTCAGGCCTCCATGCCCGGAAAGGGAAAAACGGAAGTCCTCCGGAGCATGCTGGACGACATGCAGCCTTCCAGGGCCATTCTGGTGGGCGACCGGCGGACCGACTTTGAGGCGGGCATCGGCAATCATCTTCTGACCATGGCGGCCACTTACGGGTATGGCACCGATGAGGAGTACGCACTGGCTGACATCCGCGTGTCCAGCGTGGAGGAAATGCGTGAAAAACTGCTTGAGTGGTGCCGGGAAGCATAAGACCCGGTATCGGAAAAGACAGGGGCCTGGGACATATCCCGGGCTTTTTGTGTGCAGATGTGCGCAGCGGGAGGAGCGGAAGCGAAAACATCTGCTTGACAGTCGAAAATGCATGACTATAATTAGTTCAGAACCTTTTGTTCCACAATGACATATACAAGGAGGACTCGGGATATGAAAAAGTTTTTGGCTGTTCTTCTGTCCATGATGCTGGTTCTCGGCTGCGCGGCTGTAAGCAGCGCGGAGGAAATTGATCCTGAACTGATCGCTGCGGCTCAGGCTGAAGGGGAACTGATTGTGTACGGTTCCTGCGAGGAAGAGTATCTGCAGGCGGCTGTATCGCATTTTGAGGAACTCTACGGAATCAAGACCACGGGTCAGCGCCTCTCCACCGGTGAGGTTCAGGCCAAGATCGAGGAAGAAGCCGGGAATCCTTCCGCTGACGTATGGTTCGGCGGCACGACCGATCCCTACAACGTATGCGCTCAGGAAGGCCTTCTGGAAGCTTACGAAGCCAAGAATGCTTCTCATCTTCTGAAGGATACCTACCGTGACGCCGAAGGCAGATGGTACGGCATCTACAAGGGCATTCTGGGATTTATGGTCAACACCGAGGAACTCGAGCGCATGGGCCTGGAAGTTCCTCAGGACTGGAAAGACCTGCTGGATGAGAAATACAAGGGCCTGATCTGGCTGTCCAACTACAACACCGCCGGCACGGCCAAGCTGGTGATCAACACCATGATCCAGAAGTACGGCCATGACGA
>CAMNDE010000134.1:0-6448 GCA_946534895.1 uncultured Clostridia bacterium
GCGGCAGAAAACAGGATGAGTGGTTGAAAACTTCTGTGGAGAAATTGATGGCGTTGTGATAGAATGCATATTGCGCCGTGATGGGATGGGGCTCTGCTTTGTCAGAGCTGCCATGCACGGATGGAACAGTGATTTGTTGGAAAGGTTGGAAATCAATGAAACTGGGGATTGTCGGACTTCCAAACGTTGGGAAGAGCACTTTGTTCAATGCAATCACGCAGACCAGCAATGCACAGGCTGCGAATTTTCCGTTCTGCACAATCGAACCCAATACAGGTATGGTGATGGTGCCGGATGCAAGGCTGGATGTGCTTGCGGACATGTATCATCCGAAAAAAGTGACCCCAACGACGGTGGAATTTGTTGATATAGCAGGCCTTGTCAAAGGGGCAAGCCACGGCGAAGGACTGGGAAACAAATTTCTGTCCCATATCCGTGAAGTCGATGCAATTATCCATGTGGTCCGCTGCTTTGAGGATGATAACATCATCCGGGCGGACTGCTCCTCGGATCCTGCAAGCGATATAGAATGCGTGAACCTTGAGCTGATCTTTGCGGATCTGGAAACGGTACAGAAGCGTAAAGACAAGACGCTTCGCCTTGTGCATGGCGGCGACAAGAATGCCCAGGCAGAATGCGCGCTTTGCGACCGCATGATTGAACATCTTTCTTCGGGGAAACCGGCACGGATTCTGGAAATGACAGATGAAGAAAAGGCGATCGCGGACAGCTGGTTTCTTCTGACCACCAAACCGGTGATTTATGCTGCGAATATTGCGGAAGAGGACCTCGGGAAAGCACCGGAAGAAATTGATAACGTGAAAAAAGTTCAGGAGATCGCTGAGCAGGAACACTCAGAAGTGCTGATCATCTCCGCTGCAATCGAACAGGAAATCTCCCAGATGGAAGAGGAAGAGAAGAAGGAATTCCTGGAAGATCTGGGTATTGGACAAAGCGGGATGGAACGTATGATTACCGCCAGCTATCATCTCCTTGGTCTGATTTCCTTCCTTACGGCCGGTGAGGATGAGTGCAGAGCCTGGACGATCCGTAAAGGGACAAAAGCACCGCAGGCTGCGGGAAAGATTCATACGGATTTTGAGAAGGGCTTTATCCGAGCAGAAGTGGTTCCGTTTGAAACACTGAAGGAACTGGGTTCCATGGCAGCCTGCAAGGAAAAGGGACTGGTACGCTCCGAGGGCAAGGAGTATGTAATGAAGGACGGAGACATTGTATTGTTCCGGTTTAATGTCTGACGCGAAAGGAAGCAAGCATGGGCCGACTGTCTTATTTTGCAAAACGTCTTGTGCGTATCGATACAAAACGCATGCGGGAAACGGTGGCGGTGCTCCGGCAGCGCAGCGGGAAACCGACCCTGTTGCTGCTTGCGGATATGCTGATATGCGGTGTCAAATACAATGCCGGTTATATGGACTATAAAATTGCGGAGATGTACCGTCTGAACGGCGAACAGCGGAAAACGGTCATAACCAGGGGCATCTCAAATGATATTGTCCGAAGAATGAATGATAAGGCATTCTGGCATTATTTTGATGACAAGGCTCAGTTTAACGAGACATTCTCAAAATGGATTTATCGTGACTGGCTGAAAATTTCCCGGGAAACATCCGTGAAGGACCTTGAAAAGCTGTGCCTGGCACATGATGCTCTGATCGGAAAGCCGCTGGAGGGGTCAAGCGGACAGGGGATTATCAAGTACAGTTCCGCAGACTGGGCTGAAGGGGCAGATGCGTTTCTCAGGCGTCTGCTTAAGGAAGACATCGGCATTCTCGAAGAGGTTGTGGTTCAGCATCCTGATATGGCTTCTCTCTGCCCGACTTCGGTGAATACCTGCCGGATCGCGACGCTTCTGGGTGACAAGGCGCAGGGGATTGTCTATGCCTTTGTCCGGATCGGAAACGGAAAAGTAATGGATAACGTGGACTGTGGCGGCATGGCAGCAAGGATTGATCTTGACAGCGGCATGCTGCTGACTGTTGGCGCTGACAAGGCCGGAAACACGTATGAAAAGCATCCGATGACGGGAACGTCCATCATTGGTTTTCGGATTCCTTACTGGGAGGAAGCAAAGCAGATGTGCCTCGAAGCGGCCCAGAAGGTTCCGCAGCTTCGTTTTGTGGCGTGGGATGTGGCCATCACGGAAAATGGTCCCACATTTATCGAAGGGAATTCGTTCCCCAGCCACGCTGTGCCTCAGTTTGCAGCTCATTATCCGGATGGAATCGGGATTCTTCCCGAATTCAGGAAGTTTATTGAGGTATAAGCCATGCTGAAAAGAATCCTTGTGATGCTCATGCTGTGCTTTCTGTTTCCGGGGGCTGCACTCTGTGAAGAGGAACTGTATATCGAGGAATTTGTGATCCTTGATGACAGCGGTGAAGAACGGCCGGATGTCGAAGCGGAAATGCAGGCGAGAAGGGCGGAAAATCCGGCCAGGGAAGATTTTATCGACCGGATTATTCAGCTCGGAAAAGAACTCTATGAAAAATCCGGCGGAAAAGCTCAGCGTGCACATTACTCCGGAGACATCTATGTGTGCAAGAATTTCACAGTATATCTGTTCCGAAAATGCAGGGATGATTTCAGGATGGAAGCATATCCGGATACAACGCTTGTGATTCCGGATAATCTGCCCTCTGCGCAGTGCAGACCCTATTCCTATGGCATAGCATGGAAGAGTATTGAAGCTTCTGAGGGCAATCCATTCTACGAAGCAGCCAGTTTCAGGTATGACAAGTCCCTGAGCAAGGAAGAGAATATGGAACTGGCGATGAACTTTATGCGGCAGGTACAGCGGGGAGACTTTTTTCAGATGTCCGCTGACTATGACTATGGAGTCGGTGCGCATTCTGCTATCATGATTGCTGATTATGATGCGGAAATCGACAGTGTGCACTGGATGGATTCAAACATGCGCGGAAAAAAAGTGGACGGGATCCGGTACGGGATTGTCCAGTTTGATGAAGTCCGGAGCGTGGAATGGTGGGCTTCCTGTTTCTGTAAAAAAGGACGCGGAGCAACGCTTTATCGGCTGCGTGATGACATCATGTATGCAGGAACGCCTTGACGGCAGTGGGAGAAAAGGCTTGACAGTCCGCAATGGATCAGTATAATTCTGTTATGGATGCTTCTGGGGTGTACGGCAGCATTCCGGTTTTCCCCACACTTCACAAAATGGGAATCTTGTCCCAGCTGATGATGTCATGCCCCCGTCTTCGGACGCCAGGGGACGGCAGATAAGCAGCGGCGGATACCCAGCCCGTTTATCATAGCGGGTGAAAAAACGGGAGCACCGGCATTCTGGGGCATTCTTTCAGAAAGCGGGAATCGAAAGATTCTCCTTTTTTTGTAAGAACAGGGCTTTGTTCTTGACAAGAAAAACCGTACATCGATATAATCAAACTCGCGTTGATGGAGAGAGTACCATTTCCGAGCGCAAAGAGAACTGCGGTTGGTGAAATGCAGTCGTACAGGGAATGGGAACATGGCTTCGGAGCTCTGCAGGTGAAGCTTTTAGCCTGCGGCGGGTCGCACCGTTATCTGTAAGATGAGTTAGTTTAAGGGTGGCACCGCGGAGAATCCGCCCCTTTACAGGGGCGTTTTTCTTTTGGAAATGCAACACGGGAGGAATGAGAGGCAATGGGCAGCAAAGGAACATTTTATATTACTACACCGATTTATTATCCGAGCGATAACCTGCATATCGGGCACGCGTATTGTTCGACCGCTGCGGATTCCATGGCACGATTCAAGAAAATGACCGGCTATGATACGTACTTTCTGACGGGCACGGATGAACACGGTCAGAAGATTGAGCGGAAAGCCAAGGAAAAAGGCGTAACCCCTCAGGAATATGTTGATCATATTGTGGCCGGGATCAAGGATCTCTGGAAGCTCATGGATATTGACTATGACGATTTTATCCGTACCACGGATGAACGGCATGTGCAGACGGTTCAGAAAGTTTTCCGTCAGCTGTATGAACAGGGCGATATCTATAAGAGCGAATACGAGGGCTGGTATTGCACTCCCTGTGAGTCATTCTGGACAGAGCTGCAGCTGAAGGACGGCAAGTGTCCCGACTGCGGCAGACCCGTGGAAAAGGCTAAGGAAGAAAGCTACTTTTTCCGCATGAGCAAATATCAGGACTGGATGATTGATTATATCCGCGAGCATCCGGAGTTTATCCAGCCCCAGAGCCGGGCAAATGAAATGATCAAGAATTTCCTTGAGCCGGGACTTGAGGACCTGTGCGTGTCCAGAACGTCTATCCGCTGGGGAATTCCCGTGGATTTTGATCCCAAGCATACCGTGTATGTGTGGGTGGACGCCCTGACAAACTATATCTCTGCTCTGGGATATGGGACGGATCATGATGAACTGTACAAAAAGTACTGGCCTGCGAATGTTCATCTTGTTGGCAAGGAAATTGTGCGTTTTCACTCCATTATCTGGCCTATTATGCTCCATGCCATCGGTGCACCGCTGCCGAAGCAGATCTTTGGCCATGGATGGCTGGTGATTGACGGCAAGAAAATGGGGAAATCTGTGGGCAATGTGGTGGATCCGGTTATTCTGTGCAACCGGTATTCCTCTGATGCGGTCAGATATTTCCTCATGAGGGAAATGCCGTTCGGTTCTGACGGTGAATTCACGCTCAAGTCCATGCTGACCAGAATCAATGCGGATCTTGCAAACGATCTGGGGAATCTTGTGAGCCGGACCGTTGCCATGGTGGAAAAATACTTTGATGGCTGCATACCGGAAGCCGCTGAGACAAACGAAGTAGATCAGGAACTCTGGCAGCTGGCACTGTCAACGGCCGGAGAAGTGGAAAAAGAAGTCAATGCGTTCCAGTTTTCTTCCGCACTGTCAGCAATCTGGAAGCTGGTCGGCGAATGCAATCGGTATATTGATGTAACAGCCCCGTGGATTCTCGCAAAATCCGAAAATGACAGACCGAGACTTGCCACGGTTCTGTATACGCTTTCTGAGTGTGTCAGAAGGATTGCTGTCATGATCAGCTTTGTCATGCCGAGAACCCCGGAAAGGATTTTTGCCCAGCTGGGCGTTGATGATCCGGAACTCAAAACCTGGGATTCCCTGTGTGATGGGGAATTCAGGCATCTGAAATGCGGTACCAGGGTTGCCAAGGGCGAAGCTCTTTTCCCGAGGCTGGATATTCAGAAAGAACTGGAGCGTGACCAGCCTGCGGAAACACCCCAGAAACCTGAAAAGAAGAATGACAAGCACAGCAATGCGCATGCTGCCCCTGAATTCCCTGCTGAGATTGGTATTGAAGATTTTGGAAAAGTCAAACTGCAGGTGGCACGGGTTATCAGCTGTGAAAAGGTTGAAAAGTCGAAAAAGCTGCTGAAGCTGCGTCTTTCCCTGGGAAAAGACGGTGAGCGTCAGGTGGTGAGCGGTATTGCCGCATGGTACTCTCCGGAAGAAATGATCGGCAAACAGGTGGTCCTGGTGGCGAATCTGAAGCCTGCCAAGCTTGCGGGTATTGAAAGTCAGGGTATGATCCTGTGTGCTGCATCGGATGATGACAGCAGCCTGAAGCTTCTGAGCGTTGAGCCGGGCATGGAAGATGGAGCAGTCATCGGATGATTCGACTGTTCGATACGCATTGTCACCTGGACGAAGCATGCTTTGAAAATGATTTGCCAGCTGTTTTTGCGGACATGGAGGCAAATGGGATTGATGCATATGCCGTAATGGGTACCAATCTTGAAAGCAGTCGCAGGGGACTGGCGTTTGCTGACACACATGAAGGCGCATACGCCGCTGTGGGTTTTCATCCGGAAGAGGCGGATACATTTCAGGACAGGGACATATCCAGTCTCGCTGAGCTGCTTGAGCATCCCAGGGTGGTTGCAGTCGGAGAAATCGGCTTGGATTACCATTGGCCGGACGGCTGTGATCGGGAACAGCAGAAGCGCGTTCTTGATGCGCAGCTCGATCTGGCCTGGGAGCACAGCAAGCCGGCATGCTTTCATGTGCGTGATGCGCATGGCGATATGCTTGAGCTTCTCCGCAACCGGAATAAGCGGCTGCCCCGAGGTGTAATGCACTGCTACAGCGGAAGCTGGGAGAGTGCCAGAAGCTATCTTGACCTCGGGATGTATCTGGCTTTTGGGGGAACGGTGACATTCCGCAATGCGAGAAAAGCACAGGAAGTGGCGATGAAGGTACCGCTGGATCGGCTGCTTCTCGAAACAGACAGCCCCTATCTTTCGCCGGAGCCCTTCAGAGGAAGCAGAAACGATCCGTCACGTGTGCGCCTCGTGGCTGAAAAAGTGGCAGAGCTTCGCGGCATGCCCGTGGAAGAACTGGCTGAAATCACCTACCGGAATGCCAGAGTGTTTTTTGGGATCTCATGAGAACTGGGCGTCAGTCTATTGCTGACGCCCGTTTTGTG
>CAMNDE010000135.1:0-6380 GCA_946534895.1 uncultured Clostridia bacterium
GTCGCGCAGTGGGCCCGGGACTGCGTGGCGTTCATCCATGCCCTGGAGGCCTGACATTGCCCTGAAGCACAATATGCACACATGAAAAAGCAGCCGCATACATGGACGCATTGTCCTGCCGCGGCTGCTTTTTTCCGTCTGTTTCCCGGAAAGGCCGGGTCCGCATCCGTGATGTTTATCCCCTGAATCCCTTCAGCACCCGTTCCGCCGTTTCCAGAACGCAGGGCACAAGTTTCCGTTCTTCCTCACTGAAGCACTCAGGGATCAGCTTTCCCTCGGCCCTTTCCTTCACGAGCGCCATGTACCATACAGCCGCCGCGGCGTAGCGCCCCAGCGTCATGCTCAGATGGAACCCGTCCCGGCACAGGGAAATGCCGCCATGCGCATAGTCGAAGGGCGGGAGCGCGCGCAGTGCCTGAATCACGCTGCCCACCGGGATCAGCGGTGCCTGAATGTCCGCACCTGCCCGCGCATAGGCATCGCTCAGCGCTTCGTACATCGCTTCCTGGCTTCTGCCATAGCGCGCAAACTCCGGATGATCGCTGTCCAGTTCATACGCCCAGGTCTTCTGGATCATCAGCTGTGCCCGGGGTGCCCGGCTGCGCACATACCCGGCAAGCTCCATCAGATACGGCTCATAGGTCTCGTACTGCCCGCTGTCATGGCTTGCCTGCTGCAGCGTGATCACATCCCAGTCATCCGCTTCCAGCATCTCCCGGATGGAGACCGGCCGGTGGTCCGGCACCGCCGCACCGTTCTTTTCCAGCGTGTACGCTTCCTTTTCCGACAGTGCGTTTTCCCAGTGCAGCTTCAGCGGACACCCGCCGATATACAGATTGGTGCATTCCAGGACGTGCCCTTCCTGAACACTCATGTCGTGCAGATAGTAGTGGGCATCCTGCGAGAAACTGTTGCCGATGGACAGAATTTTCATAGGCTGATCCTCCATCCTTTCTTATGGTCCGCGGAGGGCGGACGCTGACGCCGCCATTATACACCAGACATTCCGGACACGCATCCCGCTGAGCACATGTCCGCATTCTGATCATATCTGCATGATTTACGCCCAATTTGATCTTTTCATTTTCCTTTCCGTCTGGTAATCTTACCATAACAGGTTTTCTCTGAACACGCACTCTGAATGAGGGGGAGCTGAATATGGAATACACGCATCTTGGAAGAACCGGTCTTCTGGTCAGCCGCCTGTGCCTTGGCACCATGGCCTTCGGCAACAGCTGCGACGAAAAGGAATCCTTCCGCATCATGGATGAAGCCCTGGACCTGGGCATCAATTTCTTCGATTCCGCCGACAACTACGGCAAGGCGACCAACAATGAGGGCATCACCGAAAAGATTCTCGGGAAATGGTTCCGCCAGGGCGGCGGCCGCCGGGAAAAGGTGGTGCTGACCACCAAAGTGCACGAGGAAATGCACGATCCCAATGACGGACCCAACAGCCCCGGCGGTCTTTCCGCCTACAAGGTCCGCCGGCACCTGCGCTCCTCCATGGAACGCCTGGGCACGGACCATATCGAGCTGTACTTCATGCACCACATTGACCGCAGCGTTACCTGGGAAGAAATGTGGGATGTGTTCGAGCAGCTGTACCGTGACGGACTCATCGACTATGTCGGCACCAGCAACTTCCCCGCCTGGGCCTTCACCATGGGCCAGGAAAAGGCCAATCAGCGTCATTTCTTCGGCATTGCCGCCGAAGAGCATCTCTATAACCTCCTGGTCCGTCAGGCGGAGCTGGAAGTCCTGCCCGCCGCCCGCAGACAGGGCATCGGCATCATGACCTGGTCTCCCCTGTCCGGCGGCCGCCTGACACAGGTCTTCTATGACCGCCTCTGCCAGCAGCGGGATGCCGGCAGGCTGGACGAAAAGCAGACAGCCCTGATCCGGAAACTGGATCAGTATCACACCTTCTGCCGCGATCTCGGCGTTACTCCGGAAAACGTGGGCCTTGCCTGGCTCCTGAGCAATCCCGCCGTCACCTGCCCCATTGTCGGCGCAAGCCAGGCCGGTCAGCTCACTTCCTCCCTCAAGGCCCTGGAATGCAGACTGACCCCGGAAACGCTCGCCCAGCTGGACAGCATTTTCCCCAAGGTCGGCGAAGCCCCTGAAGCCTACGCCTGGTAAAGCCTCCCGTAACCCACATCTCAAATGAAAGGACGGATCTGAATGACACAGACCATGCGCGCCCTCAAAGCCTATGGAAAGCACCAGTATCGTCTGGAAGAAGTCCCCGTGCCCGAGCTGCGGGACGGCGAGATGCTCATCCGTGTGGAAGCCTGCGGCATCTGCGCCGGGGATATCAAGGCCCATGACGGCATCTCCCGCTTCTGGGGCGGGGACGGCATGCCTGCCTATGTGGAACCGCCCTTCACGCCCGGTCACGAGTTCTTCGGCCGCATCACGGCCATGAAAGGCGACGTGCCCGGCAATTTCCGGATCGGCGACCGCGTCATTTCCGAGCAGATCGTCCCCTGCGGCACCTGCTGGTACTGCCGGCGCGGCATGTACTGGCTGTGCGATCCCCACAACGTGTACGGCTTCAAGCATCACCTGAACGGCGGCATGGCGGAATACGCCGTGCTCCCCAGAGGCTCCATCAACTACCGTGTGCCGGATGATTTCTCCCTGGAGGAAGCCGCCCTCATTGAGCCCTTTTCCTGCTCCCTGCACGGCGTGCGCCAGGCACAGATCGGAAGCGGAGACACGGTGGTCCTCGCCGGTGCCGGCACCCTCGGGCTCGGCATGGTGCAGTCCATCCGCGCCTCCTTTCCCTGCCGGAAGCTCATCGTTCTGGACCTCATGCAGCACCGGCTCGACCTAGCAAAGTCCTTCGGCGCCGACTGCGTGATCAATCCGGGAACGTGCGATGCCGTAAAGGAAGTCCTGGCCATGACGGGCGGCGTGGGCTGCGATGTCTATATCGAGGCCACCGGCCATCCCTCCGCCGTTCAGCAGGGTCTGGACATGATCCGCAAGGGCGGCACGTTTGTGGAATTCTCCGTCATGAGCGGGCCTTCCACCATTGACTGGAGCATTATCGGCGATGCCAAGGAAATCACCATCCGCGGCTCCCAGCTGAGCCCCGGCTGCTATCCTTCCGTCATCGACGGCTTCCGGCAGAAACTCTATCACGCGGAGCATGTGGTGTCCCACACGTTCCCGCTGAGTGAATGGGAAGAAGCCTACCGCACCGCGCGCACCTCTGACGCCGTCAAGGTTGTGCTGATTCCATAAAACCGGGCAGGTGCCCGGCACAGGAAAAGCCTGCAGATGTTCGTATCTGCAGGCTTTTCTCATGATTCCATAAAAGCTCAGTCCGCGCGTCACATGACCGGCACCAGCGTGCAGCTCCCGTCTTCAATCTCCAGCGCGGTCTTTTCCTCCAGCGTGATCTGCACGGTCTGGTCCTTTTTCAGCTCATACCGCTTCAGTTCCGTGCCGTAATCGCCCAGGACCCTCACCTGCGTGTTCACAAGCGTGCCCATGAGCCCGCCCAGGGAACCCATCAGATCCCCGTATCCGGCGGTTTCCTCTCCGCCCAGGCTTTCGAAGGCACTGCCAAAGGCGGAATAGGCGCTGCCCAGCTCCTCGCCGGATGAGTCTGTGCATGTCAGCATATAGGTGCCCGGCATGATGTCCTTTCCAATGATATACTTTCCCGCCGGCAGGGTCATGCCCGTGCTTTCCGAAAGCCCGCGCCCGGTCATTTCCTGACGCACCGCGGCATAGAGCCGCAGCAGCTCGTCATTGGAAAGGGCGGTCACATCCAGTCCCTCCGCCCCGGCAGTCACCGCGCAGAAAAGCATCAGAAGAACCATTACAGACGCCAGAAAACGCTTCATCATACTCTTTCCTCCCCCTTCAGTTCACGTCAAGCAGCATCTTTTCAATCCGCACGCTGGCGTCCAAGTAATAGGCCAGTTCCGCATCATTGAGCCTGTAATCGTCCTGAAACCGGCTCCAGCTCTGCATGGTGTCCTGGTACCGTAAAAGCATGTCCGCATAGTCCTGCATCATGCCGATCGGGTCGGTGGAAGACGCATACTTTTTCATGAAAGCGGCATACTCCCGGAAAAACTCCTCATAGCTGTCAATGGCTTTCTTCACGTCATCCCGGACCCCCGGTGCCTGCTTCACCTGTTCGGTCACTGCCGCCGCCGGTGCCTGTGTTGCGGCACTCTGCCGCGCCTGCGTGGCTGACGCGGTTTTCCTCTGCCCTGCGCTGCCCGAGTCCGCGGACGGTACTGCCTGTTCCAGGGATTCAATGGTCTCCCGGAATGCCGGGAATGTACGCTTCAGATTCCAGCCCACATCGCCCACCCGGAAAACGGTGAGCAGGGACAGCACAAGCACCAGAACCAATGCCACCAGCAGGACGCACCAGTAGGACCTGGCATAGTTTCTCCGGTTGATATTCTTGTCCGAGACTGCAAACACGATCAGCAGAATCAGCCCCACCACCGGAATGGCAAAGAGCAGGCCGTATCCTATGTATCCCCAGGGGGATACTGGTCTGAACTGGTCCGAACCCTCATACTGAATTTTGCCCATAAGCATCACGCCTTTCCTGTTTTCTTCCGATCCGGCCCGGAATTTCCTGCCGGTTTTGAACGCGGAAAGAGCGTATCACCGGAAAACACGAAAATGGATTTACCGGTGCAGCTGACTGCGGTTCCTGCCATGCCCGAAAAAGCTTTCAGCCAAGGACTGTTGTGGAAAGCCCCGTCATGGAGTACAATGCACAGGCCTCTGCCGGGCATAGGGCTTCCGGGCCTTTCATGACGGCAGACAGGGGATTCCGTGCCTGTCCCTTTCAGGTACAGGCCGCAGGGAGGTTTTCCATCTTGAATACACTGTATGCGCTGGCCAGTATACGCGTTCCCTTTCTGGACACCGTATTCTCGCTGCTGACATATCTGGGCAGCTCGGTCACCGCGGTGGCTGTCCCCCTCATCATCTTCTGGTGCATCAGCAAGCGCCATGGATATTTCGTGTTTGCCAATATCCTCTTCGGCACCGCCGTCAATCAGGCAGCCAAGTTCGTCTGCCGGGTTCCACGCCCCTTCGTGCGGGATCCGGAGTTTGCCATTGTGGAAAACGCGCGGGCCGATGCCACCGGCTATTCCTTCCCCAGCGGACACACCAGCACAGTCACGGCCCTGTTCGGCTCCCTGGCCATGATCTGGAAAAACACGGCCGCGCGCATTGCCTGCGTCCTGATCATTGTCCTGGTCGGCTTTTCGCGGATGTATCTGGGCGTGCACTATCCCACGGACGTGCTGGGCGGGCTCATGTGCGGCCTTGTCCTGCTTATCCTGCTCAGACATGTTTTCCGGAAAAGCCGGGAAAACCCGAAGCTGCTCCCTCTGCTGTTCGGCATCAGCGCCGCCGTGACCCTGGCCGCGGCGCTTGTGACCGAGTTCGTCCCCTGGCAGGATGCGGACCCGTCAAACTGGCACTCCGCCGTCAGAAATCTGAATCTCATCTTCGGATGCATGCTGGCCGTGGCTGTATGCGAGCCCATTGAACGCAGGCATATCCAGTTTGACACCCGGGCCGTGTGGTGGGCCCAGCTCCTGAAGATCGTCCTCGGCCTCGCCGTCGTCCTCGGATTGCGAACCGTGATCAGTCCGGTGATCAGCGCCGTCTTCGGCGACATGGGCATCGGCTCCGCCATCCTCTACTTCCTGATGACATCCTGCGCCATCTGCGTCTGGCCGCTCACCTTCCGCTGGTTCAGCCGGCTCGGGCGTTCCGGAAAGTAAACCGCTCAGAAAACGTCCCATCCACCGCAGTCTGCCATTCCCAGGCAGCCTGCTGCCATGGATGGGATTTTTCTGTATCCGGCACAGCACGTATTCCATGTACTCTGCCGGTCACAGCCAAATCCATGATGATCCGCAGGGAGCGCCCGGAGGGAAACGAGCGGATACTGCATATCGCTCTGACCGGAAAGGGAAAGGCGCTGAAACAGCAGGCGGAGCAGGTGCCTGCCGCCATGCAGAACTGCATCCCGCTGGAAAAGGAAGAACTGCTGATGCTGAAACATCTTCTGTGCAAGGCCATGGAGCGCATGCATGCAAAGGACGACTGAACAGACAGCCCCCACAGATCACAACGAAAGGCCGCGGCGCTGATTGAGGACGGCAGGCTTGACAGACTGCTGAGAGAACAGTATATAAGCTACAGCACCACGGAAATCGGCCGCAAGATCCGCAGCTTCTCCACGAGCCTGGAAGAACTGGCCGACTGTGCCGCAGCCATGAAGAAGCCCGCAGTGCCCGAGTCCGGCAGACAGGAACTGCTAGAGCAGATCATGAACGAAGTCCTGTTCGGATAAAGTTTTCTGCCGGAAGCGTGCC
>CAMNDE010000136.1:0-6324 GCA_946534895.1 uncultured Clostridia bacterium
ACGTCAACAGTAGTACCCTCCTTCGGCTGGTACTTCACGCTGTGATCATCTTGATCCACGATCTTGATATCAAGCAGCCGGATATATCCCGCGCTGCCTTCTTCCATTCCAAGCGCATTCTCGGTTTTCGATACATACTCCGCATACTCTTCGGATACACCGAGAATCTCCTCGACGGTCAGCTCTGCCCCCTCCGGGATGCCGGAATCGGCAGAATAGCTTACCTTTACCATGTAATTGCGGCCGTCACTCGCCAGTACAGTCTTCTCAATCGTCGTTCCTACAATTGTGTATACCGAGAATCCCGCAGCAGCAAAGCTCACCGTCTGGCCGTCTGCGCTGCCCTCAGTCATGCTTTCCAGAATCTCGGCATTTACAGCGAACTCATTTTCCTCTGTAAACTGCAGCAGGACTTCCCCGTTTTCGCCTGCTTTCCCTGGAACTTCCCGGACTGTTCCGGACACGTCAGCGAAATGCACCACGCTGAGCGCGCTGCCTTCGTGTGCGTCTGTGAGCCGGATGGTTACGCCCACTGTGGTGCCCTCCGCCGGCTGGATTTTTTCACCGTGCGCATTCACGATGCGGATATCAAACATGCGGATATATTCCGCTGTGCCCGGCTCCATGCTCAGGGCATGCTCCGTGCCTTCCAGATAAGCAGACCACTCGGAGGATTCCTGCGTAATCTCCTCCACTTCCAGAGATGCGTTCTCCGGTATCCCGGTCTCCGGAGGGCAGTTTACTGTGATATGGTAATGAAGCCCGTCGCCTGTCAGTACATGGGCTTCCAGTGTGATTCCCACAAACGCATACAGGGAAAAACCGTCCGTCTCAAAGGAAAGCGCCGTGCCACCCTCAGGCAGTGCCTCCTGCGTGCTTTCCAGTATTTCCGGCTCATTTCCGTCATCCGGGAAATGGACCACCCTGTAACTCAGTGCCGGGGCAGCATCCATAAACTCCGCACAGATACGGACCGGACATGCGAGGACTGTTTTCTCCTGCGCTGCATCCAGGACCTTCATGTCAAAGAGTCTGAGGAATGCGGCACTTCCATGCTCCAGACCCAGAGCCGTTTCAGCTCTGGCTGCAAACTCGGCATACAGGGATTCCGTTCTGTCCGCCGGGATTTCCCGGGCATCCAGACAGGCATCTGCCGGTATGCCCGCTTCCCTGCCGAAAACGGCTTTCATAGAAAAGCCAGCCCCAGCTGCTTCCATTTGCATTTCTTCCTGCATATCCGTAAGAACAAGTGTCAGTACCCGCCCGGAAGAGAACCGGATGAGAAGCATACTTTCACCGTCAAAGGCTGAAGACCGCACCACCTGCCAGTCATATGCCCGGCCGTCGTCATCCGACAGCGCCAGAAACTCCAGTCCGGACTGTGAAGGGAAGGAAATCTCTGCACCTACAAGGTCAGACTCCGCGCCTGCCTCTTCCAGAATCTCGCTGAGCAGCATTTCCTTCCTTGAAAGGGTATAGCGGTAAACCCGTTCCTCTGCCTGTGGCTTATCACAGGCAAGAACATATGTGCCGAATCGGTCCGTCACAAATTCCACTCCGGCAAAAGCCGTTCCTTCCTCATCCATGACACAGGCAGCAGGAACCTCAACAGCAATGCCTCCGTCCAGGAAATAAAGCCTGGCGTCCGTACCATCAACGGTCTCCGGAAGCAGAACAGATACCCGGAAGCCCTGAGGATACCTGGTCTTTTCCTCTTCAGTCATTTCCATGGAAAGATTCATCACGGAGTATACCGTGCGATCCTCTCTGCCTTCTTCCCGGAGAAATTCATCCTCCACCACCTGCCTGGCCTGTTCTTCCCCAAGCATTTCTGCCATGCCCAGGGCATGTTCCGGCAGATAGAGCCCGTCCAAGGACATGACCTGCATGAACCCAAAATGCTTCGTAAGATCACCGCTTACCGTAAGGCGGATCCGGATTTCTTCCCCGCTCTCTGTGACCATTGTCAGCAGTTCTTCCCCGTCAAAAGGTTTCCATGCGCGTACAGTCCATCCATGCCCGGTCTGTTCCAGCTCCAGGTGCGTTTCACTGCTCACCCGTACTTCCCTGACATGGTTTTGCATCCATGCCGCTGTGTCTTCTTCGCCGCAGACGCCCAGTGCATTTGCCATATCCGCGAGCAGAACCGTTTTCCCGCCTTCCAGCTCATACAGATATTCCGCCTCAGATCTCAGAGCATACACCAGAGCAAATCTTCCCAGATGAACCGTTTCAAAGGAAATACTGTCCTCTTCCGTCTCCACGATAAGGTCCTGCATTCCTTCCTCTGTAAGCAGATATACCCGGCAGCTTTCCATTCGGGCATTTTCGGGCATGTCAATCAGGCCGGTCAGTGTGATCCGGCCATGGACTTCCTCTTTATCTCCCAGGGAAAGGTCCAGCCAGGCAATGCGCTCTCCGTTGTCAGCATCGAAATCCAGTTCCGCTGCGCCCGCATCTTCTGCCTCCGGACTGGAAACCGTGAACCGGGCGTTTTCCGGAACAATCGTATCTTCCAGAAGCTCCAGTGAAGCACACCCATCCTCTGAGACATAGACTGTGCCGGCTTTGGCTGCCGTCCTGGGATTGTGCAGCACAATCACGCCCCTGTACCAGCCGCGCTGCAGAGTCAGGGAGACTTCATCAAAGTAGTCATTGGCAGAAACAAGACAGTCCCCGCCGCTTTCTGTCAGTGTAATCATGCTGTTGTCTGACAGGGAATAGTCAAAACGTGCAGGATCAAAGTTTTCCGGAAGGCCGGCCGCTACAAAGATTTCCCGCATGGAAACGTTCTTTTCTTCCCCAAAGGTATAGTCATGGCCATTTCCCTGGTTTTCCATTCCACGGACATGGATGGTCATGGTAACATGCGAGGCATGCAGCACAATGTCTCCATTATCCTGGATCTGAAGATACGTCCCATCAAAGGCTATGGGCCCGCCAATGTCCCCGCTGAGTTCAGCGACATTCACGTGTGTTCCCTCAAGCCCGGAGGCTCTGACACTCAGCCCCTGAAATGAGCCGGCCCAGTCAGTGCCTTGTTCCTGAAGCATGTTCAGCACCTGAGCCAGGTTCAAAGATACGGCGAGGGGCATCTGTGACGCCTCACGCGCCTGACTTTCGATGTTTTCTTTTCCTGGAGCGTTTTTCTTCTGCAGGCCTGGTGCCTTGGCCTCTCCCTGGCCGTCAGATGCTTCATTTGTCAGGAACAGCTCCTCTTCACCGGACCCTGTACTGGCCAAACCCGGAACCAGCAGGGAAATACCAGTCTGGCCCGCCAAGTCTGCAGGATCCAGTCCGTTAAAGTCGAGTTCCAGCTCCACAAAGTGCTCTTCCGGTGTGCACGCCAGGCTGCAGACAAACACATAGGTGCCGCAGGTATCCGCCGCAAAGGAAAGGCCGCGACAATATTCCGAATCCGCGTCCACGGAAAAGTTGTCCAGCTCAGTCACACTTCCGTTTTCTGCATCCACTTTCAGCAGACGATAATTCACCGAGCGCAGCTCCATGTCTTCCGGTACCGACTCCGCCAGCGGAATTGCTTCTGTCATATGCACTTCAAAGAGATCTTCCGGCTCTGTATCCGATACGGCTTCCATAACCCGGAACAGGCGCACCGTGACAGCATCTTCATCCGGTTCATCCATGTCCGTATCCGCATTCATGCCGGTTTCCACCAGCGATATGACATTCTCGTTGCCCTCAGTCTTCAGGAGGGCATGAACTGTTTCAGACACTTCACCGTGCACCGTCACCTGGACGGACGGACCCGCCGCTTCCTCGTTCCCGGATACATTTCCGTCTTCCAGGGCATCCGTTTCATCTTTCTCCGGAACCGCCCCTTCTTCTCCATCAGGATGTGTATCCTCTGCAGACACTTCCTGCCTGTATACGCAGTGCACTGAAATAATCCGGTCGCCCGCGGAGATCTGAACCGTACCCTCCGTGAAGGCAAAACGGCATGCGAAATAATCCTCCTCAATTTCCAGGAAGGGAATATCACTGGTTATGGTGACACTCTCCACATTCAGGCCCGCATCTGCCAGGATGTCCTGAACAAGGACACCTTCATCCCGGGAAAGGGTTAGATCAAGCGTATCCGTGCCCGTCCACGCAAAGTCATGAACAAAATGCAGCGCACTGAATTCCTGCTCTTCCGTCTCAGCAGGTACATCTGTTTCCTCTATTTCCTCTGTTCCCTGAGTTTCCTCTTCCGGAGGAACCTGGGTGTTTTCGTCTTCCGTACCTGCCTGCGCTTCGGGTATTTTCTCCGATCTTTCCCCGTACACGCAGTGCACAACAATGGTCCGCTCTCCCGCGGAAATCGTCACTGTGCCTTCCGTGAAGGCAAAACGGCATACGAAATAATCCTCGCCCATTTCCAGGAAAGCGATGTCCGTATCCACTGTGAAATTGTCTGACTGGATTTGAGCATCTTTCAGAATATCCCGTACATGGACGCCTTCATCCTGGCTGAGATATATGGTAAGCCGGTCCGCATCCGTCCACAGGAAATCCTGCACAAACCGGATATCTCCAAAAACTTCCACAGGAGTTTCCGGATTCTGCCCATCTTCAGCGGGGCTTTCCGTTTCCTCCCGGATGATGTCGCTTTCTTCGTTCTCACCGGAGTGCTCATCCGGGATCACAGTTTCCGCCTGTACTTCGGTATTTCCAGTGCTTTCCGGAACAGCCTGTTCCTGCGGCTCCGTTTCCACCCATTCGTCTTCCCAGATCAGTTCTGCATCTTCCAGACCCGGATCCGCTTCTTCCACGAGTTCCTCTGACGCATCGGGAACAGTCTCATCCTGCTCCCCTGCCGGAATCTGAGTGGTTTCTTCTGGAACGGGTTCTTCCTCCAGCTCCAGAAGATCGTCCAGAGCAGTGTCTTCGGACAGTTCCGGACTTACGGCTGCTTCCTGTCCGTTTTCGGACATATCTGCATCTGGTTCATTTACTGTGCCATCTGCCGTTTCCGCATTTGCGGTTTCAGTCGCCTCATCTGCCTGGGAAGAAGCAGCATCCGCGGCTTCGGAGGTCATTTCGACCGAATTCTCTGAAGCTGTCAGTTCATTTTCCGCTGCATCACTGCCAGTTTCTTCCTCGTTCAGGCTGTCCATTTCCCCGCTGTCTTCTGTCAGAAGTTCTTCTTCCGGATTCAGGGAAAGGTTATCGGTATTCTCACCGGTACTGACAGGTGCATCCTCTTCCGTACCGGCTGCTTCACCAGTGAAGCATGCCTCTGTATGTGTATGCTCCTGCATCCCGCAGATCAGGACTTTCGTGCATTCCTCATTGTGCCGGTGACCACCGGAAACCAGGATCTGCACATCACGCCAGCAGGAAGCATCATGCTGATGGGCTTTGACTTCCACCCGTCCGCAGACAAGCCTTCCGTCTTCATAACATGCGTCCGTATGCACATGCCGCTCCACGGGCACCGTCAGGATGGCATAGCAGTCCTCCGTGTGCACATGACCTTCCGTTTCCGTCTGGCCGCAGGTTAGTTCCCGGATGGAGGGATAGCATTCCAGGGTATGAGTATGCGACACGCCTTCCTCAAGGCCGCATATCAGGCCGTCGGCAAAGCAGGCATCCGTGTGCTCATGATCTTCCTCACAGATCAGCACCGGACCGAAGCATTCATCGGTATGGATGTGCGGACCGCCTTCCTGCAGGCCGCAGATGGGATCCTCGTCTGTAAACCATGTAGTGGTATAGCAGTCATCCGTATGCACATGACCTTCCGCTTCCGGAATGTCACAGACCAGCACCCGGGTTTCTTCCGTCTCATCCTCCGTCACATGCTCCTGCAGTGTGCAGACAAGCGTTCCCTGGTCGTAGCAGTATTCGTCATGCACATGGTCATAGACCTCCGAGATGCCGCAGATCATGTTTCCGGATGCATCCAGGCAGGTTTCGTCGTGCACATGCGGGACAAAAGCACAGTTCAGTTCACGGCTCACAGCATACACAGGTTCAGATTCTTCATGATCGTATCCATAGCACGCTTCCGTGTGCACATGTTCTTTCAGTTCACAGACAAGTCCGGAATCCACCGGTTCTTCTCCGTTTTCCAGGGTAATGGCCGGTTTCATGAGGGCATAGAACATGAAAACAGCAAGCAGAGATCCAAGCAGAGCACTGCTCCACTTGAAAATGCGTCTCAGTGTTTTCTTTTTCAACGCCTGTTCCGCAGCAGACGACTCCATCGTCCCCGCTTCCCGAACCACTGTGGACTTCCTTTCTTTCCTGTTCATCTGCATCAGACCTTATATCCATGCATTCCTGTCCTGGGAAACAGAATGCATTCCTAGTTCATTT
>CAMNDE010000137.1:0-6180 GCA_946534895.1 uncultured Clostridia bacterium
CTTGGGCACGTTCTCACCCGGGAAGAAAAATATGCCCTCCAGTTTTCCGTTCGCGCGCATCTGGCGGCAAGTGATGTCAGGCACATTCTTGTCCCCTGTCTGAAAGAGTATTCAGAGGAAGATCTTCTGCGCATGGCAGACGAATTCCGCTTTGAGAACTGTACTTTCTATCATCCTTTGGAAGAAGTACTGCGGCGGTACTGTCAGGATCAAAGGTAACATCATCTGGCACAGACATTCCCCGGGAACTTCCCATATGGTTTCACGCGGGTAAAGAGCGGTGTCCACATCACTATAAAGGCAGGTAACAGAGAAACGGACTTCCGTACCGCATCATTTTCTGGAATTGTGCATAAACTGACAAAACGGCAGGAACAGTTGGCTGAGTTCCTGCCGTTTTGCTTCTGATATTTATGCGTCATTCCGCATTATGGACATATTACCTTTTCCACGTGCTTTCGCAGGTCCACTCAGACGGAAACCCGGTACTAAAGGACTTTTCAAAGAATGCAGGGAGGAAAAAGCAGCAGTATGAAGACTTCCGCAGCGATGGAAATCGTCTTGAATGATCATATATTCCTCGGGAGCATCAGACCAGGTACTGCAGCATGCTTTCTTTTGAATATCCATGTCATCTGCCTGTTACACCGTGACATGGATGACATCCTGAGCTGAGAAGCCGTAACCGTTAAGGATCTTATTTCTCCACAACTTCCAGCTGATATGTCGCAGTGACCGGTTCAGGCGCCCCTTCCGCGGTACAGGTGACAGTGATCACAGTTCCGACAGGCGCACTCTTGTTGATTCTGACCTGACCATTTCCGGTAATTGTTGCGATGCTCTCATCCACATCCAACGTCCAGATCAGTTTTTTATCCGTTGCGTTTTTGGGGGATATCTTTGCATTTACAGTCACCGTTCTTCCCGGAATCACATTCCCCTTTTCAGACAGCTCCAGGCTTTCCACAGGCTGCTTCACTGTGACAGAAACTCTCCCCGTCCTTCCGCCTTTTTCCTTCACATTGACTACCATTCTCCCGGCTTTCAGGGGGCGGATCGTCGCGGTGCCGTCTCCGTGATCCTCCAGTTCCGCAATATTCTTTGCGGACGCGGTCCAGGTAAGGTTTGTTACAGGGACAGAAGCAGGCTCCAGGGAAACAGATACCTTCGCTTCCTGGCCTTCGGCCACGAAAAGTGAAACGTTGTCCGGATCGACCAGCACTTTCGTAACCCTGGGCATCAGAGTAATTTCCTTCACGTCAAAAGTCTGATAACTGTCAGACACTGCCACAACGTACACTGTTCTGGGTTCGTCGATGCTGCTGCTTACTGACAACACCCCGTTTTTGCTGATGGTCGCGTCCGCTGTCTTAATCAGCTGTGTGGTCTCCTCATCAAAAGAGGAGCCAACAAGCCAGGAGATCCTGTTCTTTCCTTCCTTCCTCACAAAGTCCGGGTCTCCGAACGCCGCGGTCAATTTGAGACTCTGACCGGCGACAGCTGTATAGTCATCGTTTTTGGCAGATATAATCGGGGAAACCTGAGACTCCCTGAAAGGCGCAAGCGACTCATCAAAGGTAATAGAACGGGCCAGGGCGATGATGTCGTCCATGCTCAGAGTACCCACTGACGCACTGCTCGTAAGCGTGAAGTTGAGATGCTCATTGTTTCGTATGTAATCGATCGTGCCCAAATAGCTCCCGCCATTATCCGCTGAATATCCGAAGGTGATAAGTGCCGGATGATCTTCTATATCTATATAGGTTGTGTCAAGCCCATATTTGCTAAAGGTCTGCAGAAAGCTCTGTTTGCTGCTTTCCAGGCTCATTTTCTGTATTGCCCGGGATATCCGGGGCTCTTCATGCGTCACAGAATACCCAATCCCAATTACACTCCCATCGGATTCCGGATTTTCAATATAATGACGCAGTATGGAATACAATGTTTTTCCGGTCTTTTGATCTGTCAGGGCTAAAACTTTTGATTTCCATTCGCCGGCACTGCATGTTCCAACAGGGGTCGGAACAGAAAATCCCGTCTGCTCATACTGCATCATGCGAAACGTGGTGGACGCAAGAGCGTTTTCATCCACTCCCTGCTTCCCATTGCCAATGGAAAATTCTGATACTTTTCCGGTTTCTGCCGCGGCAGCTTCGCTGCTTACAGCGCTGTTCGAATTTCCGGCAAAGCCTGCGGGAGAAAAAAGCCCCATGAGCGCGGCCAGATAACTTTCATCCATGTCTGTCGTCCCCGTGATGGAACATTGTTTTCCATCCAGGTTTGACCAGATTTCCCAGATGTACTTATCTTCCTGCCTGTATCTGATGCCGATATACATTATTCCGTTGATCTCAAAGGCTTCATACGAGGCTCCAGGGGCGAGTTCAGGTAAGGGCATCTCCGAAAGGGCGTATACATCCGCGGAAAGCACTCCGGCGTCCTGGGTGTTGATGGAAACGGTCATCACGTGGCCTTCCTCACCGTCCGCTTCGGAAATCTGCAGATTCTCAGATGACAGAATCTGGAAATTCGTTTCCGGAATTCGAAGATAAGAACCTTTCTCTATTCCCAGATAGCGGCGGGACTGTTCCTCCGACAGGTGAATAATGCCATTCGAATCCGGCGTGAAACTGATTCCTTCCGCCACCGCGGATGAAGCGAATTCACTCCCCGAGGAGAATGCGAAAACCAGTCCCAGTATCCACAGCATGACCGTCACGATTCTTTTTTTCATATCTTCGTCCTCCCTGTTTGTTTTTTTTATAAGTATAAAATGCCAGAGAGACCATTCGCAATTCATTTGGACACACGAAAAATGTGAACATCGAAAAAAATCATGGAGTCAGGAGTATGAAGATCACCTCGCCTGGAAAAACGCTCTTCCCGCGTAAATGTGGGAGATATTCCTTCCGTTTCCGCAATCCCTGCATCCATGACCTTCATGCTGTGTTTTTATCATCGCACGTCATGAATCGTTGCTCATCGGCGGTGCTGCAGAGACCTGACAGCAATTCACCACAAGAAAAAAGCCCACCGTTTTCCGGTGCGGCTTTGACAAATCAGCAGGTTTCCCAGATTTCCCGCAGCTTCGGGAGATACTCGCTGCCGCGTTTCTCAATCCGGGGGACCATGGTAAAGCTCAGAGGACTGTTCAAAGGTCTGGCCCCTGGCCATGGCATCATGCATGCTCCGCTGCAGGTACAGCCGTGCGGCGGCGGACAAGGTATCGAAATAGCCGGAGACGCTCTCCAGGATTTCCATACTGATCTCGGGATAATCCCGGGTGTCTGTCACCTGTTTCTCTCCTTCTTTTGCCAGATCACAGACCTTGCTCCCAGATAAGCTTCAGTATCTCGTAGACCGCGGAGTAGTCGCGGTAAATGCTGACGTCGGACAGCGTGTCGAGCCACTGTTCGAAGGTCAGCCCGGCAGCCTTGGCTGCACTCATACTGTCGTGCAATTCAGTTCCGTACGGGTCCTGGCAGATGCCTCCGCTGGCCTGCATCAGCTGCTTCAGATCCAGTTCCATGGTCCTGAGATCCTTCTTCACGTTCTCCATACTCATATTCTCTCTTTCTGCCTCTCTGGCATTGATTCTGCCTGGGCAGGAGCTGTAATGCTCCCTGCACTTCTTTATTCGTTCGTACAGCTGGCAGTGATTTGGCAATTATCGACTGCAATCATGACTGCAGTTCAGGCCCTGCAGATGCGTTTGCAAACGTGTCGATGAATGCAGTGCTTTTCAGGTTTTCTTTTTCACGACTTCCACAGGATTCGACCGAAGCGTATGTTTCATAACCAAGAGCCCGCCTCCCGGTCAATGATGGTCTTCAAATGCTTCTCACAAATCAAACTGCATTATGTTTTCTTTCCGCCAAGTGTCACAGGCAATTTCAGACCGCATTTGAAGAGGATGTCATACCCATCCTCCCTTACGGTCACAGATTCCAGATACCGAATAACCAGGTTGTCAGAAAATGTCCGGATCTTTCCCCGCTCGCCAAACAGTTCCGGGTCCAGCTTCACGCTCGTTCGTCGGAAGAAATCTTCATAGTCATGGCATGCCGGGGATTCTTCCGGGGCAGTATCAGACCCGTTCTCACCTTCAGCCGGGTTCTCCGGCTTTGCGGGCTTCTCTTCAGCCTGCATCCCTGCTGTCATTTTCCCGGTTGTTAAGGCAGAAACTTTCCTCGCATTCATGGCATCAATCAGTTCCAGGAGCTGCCGGATATGCAGTTCAGTGTTTGCAGCTTCTGCACGCTTGAAGACCAGGTCCATATGCGTGTCTTCCAGTTCCTCAAGCTCCTGGCGCAGAAACTCGTCTTCCCCATTGTCACTTTCCGCCTGTTTCAGGAATTCCAGCCTGGTTTCCATGCGGTCCTTCTGCTTTGCGAGCGCCTTCAGTGACTCGTCAATCTGTTTCATGACGCCGTCCCGCAGGGCGCCCTGCATCCGGATCAGGTTATCACGTTTGCCCGGAACCTGATTGATCGCCCCAACAATCGCTGTTTTTACTTCTGACTCGAGGACATTCCGGCATGAGCACTCACCATGATGTATATTGTCGGTGCGTTTCTTGTCATAGGCTCTGGTCCTGCAGCGCCAGTCATTC
This sequence comes from uncultured Clostridia bacterium, assembly GCA_946534895.1. Classification (GTDB taxonomy): domain Bacteria; phylum Bacillota; class Clostridia; order Christensenellales; family Aristaeellaceae; genus UBA2943. The sequence continues at coordinate 4,613 of CAMNDE010000137.1, forward strand.
AGGCTCGGATTCGGGTTTGTATATCGTTTCAGCGTGCGGCCGCATTTCCCGCAGATCAGTCTGCCGTGCAGCGCATTGTCAGAACCGAACCTCAGTTTGGACGGTTCATTCCTGATTGCGCTTCTGCGCACAATCTCGCCCTGCACCTGATAGAACACTTCCTTGGGAACGATGGGTTCGTGGGCGTTTTCCACGTAATACTGCGGCAGCTGACCGTTGTTTTTCACCAGCCTGTGCGTCAGAAAATCCTCCACATAGTACTTCTGCATCAGGAGGTCGCCGCAGTATTTTTCATTCTTCAGGATATTGGATACCGTGGAATGATACCAGTTTTTCCTGCCGCTCGGTGTCCTGATGTCTTCCTTCTCCAGGTGCGCAGCGATGATGTAAGGGCTGAACCCGTTCAGGAAATCCCGGTATATTCTCCGTACCAGTTCTGCCTCTTCCGGAATGATCACCAGCGGACCATCCTTCCGCTCCCGGGTATACCCCAGAAACCATGATGTGTTCATATGCCCCACACCCTGCTGCATCTGGTACTGAAGGCCCATGCGCACATTTCTGGAAATGCTGTCGGATTCCTGCTGTGCGATGGAAGACATGATCGTGATCAGAACTTCTCCGCGGGTGTCCATGGTATTGATGTTCTCCTTCTCGAACAGCACTGGAATCCCCAGATCCTTCAGCGCGCGAATACTCTGAAGACTGTCAATCGTATTCCTGGCCCAGCGGCTGATGGATTTCGTGATGACCATATCGATCTTTCCGTCTTCACAGTCCTTCATCATCCGGTTGAACTGGTCCCGTTTCTTCCGGCTGGTGCCCGTGATGCCCTCATCTGCATAGATGTCAGCCAGAATCCAGTTCGGGTTTTCCGCGATCAGGTTTGTAAAATGCTGGCACTGCGCTTCATAGCTGCTTTCCTGTTCCTCGCTGTCCGTGGAAACCCGGCAGTACGCGGCCACACGGATCAATGGACTGTCTTTTACGGATTCCATTTTGCTCTGCCGGGTTCTGGTTGCCTTGATTACCTGTACCTCCATCTGTTCTTCCTCCGTTTTTCAGGTGTACAAGCGTACAAATATTGGTCTTCATTGTCGGACTTACATGTCGGGCTCTGCATCCGGTATTTCATTGCTTTGGATCATGGCATAGAGCTGAGCGCAGTATGCACCTGCGTCCTGTGCATGATGATAATCAGGAAAAGTCGTTTCTGCTTTTTCCATCATCTGTGATGATCTGTCCCGTGTTCCCTGTGATCCGTCATCTATCTGCATTCCGGTCTTCGGCCAGGGCTGCACCGGCTTATCTTCCGGAAAGGAAAACTCAGTGCATATCCGGAGTTTCTGGCAAATCACAGCTTTTCTTGGCTTTTTGCTGCCCCGTCTTTCGCGTTCAGAGAACAGCTTTTCCTGGTATTCGGAAGTAATAATGGCAGGATAGTTCATGTCCCCCGCATAGATCCGACGCTCAATAAGGTTCGGGTAGGAAGAAGTGGAGCAGGTCAGCCCGGCCATTTTGCCTGCATCACGCATGGTAATTCCACTGAGATACGCGTCAAAGAATGT
>CAMNDE010000138.1:0-5911 GCA_946534895.1 uncultured Clostridia bacterium
GCGTTCCAGCACTGGATGGCGATGGCGTTGCAGCCGTACTTCTCCGCCAGGCTCTTCATGGCCACCTTCAGGCAGGCCACGTTTTCGAGGTAATTGTCCTCAATATTGCAGGTCATGTTTTCACGGCAGTAGGCGATGACGGCATTGACCTGCGTCTTTTCTTCCTTCCAGCGCCGCATTTCGGCATAGAGCTCGGGCAGCGGGATGGGGGAGAGCTGGATGTTGAACTTTTCCAGAAGCTCGCCTTCATTGCACATGGTGCTCCAGAAGTCGAAGGGGCGGGGGCCGATCTGCAGGATCCGTGTGTGCCGGAAGACGCGGACCACATTGCAGACCGCCAGGAAATCCCGGATGCCGCGCTCGAACTCGGGATCCGTGAGGTTGCAGTTGTTCATGTAGGTGAAGGGAACGCGGAAGCGGCGGAGCACCTTGCCGGTGGCGAACAGACCGCACTGGCTGTCGCGCAGGCGCATGCCGCGCTCGTCAGGCCGCTCATCCCGGGGACCCCACAGGAGCACGGGCACATTCAGTTCCTTGGCCAGACGCGCGCACTCGTACTCGGTGCCGAAATTGGCATGGGGCAGGAAGAGACCGTCAATCTTTGCGGCGCGGAACTTGGCGGCGATTTTCTCGCGGCCCGCGTCGTCATAGAGCAGGCCTTCCTCGTTGATGTCATCGATATCCACAAAGTCGATGCCGAGCTCACGGAGCCGGGCAGCGGTGAGATTCCTGTATTCGACAGCGGCAGGGGCGCTGAAAATGGCACGCCGTGTGGGGGCGAAACCGATCCGGATGTTAGCAGACATGATCCTTCACTCCTGTTCAGATGATCTTTTTGGGGACAGAGACGTATCCATGAAAATGATAAGCAGACGGGGCTGAAGAGTCAACAGAAATTCACTGAACTTCAGGGAATGTTCAGTGAAGAATGGAACTTAATTTACTGAATTCCGCGCCCGAGCCGGGTGCCGGGAGACGGGAAAAAGCGCGGCAGCTTGGGGCGGAAGAGGATGGAAGCATGCGGCATGTCTTCAGCTGAATTCATTGACGGATGCCGGGGAGCATGGTACAGTGCCTGTGAATCGGGGTGGGAACATGGGCATTACGGCAAAGGAACTGGCGGGCATGCTGGGCATATCGCCGGCGGCGGTTTCCATGGCATTGAACAACCGGCCCGGGGTGAGCGAAATCACCCGGGAGGAAGTGCTGAAGGCGGCCAGGGAGCACGGGTATGATTTCCGCAGGATCCGGCGGAAAATGTCGGACCGGGGCAGGATTGCCTTTGTGATCTACAAGAAGCACGGCGCGGTGGTGGGGGACACCCAGTTCTTTTCCGCGCTGACGGAGGGCATTACCCGGGCGTGCAATGAGCGCGGGTATTCCCTGGATATACGCTACATCACCCAGACGGACCATACGCGTCAGGAGCTGATGAAGCTGCAGGACGCGGGCACGGACGGGATACTGCTGCTGGGCACGGAGATGCATGAGCCGGATTTCCGGCCCTTTGAGCATTTTCCGCTGCCGCTGGTAGTACTGGATACCTACTATGACAGCGTGGACATGAACTTTGTGCTGATCAACAATATCCAGGGCGCGTATCTGGCCACGGATTACCTGATCCGCGAGCGCGGCGCGCAGCCGGGATATCTGCACTCGGCCTACGGCATTGCCAACTTCAATGAGCGTCAGGACGGGTTCTACAAGGCGGTGCGCGAGCACGGGTACTCGGCATCGGGCACGGTGGTGCACCATCTGGCACCCATGACCGAAGGCGCGTACCAGGACATGAAGGCCGCGCTGAAGCGCGGGGACCGTCTGGCGAGCTGCTATTTCGCGGACAATGACCTGATCGCGGCCGGCGCCATGAAAGCCTTCCGGGAAGCGGGCCTGCGGATTCCGCAGGATGTGGCGGTGATCGGGTTTGACAATACCAGCCTGTGCGAGATGCTGGACCCGCCCCTGACCACGGTGAACGTGCCCAAGCAGGCGCTGGGCAGGACGGCTGTGCTCCGGCTGCAGGAGCTTATGTCCGCCCAGACCGGTGCTGTCCGGGAGAGCACCAAGACCGCGCTGTCCACCTCCCTGGTGCGCAGGGCATCGGTATAATGATCGAAAAAACAGTCCTCTGCATGCGCGCAGGGGACTGATGTGAAGAAAGAGGCTCCGGGTCAGACCGGAAGCCTTTTTTCGTTTTTCAGGTACCCGGCATGTCGGAACGGTTGCGGGAGGCGATTTCCTCCGGCGTTTCCGCCCGCTGCCAGCCGGTAAAGGTGAGCAGCTGGGGACGCTGGCTGCTGTTGGGTGTGCGCCGCCACTGGGAGGGCGTGCATCCCATGAACTGCAGGAAATGGCGGTTGAAGCAGCTGAGGGAAGAGTAACCCACCTGTTCGGCGATGTTCACAATGGTTTCCTCGGAGGTGCGCAGAAGGTCGCAGCTCTTCAGGATCCGGTACTGGTGCAGGAATGCGAGGGGGCTTGTGCCGGTCTGGGCGTGGAACAGACGCCGGAAGTGGGTGGGGCTCATGCCGGCAATGGTGGCCAGGGATTCCAGCGGGAAGTTCTGCATGTAATGATCATAGATATAGTCCAGGGCCGGAGCCAGCACATGGGTGACGGACGGGGGCTGCATCACCGGATCGCTGGCAAGATATTTCCGGAAAAGGCGCGAGAACAGAGCCATGCACAGGCCGCGCGCACAGGTTTTATAGCCCAGGGGCTTTTCCGTCAGCTCCTGGAGCAGCGCTTCCACCAGCCGGGACGCCCAGGGCGCTTCCTCCACGGGAATCAGCATGCCGCAGTCAGATAGCATGTGCAGAAAGGCGTTCATGTCCGGCATGCTGTTGATCAGATCCCGGCCGAGCACACCCACGGGATCCAGATGGACATAGCTCCACAGGCTCTCCGTGCCGGGCGAGGACCAGGTGGTGTGCAGCACGTTTCTCGCCACAAACAGCGCATCGCCGCGGGAAAAGTGCTGGTCTGTATCCCCGATGCGGACCGTTCCGCTGTCGGAAAGACACAGTCCGATCTCGAAGCAGTTGTGAAAATGCAGCCGGTGACTCGGCTCGGAACTGATGCGCCATTCCGGCCCGGAGAGCACTCTTACCGGAAAGTCCACATTCAGTTCATAACTGCGGTATTCTACCACAGGCTGTCTGGGTCGTGCCATGTCATCATCTCCTGTACCTATGATATCATCTTATATGCAGAATTGCATCAAAAAATCCTGCCCTGTGCATGATTCTGACCGCAAAAAAACAGTTTTTGTGCTGAAAACGGCATGCTATTGACCGAATAAGCGAGGTCCTGGAAAAATAAATGGTTGAAACTGACTATACAAGGAACAAAAATAGCTTGAAGAGTCATGTTTTATACATTATCATAAAAGCAGTCATTAAAGAAACTGGATGAAAGGTGAAAGTGCGCAGAATCATGCGCGCTTTTCCGGATTTTCCTGGTTAACCGACAGCCTGAGCGAGGCGGGGAAGGGAGAAGAAGTGTTCATGAGCCAGAAAAAAGTCAAGGCCCCGTCACTGCGGGAGACAACCTCCTGGGCCAAAGCCTTCCAGCGTGACTGGCATCTCTATCTGATGCTCCTGGTGCCCATTGCACTGGTGATCATCTTCAATTACGCGGCCTATCCGGGTCTGCGCATGGTGTTCATGGATTACAAGCCGGCTAAGGGTTATGCGGGAAGCAAGTGGGTCGGCTGGGAAACCTTCCAGAAGGTATTCCGGGACAAGGATTTCATCCGTGCCCTGAAAAACTCCATTGTCTTCAATCTTCTGGACCTTCTGGTGAGCTTCCCGATGCCCATCATCCTGGCCCTGATGCTCAATGAGCTCCGGTTCCCGAGGTTCAAGAAAGTGACGCAGACAGTGCTGTACCTGCCCCACTTCCTGTCCTGGGTTATCATCGGATCCGTGGCCTATCAGCTGTTCAAGCCCTCCACGGGCATCGTGAACGTCCTCCTGATGAAATGGGGATGGATAGAGCAGGGCATACCATTCCTGACGGAAAAGAACCACTGGGCGATCAGCTATCTCATGATCGGCGTATGGCAGGGCATGGGATGGGGAACCATCATCTACCTGGCGGCCATTACGGGTATCAGCGGAGAACTGTATGAGGCGGCCATGATTGACGGTGCGAACCGCATGCAGCGGATCTGGCACATCACACTGCCCGGCATCCGCTCCACCATCGTTGTGCTGCTCATTATGAATCTGGGCAAGCTCATGGGAAGCAACTACGAACGCCTGGACGTGTTTGCCAATACACAGGTAAGGGATTATCAGTATCAGCTGGCCATCTACATCTATGAGAAAGGTCTGGCCAACTCGAAATTCTCCATGGCAACGGCTGTGGGTCTGTTCCAGTCACTGGTCGGGCTGATGCTGGTGCTCATCAGTGACAGATTCGCCAAAGCCCTTGGCGAAGACGGACTGCTGTAAGGAGGTGGCGGGCATGGCAAAGGAAAAGGTCAAGGAATTTGATACCGTAAATGATGGCTCGCACGCCATCCGGAAGTTTTCCATCGGTGATTTTCTGATTATTCTGATTCTGGTGATCCTGTGTCTTACGTGTATTCTTCCCTTTATTCATCTGGCTGCCAAGTCGGTATCCAGCAATACGGCAGTCATGCAGAAATCTGTGGTGCTCTGGCCCAAGGGACTCAACTTTGATGCCTATACCTCCATCTTCCAGGATGGAACGCTGGTGCATTCCTTCCTCTACAGCGTGGAGCTGGTGCTGATTTTCACGGTGCTGGGCATGATCACCTGTATCTGCGCAGCCTATCCGCTCTCCAAGAAGCGTCTGAAGGGCAGAGCCGTACTGACGGTCATTCTCATGATTCCCATGTACTTCAGCGCCGGTCTGATTCCCACGTATCTGCTCTATAAGAACCTGAACATGCTCAATACCATGTGGGTGCTGATTCTTCCGCTGATCTATTCGTCCTATAACATGCTGATCATGAAGAACTACTTCCAGAGCACCATCCCGGACAGCCTGGAGGAAGCCGCATTCCTGGACGGGGCCAGCAACTTCCAGATCCTGTTCCAGATTGTGCTTCCTCTGTCCATGCCCATTATGGCCACGCTGTCCCTGTTCTATGCGGTGGGCCGCTGGAACTCCTATGCGGACAACAAGTACTACATTACCCAGGAAGGCCTGAAGATGATCCAGTACAAGCTGTATCAGCTGGTGGCCTCCGCCACGGAAGCGCAGACGGCAACTCTGTCCGAAGCCATTGAAGTGACCAGCACGCCTGAGGTGCTCCAGTCGGCATGCATCATGTTTGCCACGCTTCCCATCATCTGCGTCTATCCTTTCCTGCAGAAATACTTCGTCAAGGGCGTCATGGTCGGCGCCGTGAAAGGCTGATCCTGGTTATCCGCGGCAGAGGCCGCTGAAGATAACAAAGAACAGAAGGAGGAACAATCATGAAAAAGCTTTTGGCCCTGACTCTGGCAGCAATGATGATGCTGTCACTCCTGCCCATGGCTTCCGCTGAAGGAACGACTGCGTGGGAACCCTTTGCTGAGAACGTGACCATCACCATCCCGGTGTATGACCGCGGCCAGGCCGGTGTTCCGAACGTGGAAGACAACTACTGGACCAAGTGGATTCAGGAAAACTTCGGCGACAAGTACAACATCACCGTGAAGTATGTGGCCATCCCCCGTACGGATGTTATGACCAAATACTCCATGCTGGCGGCTGCAGAAGACCTGCCCACCGTGCTGATGGAATATGACTATCCCAAGGTCACTCAGTGGGCGGCTGACGGATATCTGGCCACCTTCAACATGGAAGACTTCGCAGCTGTGGCTCCCACCTATTATCAGCGCATGGTGGACAACAACCAGCTGACCTACACCCAGATCAATGGCGAAACCTATTT
>CAMNDE010000139.1:0-5897 GCA_946534895.1 uncultured Clostridia bacterium
CCGGAATGAACCGGTATGCCGGCCAGCAGGCAGGTACCGGCATTTGCCAGCCGGGAGAACATGGCAATGGATATGTCATCCCGGCCTGAAACTGCTTTGCAGCACTGCGCTTTTCCGTGCGTCTTTCCGCTCCGTTTCCGCCTGCTGTCCCGTCCACAGACTGAAGAATTTGTCTCCATTTCCTGAACGATTCCGGTTCTATGAGCACAGCAGAAACAGCTGCGCTTCAGTATCTGCGAAGCACGGGGGCATTTCCGGCTCAGGCTCAGAACAGATGACAGGGTTCCGGTCCCTGCTCCAGACATACCTTTCCATCCCTGTCCACACTGAACACCGCATGCTGATGCTCTGTCAGATAGATGTTCGCATCCGGCCGCGTCTGTCTCAGGTTCTCAAAGATCTCGCTGTCCGGCGGCAGATACTGAAGCCCGTTGGTAATGACCACGTTCCCGGGGCGGTAGATCCGCATGGTTTCCGGCAGCGCGGTTCCCTGGGTTCCGTGGTGCGGTGCCTTATACAGAACCACCTCTCCGCCAATCTCCTGTGCGATCCGGTAGTTGACCCGGTCCGCCAGGGGATGCGCACCTGGTATGTCCTGAAGATCCCCGCCAAAGAAGATCCTGGCTCCGTTGACCGCGAGAAGCGCTCCCAGGCTGTTCTGATTCTCGCTGAACGCGTACCTGTGATAGGTTTCCGGATGCGAAATGTCTTCATAGATGGTGCGCATGGAATTGGAAACGGAAAACAGCTTCAGTTCATGGCCTTCAAAATCGATTTTGGAGAGATGTTCGCAGGCAATGGCACGGCTTTTCCGCTGCGCATGTTCCCATATGGCATGGTATGTACTGCTTTCCGATGCCCGGTATGCGTCATCTGCCGGAGAACCCCAGGCGGTCGTGCAGTCCAGGCCGCTGTATTCCTTCAGGTACACATTGCCCACCTGGTAATGGTCCAGGAGGGCAGGAATGCATCCGTAGTGATCCCGTTGGAAATGGGTCAGAAGAATAAAGGACAGTTTATGAACGCCTAGTACTTCAAGGTACGAGCGGATCATGGGAAACTGGTCCGCCATACCGGTATCGATGAAGGCGGTTTCCTTTTCCCCCTGAAGGATGATGATATCGCTCCACATGGTTTTCAGGAAATGGATCTTCATGGTATTACCCTGCCCCTTTTCATGTTTCATGTCCGGCTGTCCGGGTTCTGCCGCTTTCCTGTTCCCTGACATGTCTATTGTACATCCCGGGAAAATCTCTGTGAAATCTGCTTTTCACTCATCCACGCTCCGCATTCGAAGCAGCCTCGTGAAAAGCATGGCAGTTCGCCGGGCATCTTCTTTCCCGAATCAGAGAACTGCAGGATATAGCTGGACCAGCCTTCCTTCACAGGGCCGCACAGGATTTCCCTGCCAAATACCCGGTTCATCGTATTTCCAGCACATTGTGATTATAGCTCAGCGCCAACGAATGCATGCGGCGTATGGTATGCGACTCAAGCATGCTGGCCAGGGCATAGGCACGCAGGGAAGAAATGTCACGGTCCGTCTGCGTGAGATCCACAATCCGACCGTCATCCTTTGTTATCAGGCGGATGCTTTTTCCTATCTCCACCGAGCACTCGGCATGGACCGTCTTTCCAGGATTGCAGTCATGGATGAGCATGAACAGTTCTTCAAAAATCACCATGGTTCTGCCTGTCACCTGGTCCGCACATCCACATTCCTTCATGGCTTCCCCGATCAGATCCCTGACATGCGTCACCGCGTCAGGCCGCACGCAGAACTCGAACAGTCGAACATGCCTGCCCTCTTCCACGCCCTTGAGCAGCAGCGGATAACTGTCCCGGTCATACCTGTGTCCAATATACAGAACCGACAGCACATATCCGAGTACCGGAGATACCATGAGCCCGATGTACATCCCGTCTGTACCGCCCAGCAGACCGCCCAACGCCGCCAGGGGAAGCGCGGGAACCAGTTCGCGCAGGCATGTGTCCAACACACCCAGCCCGATATTGTCCACCAGGATAAAGTATGATGAATCCAGGAACAGCCTGCAGGAAAAAATCAGGGTGAGCGACATGATGCACAGTCCCCGTGCCGCACAGCTTGCAGTAAGCGGATCCTGGATTCCGATCAGACTGACAACGGCTGGCGCGGAAACAAGCAGAAATACCGTGGCCAAAAGGCTTTCTGCCCTGACGCTCCATACAGCAAGCTTCCAGACCTGCCTGACGTCGGGATAGCATTTTTCACCGAGATACATGCTCATAAGCGGCGTGATCGCCTCTCCGATGCCCTCGAACAGAATCTGGGATTCACGCAGGAGCGTGATCACGGAAACAAGGATCAGCTTTTCAGGCCCGAAGACACGCATCACAAAGAAGTTCATGGCCACGGTAAACCATGACAGGGACAGATGCGTGCCCGCATCCACAATGCCATATTTCATGATGTTCCGGAGAATCGCCGGGGAAAATGCCAGGTTCAGCCTCAGCGTATTGCCGGGCCTGAAAAAATGCACACAGGAAATGAGTATGGAAACGGCAAAGCTGCTGACGGAGGCAAGGACGAGGCCCTGTACGCCCATGCTCCGGCACAGCACGACAGACAGGATGATCTTGACACATCCCTGCGCAAGGTTTGCCGCGAGGCTGATCGTTTCATCCCCGTCCGCGAACAGCATGCCGTCCAGCAGCTCATTGAGCGGCAGCAGAAGGACCGCGAATTTCATTCAGACGAGATAATCCGAGGCATATGCATACACCTGTATGCCCGGATGATAGACCCTGAGAAACGTATCTCCCCATAAAAGAACAAAAAGGAACATAAGAATGCCGCTGCCAAGGCTGACCGTCAGTCCGACACCGAAGCAACGGTCTGCTTCCGCTTTCCGGAAAGCCCCCATTTCCCCGGCATAGATGATCGGCACCCCATAGGAAAGGAAAACGGCAAAGAAGCTAGCCAGGGAATAGATGGGCAGCGCGTGGCATATGCCGGAAACAGCACTTTCGCCCAGCATCATTCCGGCGATGAGCGTATCCGCGATCCCCATCATGGTGGTCAGGACCATCAGGATAGTGCCGCTGCCCAGCATGGACAGATACTTCGACGAAATAAATGTCTTCTGATTTCTCCGCATGAGCAGCCTCCAGTCACTTCTTCCATTTCATGTCCATACAAGTCCCCGGGTAGGGTCAGGAATACATACTGACCAGAACGTTGCAGACGTCCGAATCCAAATGTCAATTATCCCAGAACTTAATAATGCAAATATCCTTTGGATTCAGAAAAGGCATAACATTTTCATGCAGGTTCAGGAACCAGATTATTGGTTGCCTCGTTATATACCATCCTGTACAGCTGAATACTTCTATCAAGGCAAAATTGCCTCATCCATTCTATATCCTGATCCTTGGCTCGTTCCCCAAGATATATTGCCGTCGGTTTTGGCATCCGCTGAGATGCACTCTTCCCTCCATGATACAGCCTTCTCCATTCCTGCTCATATGACCACTCTTCGTTCTTCACAGTCGCCCCATACATTATGCGACTCTGATCTATGTTTTCTATATCATTAATGAAAATCCGCGCATCAGGACGGTAGAGAACAGGAAACATGAGTTGCACGTCATCCGCAGTTAAACCAAGACTCTTGAAATCATATTCAATACAGAAGCCGGTATAACTCTTCGAATAATGTGCCCACATCAACTGGATATCGTATGAAGCAGAAAAACTACAGACATTATACGTATCCCGGCTTTCATTTCGATACCTGGCTTTGATCTCTGCTGATTGCGTATCCGCCAAGGATTCAAGGTGTTTCCGCATTATCTCCACCATATACTTTGGCACTTCAGCTTTTTGCCCCAAAAAAGTATCTGCAATCCTTATAACATCCCCAATGTTAGCTACTGTCGCTTCAGGCAACCCATATTCTTCTCTTGCATGATCATAAGCCTTCTGTATGATTTTTGCTATGGCAGCATCCGTAAGCACCAGGTTCGTATCTCTGATATCATTGAATGTTGACGGCGGTGAGCAATAAAGTACTGATTCTTCCAACGCTTTTTTATGATAATCATTGAATTCCCGATATTTATAGAAACGTCGTGGCATATGCTCGAACTTTATTTTTGCAGCATTCTCCATTGTTTCCCTTGTGGAGTTCGGACCAAACATCAATTCAATATACCGTTCTTCCCATTTCTGCATCTTGTTTTCTCTCCTCATGGCATATCGCTATCCATAACCTCAATAAACTGCTTACCAGTCATCTCTCGGTCGTTGTACTCTTTGGCCACAACAGCGTTCAAAACAAATGTTTCAATATCATTTGGCAAAATCTTTGTTCGCAAGACATCTGTCTCAACCTGCCCATTGACTGACATTGTTTCAACAGACGCAAATGACGCATTCATCCAGGAAAACCACATCACAAAAGGGATCATCGTCGGTGATAAGGGCTTTCCAGAATCTGCTACTCATGATCAGTTTGAAGCCAATCCAGAACTGCATTACCTCAATCCTGTCAAGCGCAACTCGAAGCTGATTGAAAGGCACAACATGCTGGATTTCACCGGGATTCTAATCGGATACGAAGGTATAACATACAGGAAGGAAAAATGTACTGGGACAGATAAATGGCTGTACTCCTATCGGGACAGTCGCAAGGCATCGCAGGAAGAAGCGGACTGGCTGCGCAGAGCTAAGAAGGCAGGGACCTACAAGCTGGAGGATCTCCGGGAGAAGCAGAAGACATTTGGAACCATTGTACTGGAATGTGATCTGGATCTTCCGCCGGAAACAGCGTATAAGGCTTACGACAGCAGATGGGAGATCGAGATTGTGATGCGTTTCTACAAATCCGCCTGCGAATTCGATGAAACACGAGTTCAGGATGATTATTCCGTCATTAGCAGTGAATTCTGCGATTTCCTGTCTACGATTCTGACATTCAGACTGATGAAGCAGTTTGATCGTGCCAATCTGCTGGAGGAGAGAACCTATAAGAAGCTGATCGCACAGCTTGTAACAAGCATTTTGCTATACACGCGTACAACTGCATAATGATAGGTCAGTTCTTCCCGTACTTCGACTTTTGCCAATGCTTCCCGGCTCGCATCCACGGATTTTCGGAATAGTTCCGTGATAGGAATATCTTCTTTTACACCCTTACATTTCCTCCCTCCATCCGCACATATCCAAACCGCATTTGGAATATTAACCTTTTAATGCTTCTAATCAGCATCATCCTTTGCTCATTTCCGCCACAACGGCGGCGATGCAGGCGTCAAAGGCCATTTGCTGGTATTCCGGGGCGATTTTGCGGGCGGCGTCGAAATAATCATGGATCGCTTTCGCGGCGTTCATGATTTCCTGGCGCTGTTCAGCGTCGTGCTGCTGCCAATGAAGCTGCTGGAGATAGGCTTGATTGGCATATTGGGGATTGAACAATTGGTCATACAGTGGATTCATTTTTATACCTCTAATCACTTTGCAAATGAGAATTGTTCTACCAAGAATTCGCTTAATTCTTTTATTGAAGCACTATCTGTATCCATGACATGTTTCATTACGATTTCAACAAGTTCATGGATGGGCATTTGAAGACCCAATGTGACGACGTTGTGTTTCTTGAACCTATCCGGAGCTATTTTGAGGCACTTGATGTGATAAATGCCTATAGCCGAGGCTCATCTGTTGGAATTCCCATTGCATGGAAAAGGGAAAAAACATGGTAAATCAACGATTTTCGTTTGACATTATGGGGAGAATTTGAGGAGCGTTGATTGCATTATCCAAAAGACAGCTCAGCAATCCTGTATACCCTTTCCCTGCGGCTTTGGCTTTATCGAGCGTAGATTGGGAAATGCGAAGAGCTATAACAGTTTTA
>CAMNDE010000140.1:0-5876 GCA_946534895.1 uncultured Clostridia bacterium
TCATGCCCCTGTACCGCGGCCGCGTCAGCGTACTGGTGCGCATGCCCTGTTCCGGCCGCGTGCGGATATTGGCTGCCTGCCCCGGCATGGAAAGCGGCGTCTGCGAGATCCGGGTGTGACGTCCGGGAAGCCCCGGAAAGAAAAAAGCAGGACAACAGGATAGAAATATCTTGACAACAATTGACCAGATTGTTAATATTTCAGACAGATCAGGAAAACCTGATGCATGATGAAAAGGAGGAGAGTCCATGAAAAAGTTCCTGGCAATCATCCTGTGCGTTTCCATGATGGCCGGTATGTGCGCCTTTGCACTGGCCGAAGAGCAGATCACTCTGAATTTCCAGATGTGGTCCGATGAAGAGGAAGTGTTCACCGAACTGATCCGGATCTATGAGGAAGCACATCCGAACATCAAGATCAACATGACCTGCACGCCCAGCGGCGACAGCTATTCCGTAAAACTGTCCACCGTGCTCGGCGGCGGCGGTGACGTGGATATGTTCGGCATCTCTTCTCCTCCCGGACTGGCTGAGTACGTCGCCAAGGGTGCCGTGATGCCCCTGGATGACCTGATCGCTGCCGGCGGCAACGACATGAGCGGCATCCAGTCCATCGTGGATTCCATCCTGATTGACGGCAAGGTGTATGGTCTGCCCTACAAGACCAGCTCCTGGTTCGTGGTTTACAACAAGGACATCTTTGATGCAGCCGGCGTGCCTTATCCCTCCGGAGCCTGGACCTGGGAAGAGTTCTTCGAGATCGGCAAGAAGCTGACCTCCGGCGAAGGAAATGACAAGATCTACGGCGTGCTGAACTTCCAGCCCACCTCCACCTGGTGGCGTGTGCCCGCCAACTCCATGGGCGCCACCAACCCCCTGGTCGAGGATGAACTGAAGGCCTGGCTGCGCGCAGCCGAGTTCTGCAAGAGTATGTCCGATGCCGGCATCCAGCCTCTGTATGAGGATATGGCCGGTGACTCCGGCGCCGACTATTCCGGCAACTTCCTGCAGGGTAAGTACGGCATGGTCTACAACGGCGACTGGATCATTGAAATGCTCAACACCGCCATCCGCAACGGCGACGGCAATGTGAACTATGACATCGCGCCCCTGCCGCACTGGGAAGGCGAAAAGGCCGTGACCCCCGGCGCCGCCGGCATCCTGATGGTGGCTGAAGGCACCCAGCATGCGAAGGAAGCCTATGACTTCATCGCGTTCTGCACCGGTGCGGAAGCTTCCAAGACCTTCCTGGCCATGGATTATTTCCCGGCCTGGCAGGATGAGAACACGGTTGCCACCTACTGCGAAGGCAAGACGGCACCCGAGCACATCGAGTTCGTCGTGAACCAGGACATCATTTCCCAGGTGCCCTGCGATCCGCTGTACAACCCCGCCACCAACATTGTCAAGGAAGAAGTGTCCCTGTATCTGCTGGGTGAGCAGGATATTGAGACCACTGAGGCAAACTGCCTCGCCCGTATCAAGGACGAAGTGGTGGACGCTCAGTAATCGCCATGGATACCATGGGCCGCTCGCAATAACGGGCGGCCCTTTTTGAAGAATGCTTCTGTCCTGCCCACCGGATTCAGGCAGAAAATGCTAGATAAATGGAGAAGAGCAATGACTACGAACATTCAGCCCAGGAAAAGAAGCTCAAACGCCTATACGCGCCTGCAGTCGCGCACTGCGGTGGCCTTTCTTCTCCCGAACCTTCTGGGATTCCTCCTCTTTGTGGTGTATCCCGTGTTCCGTGCCCTGATCATCAGCATGACCAACTGGAACGGATTCAAGAAAATGGACTACGTGGGCTTCACCAATTATGTGAAGCTGTTTTCGGACTCCACGTTTACGATTTCGCTTCAGAATACTCTGCTCTACACCCTGGTGACGGTGCCCCTGTCCATCATGTTCGGCATTCTGATGGCGCTCCTGATGAACGTGAAGCTGCGCAGCATCAAGGTGTTCCGCACGATCTATTTTCTGCCCCAGATCACATCCATGGTGGCCATCGGTCTCGTGTGGTCCCTGATTCTGGCCAAGCAGGGCCCCATCAACCAGTTCCTGATGATGCTGGGCAACCAGAATCCGCCCAAATGGATTTCCTCGTCCCAGTACGCGCTGGCGTCAGTGGAAATGGTGAGCATCTGGAGGTCCATGGGCTATAACGCCATCATATTGCTGGCCGGTCTCCAGGGCATCAGCGCGGAGCTCTATGAAGCCGCCAAGCTTGACGGCGCCAATGGGTTCCAGTCTTTTCTGCATGTGACCATTCCCATGCTTTCGCCCACCATCTTCTTCTGTCTGGTCACGCAGATGATCAGCTCCTTCAAGGTCTTTGACATCATCATCGCCATGACCCAGGGCGGACCCGGCCGGGCCACCAACGTGCTGGCCTATTTCGTCTATACCAAGTCCTTCATGGATTCCCGCTTCGGCTATGCAAGCGCGGCGGCCTTCATCATGTTCGCCATTATCATGGTGTTCACCGCCATTCAGTTCGTCGGCCAGAAGAAATGGGTCAATTACTGAGAAAGGGGGAATGAGGCAATGTCACAGTCGGTATCGCAGAAAGTCTTCAAGGTCGTCATTGTGGTGATTCTCGTTGCCCTGGCACTGTTCATGCTCTTCCCCTTTGTCTGGATGGTGCTCGGTTCCTTCAAGCCGAAGGATGAACTCTTCGCCGTGCCTATGACCCTGTTCCCGACCCGCTGGATGGGCAGCAACTACAAGGACGTGTTCATCAAGATCCCGTTTGCGAAGTTCTACTGGAACACTGCCTTTGTGGCAGTCATGTCCACCATCGGCCAGGTCATTACCTGTTCGCTGGCCGGCTACGCCTTTTCCAAGCTGCACTTTCGGGGCAGGGACGGACTGTTCCTTCTGTACCTGGGCACCATGATGATTCCCTATCAGGTCACCATGATTCCCCAGTACGAGCTGGTCCGCAACCTGGGCCTGCTCAATACCCACTGGGCGCTGATTATCCTGCACTGGTTCTCGCCCTTCGGCGTGTTCCTGCTGCGCCAGTTCATGATCAGCATTCCCGACTCCCTGGTGGAATCCGCGCGCATTGAGGGCGCGGGCGAAATGCGCATCCTGACCAATATCATTCTGCCCCTGTCCAAGTCCGCGCTGGCCACGCTCATCACTCTCAAGTTCCTGGACTCCTGGAACGACTTCAACGCGCCCATGATCATGCTCAGCGACAAGAACAAGTACACGCTGCAGCTGGGCCTGCGCATGTTCCAGCAGGAGTTCGGCGTGGAGTACACGCTGATCCTGGCCGGCACCACCATGTCCCTGATTCCCATTCTCATCATCTATATCTTCGCGCAGAACTATTTCATCGAAGGCATTGCCAATACCGGCATCAAGGGCTGATGCCGAACCAAGGAAAGGAATGACGTGTTACGGACTTCGGAACCGAACGTGAGATATTGCTCACGGAGAACTGGCTCTTTGCCCGCGGCACACTGGACGCACCGGCTGAAGCATTTCAGCCGGTGCGTATTCCTCATGACTGGGCCATCGTGGATACCGCGCCGGAGTATGTGCCCATGGGGGAAAGCCAGGGCTTTTTCACGCGCCGGGGGATCGGCTGGTACAGAAATACATTTTCGTACCGGAAGATGCCCGGCATGCGCACTTTTCTGAACTTTGACGGTGTTATGGAAAACAGCACCGTATGGGTGAACGGAAATGAGGCCGGCGGCCATGGCTGGGGGTATACACCCTTCCGTCTGGACGTGACAGAGTATATGCAGAGCGGCGAGAACACCATCGAGGTGCGCTGCGACTGCTCCGTGACGCCGCCGGACCGCTGGTACTCGGGCTGCGGCCTGTACCGGCCGGTGTCATTGCTCACCGTGCCGGATGTGCACCTGGATGACCGGAAGGTCGTTTTGCACACGGAGCTCTCGGAAGGCGCGGCCTGTCTGCAGATCCGCACAGGGCTTGACGCGCCGGTGACGGCGCAGCTGTATCTGCGCGGCAGCCTGAAAGCTGAAGGCATGGGCAGGGAAGACCTGACGCTCCATGTCATGCGTCCGGAGCTCTGGTCCGCTGAAACGCCGGTACTGTATGACCTGGTGCTCTCGCTCGCGGACGGAAGCGACCGCATTGGCATGCGCGTGGGTCTGCGCGAGGTCAGCGTGAACCTGGACGGGATCCGGGTCAACGGAAAAAAGGTGTATCTGCGCGGTGTCTGTCTGCATCAGGACATACCCTGCGTCGGCATTGCCGCCACACCGGACCTGTGGCGGTCGCGGCTTGAGCAGCTCAGGTCCATCGGTGTTAACGCGCTGCGGTGCGCGCATCATGTGCACAGTGCCGCGTTCATGGACCTGTGCGATGAAATGGGCTTCTACGTCTATGAGGAGTTCACGGACAAATGGCACAGCGGTTCCTACAACCGGTATTTCGACCAGTGGCAGA
The DNA here is from genome assembly GCA_946534895.1 of uncultured Clostridia bacterium. Classification (GTDB taxonomy): domain Bacteria; phylum Bacillota; class Clostridia; order Christensenellales; family Aristaeellaceae; genus UBA2943. The sequence goes on from CAMNDE010000140.1 coordinate 4,434, forward strand.
GCGACGTGGACGCCATGATGGACCGGGACCGGAACCGGCCCTCGGTGATCATCTGGGGCGCCGGCAATGAGGTGGAGAACCAGGCTCAGCCCTCCATGATGGAAACCCTGCGCATGCTCACGCAGTATATGCGCGCAAAGGATCCCTCGCGGCCGGTGAGCTATGCCATGAACCCGCACTTCAAGCGCCCGTCGGGACGCGATGCCAGCCGGGTGAAGGACATCCAGAAGCTGGTGGACGAGGCGGATGAGTACGAGATCGAGGACCTGGACGAACGGGTTGCGTGCATCTGCCGGATTGCGGAGCATGTGGACATCATCTCCTGCAATTATCAGGAGCAGTGGTTTGAGGCCATTCACCGCGCGTGTCCTGACAAACCGATCCTGGCCACGGAGGTCTATCAGTTCTTCATGGGCCATGAAAAGAACATGCAGAACTTCACCATGGGCGACATTCCCGTGGCCTTCGGCGAAAAAACGCCGTACTGCCTGGGCAGCTTCATATGGGTCGGGTACGATTATCTCGGCGAATCCCACGGCTGGCCGGGCAAGGGCTCCACAAGCGGGATTTTCCGTTCCAACGGCGTGCCCCGCTTTGCCGCGCATATTCTCAGGAGTTTATGGAAAAAGGAACCGTATATCCATATCGGTGTGCTGGACTATTCGTTCCCGGATGAGATCATCAAGGAACACTGGGCAACGCCGCCCTATGAGGACGGATGGGACTTCCGGAATGTGGGAAGGCAGGTCTTTCCCTTCATGGCGGCTACGAACTGTGAGGAGATCACCGTGGAATACGGGGACCGGACACTGTTCTTTGCCATGCCGAAGAACGGGCCCTCCGGGTACCTGACCGGGTTTGTGCCCTTTGTCCCGGGAACGCTGCGGGCCACCGGGTATATCGGCGGCAGAGCCGTGTGCACCCATGAGCTGCATACCCCGGGAAAGCCCGCGTGCCTGCGCTTTACGGACGCGCCTGTCAGTCTGCCGGCGGAAAGGAACAGACGGATTCTGCTCACGGTGCAGGCCGAGGACATGCAGGGCGTGCATGTGATCCGCGCGCTGGATGATGTGGCCTTTTCTGTGTCCGGGCCTGCGGAGATTGAGGCCGTGGACAACGGGGATTCCCTGTGCGGTCTGCCGTTTACCACCTGCCATGTGCCGCTGTTCCGCGGCCGGGCCAGCGTTTTGCTCCGGCTGAGCGGGGAGCCGGGTGCCATCCGGCTGCAGGCAGAAGCCGGGGGCGGATTCGGGGGCAGTGCGGAGATCCGTACAGAATAGTCAGAAAACACCTGTGTGAAGGCTGACCGCGCTGGGAGGCGCGGCCAGCCTATTTGGGTGCCGCATGCCTGTATCCGGGCGCGTCTTTGCCTGTTTGTACATGCGGGATTTTTCTTCTTGACGATTGCAGGGCGGCAGACTATAATGCCTGCAATTTCCCACT
>CAMNDE010000141.1:0-5869 GCA_946534895.1 uncultured Clostridia bacterium
CGGATGGCCGTGGACAGGTTGCCGCCCACATAGGTGCCCTCAAAGATCTTGTCATAGAGGTCCACCACCACCACGTCATCCTCCACAAGCCGGTCGATGACCCACTGATTATAGAAACCCTTGTATCCTTCATCCTCATGCCCGATCTTCATCAGGGCGTCATTCAGATCCGGGCGCATGGGCACCATGACCGCGGTGACGGCCCGGCCCACAAGCACCTGTTCACCGGCGGTCATGCGGAAGTTTGTCTCCCAGTTGTTGCGGTAGCCCTGGTTCCACAGCGGGCCCCAGGCTTCCTCAAAGGTGATATTGCGCATCCGATCCAGCACGTTCCGGGATACCATGGGCCGGCCGTCGTCCAGGCGCGGTCCGGTCCACTGGGGTGTCAGGCGGATGATGGTTTCACGGTCATTGAAAAACATGCCGGCACCTCCTCAGATCAGTACAAGCCCGCGATCCATCCGGATGCCGGATCCGTTTACGGCTTCCGCTTCCGGGGAGGCGAGATAGTATACAAGGGATCCCACTTCTTCCGGCAGTACCTGCCAGAGGCCGTCCAGCTCCGGGTTCTTTGTTCCCGGAATGGGCCGCATCCGGAAGGGGGGATTTCCGGTCTTGAATTCAATCTTGCAGCCGCCAAGGTCAATGGCATTGACGGGAATATGGTCTTTCTTGAGCTCAAGCGCCAGCTCACGGGTAAACATGCGCACCGCGCCCTTGCACATGGCATAGCCGGGATCAAAGCCGGTGGGCCGCTTTCCGTGAATGCTGGAAATATTGATGATCCGCGCGCAGGGGCTCTTTCTCAGGGCGGGCAGGGCATACTGCACCATGTTCAGATAGCCGCCCACATTGACGTTCCAGAGAGACTGCAGGGCGTCCACCGTGTATTCGTCCAGATAGCGGTTCAGCTGCAGGGCGGCGTTGTTGACCAGGATATCCAGACGCCCGTAGGCGGCAAGCGTTTTTTCCACAAGCATTTCTGCGCCGGCAGGGTCAGAGACATCAGCCTGTACAAGAATGGTTTGGCCGCCCTGCTCGGAAATGGCGGCACGGGTTTTTTCGGCCAGTTCCGGATTGGAATGACAGTTCATGCAGCAGCGGATGCCGCGCATGGCCAGGAAACGGACAATGCCGGCACCCACGCCTTTACCGCTGCCGGTGACCAGGGCTACGCGTTCTTCCATGGTCCACCCTCCTCTCTCGGGGGCCTGGCGGTGTAGAACTGGGTCAGGCCTCCGTCCAGGCACAGGTCCTGCCCGGAAAGCGGCGCGGAGGCCGGCGTGAGCAGGAAAGCAAGCACGCCGAGAAGCTCTTCAGGTGATGTCAGGTGCTTCTGGGGTGCGCGCTTTTCAGGCGCGAAATAATAATTGCTCACCGGGCTGCGCCGGTCTGTGTCCGTATCTTCCGGGGGCAGCTGCAGAAAAAAGTAGCGTACACCGTCCGGGCCGTATTCCTGATTGGCCTCCCGGCACAGCATCTGTTCGGCACCGCAGACCATGGAATACAGGGCGCCATGGCCGGCGGGCTTTTCTGCGTGCACGGAACTGAGGTAGATAATGGATCCGGCGTGCTGCAGACGGAAATGTTCTGAAAAAGTTCTGGTGACGGCAAAGGCACTCAGCGGCCCCTGCCTGCGCTGCTCGGCAAAGTCTTCCCGGGTGACCTTTTCCAGGGGCTTTGAGATAAAGGCCGGGTCGGGATGCACCACGGCGCGGAGCAGGGGATACTCCCGGGCAAACCTCGAAAGTGCGGACTCATCCCAGAGGGAAATGTCCTCCGGGAGAAACAGGGGATCATATCCCAGACCGGAAAGGCCGGGAACGAGTGCTTCAGCACGCGGCGTGCGCCGCGTAAGCAGAATCTGTCTGCGGTTTTCTTCCATATTATGATCAGCTCCAGATACGGTCATGGGAGTATACGTCATCCCAGCGGCTGGTTTCCTCCCAGAGCACGGGATACTGGGGATGCAGATGCTCCCTGAGCACTTCGTCGTTATAGTCGTCCACGCCGAGGCCGGGCTTGTCCGGTACCTGGATATATCCGTGATCCACGATCTTTTCCGGCGTGCCAAGGGTCATCTGATCCCACCAGGGCACATCCACGGAGTGGTTTTCCAGCACATAGAAGTTTTCGGTGGCGGCTACGGAATGCACGCAGGCGTAGGCGGATACAGGGCTTTCCGCCATGTGCACGGCCATGGCCACGCCGTAGGTCTGGGCCAGGTCGCCGATCTTCTTGTTCTCCAGAATGCCGCCGCTGGACAGGATATCGGGATGGATCACGCTGACGCCGCGGCTCTTGAGAAGCGGCTCAAAGCTTTCCGCCAGGAACATGTCCTCGCCGGTACAGATGGGGATGGTGGTGGCCTGGGAGAGACGCACGTACTGGTCGGTGTACTGCCAGGGAATCATGTCCTCGGCCCAGGCGATATTGTATTTTTCAATCCTGCGGCACAGACGGATGCAGTCCTCCACGCAGAGGTGCCCGAAGTGGTCGATGGCCAGCGGAATCTTGTAGCCGATGACCTCGCGTACCTCACGCACATATTCCTCCAGCATGTCCAGGCCTTTTTCCGTCAGGTGAATGCCGGTGAAGGGATGGGCAATATTGAAGTAATCATAGTTGCGGTTGCGGGCAAACCTCTTTTCTTCCGGGGTCCTGGCCGCATGCAATTTGTCGCAGGAAGCGTTCATTTCCTCCACGGCACCCAGCGGGGCGCAGATGGTGTCCTCCTCGCCGAAGAGCTCCCCGAGACCGAGGTCCATTTTCAGAAAAGTGAAGCCCATGTCCATGCGCTTTTTCAGGGCCAGGCCCATGTCATGGCCTGTGTGCTTGCCGTTTACATCGGTATCGCAGTAGATACGGATGCGGTCCCGGTATTTGCCGCCGAGCATCTGCCATACCGGCACGCCCCAGGCCTTGCCGGCCAGATCCCACAGGGCCACCTCAATGCCGCATACGCCGCCGCCCTGACGCGCCGGACCGCCGAACTGACGGATGCGGCGGAAGATTTTTTCCACATTGCACGGGTTCTCACCGAGGATCCGGCTTTTCAGCATTTCCGCAAACACGCGGTTGCCGCCGTCGCGCACTTCACCAAGGCCCACGATGCCCTGATTGGTATAGATTTTCATGAGCGTGCAGTGCATGGGCGCATCCACCACATCGGTGAAACGGATGTCTGTGATCTTCAGCTGACTGGGGTAGGAAAGACGGTTGAATTCGCCTTTGATGATTTCTTCCATACTGAAAGTCCTCCGTAACATGTGAAGTTTTCCGATCTGCTGATATCATATTGCATTTGGGGTATCGATGCAAGATATGGGGAAGTATTTCACAAAAAGTTAGTCTGACGCATAATGCAGGAAAAGAAGAAAAAAATGAAACCGGAAACATCTCATATGAGACAAGGGGTTTCGGCTTTTCAGACCGGAAAGCGGGGCGGAGGCGGAGTTGACAGCATGTGTCATCTGGTGTATCTTATACGCGCCAATTTCATGATGTGCCGGGTGCGCATCCAATACAAATACAGGGTTCTGCCGGAAACGGCGGTATCTTTTATTGATGATATTTGAATTGAGGAAAGGTGTGATACGATTGGCTGCAACCCCTGACAATGCCAAGGTCGTCAACCGCAAAAAACCGTCATCCATGGGCGGCAGGAAACGTCAGCTTGCCTATCTGTCCATGGTGCTCCCGGGTTCTCTGTTCCTTCTGGCCTTCTCCTATCTCCCCATGCCGGGCATTATGCTGGCGTTCAAGTCGTATCAGATGCGCATGCCGCCGGACGGAGCATTTTTTCAGAATACGTTCCTGTATTCCATGCTCCATTCCGACTGGGTGGGCTTCAGCAATTTCACGTATCTGCTGAAGGACGCGCCGATGCTGATCCGCAACACCGTGGGCTACAACCTCCTGTTCATGGTGGTGGGCGTGGTGCTGCAGGTGGGTCTTGCCGTCATCATCAATGAGATGCGCAACCGCAAGACCGCCAAGGTTTACCACACCATCATGTTCATGCCCTACTTCGTGTCCTGGATCGTGGTCATGTATGCCCTGTACGCCATGATTGCCGCCAACGGCTTCTTCAACCAGATTGTCACGGCAAGCGGCGGCACGGCCATCAAATTCTACGCGCAGAAGAAGTACTGGCCCTGGATCTTTGTGATCGCACAGATCTGGAAGTATACCGGCCAGGGCTCCATCATCTATCTGGCCACGCTGACCGGACTGGATGAACAGCTCTATGAGGCGGCCGCCATTGACGGCGCCAGCAAGTGGCAGCAGTTCACACGCATTACGCTGCCCCAGCTCATGCCGGTTATCGTCATGCTGCAGATTCTGGCCATCGGCCGTATCTTCAACGGCGATTTCGACATGTTCTATTCCCTGCCCAACGGCTCCGGCACACTGCGTCAGGTCACAACCACCATTGACGTGTACGTGTACGATACCCTGAAGAAGGGCAATCTGCGCAACTCCTTCGGCTATGCCAGCGCAGGCGCTTTCTTCCAGTCCGTGGTGGGCTTCGTTCTGATTCTTCTGACCAACTGGATCGTACGCAGGCATCAGCCTGAAATGGCACTGTTCTGAGAAAGGAGGATGGATGTATGCAGAAGTTACCCGAGGAACACGTTCACAGCAAGCATCCCCGGAGTCAGGCGCGCAACCTGATCTCCCAAAAAACCAATCTACTGTTCAACATTCTCCTTGTGATCGGATGTCTGCTGACTATTTTCCCGCTCTGGATCATTATTGTATCGTCCTTCACCAGTGAGCTGGCCCTGACCACCTACGGCTACCGGCTCTGGCCGCTGGAGTTTTCCGTAAACGCCTATTCCTATCTGTTCCGTGACGGATCCATCATGATCACGGCCTACAAGAACACGCTGATTGCCACGGTGGCCGGCACCATCATTTCCACCGTGACCGTGGGCCTGTATGCCTACACGCTGAGCCGCCCGGACTTCAAGTACCGCAAGTTCTTTACCTTCTTCTCCTTCTTTACGATGCTGTTTTCCGGCGGCATGGTCAGCTACTACAACATGTGCCGCAGCGTGCTGGGACTCAAGGATACGGTATGGGCGCTGTTCCTGCCCATGTCCTTTTCCGCGTACTGGGTCATCATCATGCGCACTTTCTACCAGTCCAATGTGCCGGAAGCCATCATTGAAAGTGCGAGAATCGACGGCAGCGGCGAGTGGCGCACCCTGATCCAGATCGTGTGCCCCCTGGCCATTCCCGGATTTGCCACTGTGGCTCTGTTCAGCGCCATCGGCGTGTGGAATGACTTCCGCCAGTGCCTGCTTATGAACGACTCTTCCTATTACTATAACCTGCAGTACACCATCTACCAGACCATGAACAACCTCAGGTTCCTGAAGGAGAACGCGTCCCGCATGGGCGGCGTCAATGTCTCGAACCTGCCTTCGGAAACCTTCCGTATGGCCATGGCTGTGGTGACCGTGGGACCCATTATTCTCGCTTATCCCTTCTTCCAGCAGTACTTTGTCAAGGGTCTGACAGTGGGTGCTGTGAAGGGTTAAGACATAATGTTTCTCGGGGGAGCGAATCCCCGGAAAATATGATGAGGAGGTACCCTTATGCGTAAACTGGTTTCCCTGCTTGTGGCGCTGATGATGATCATCGCGCTGGTGCCCACCGCAATGGCAGATGATGTGTACACACTCGACTGCTACTGGGTCGGCAACGGCGACAACACCGCCATCCGCGAAGGCGTTCAGAAGGCCATCAATGCGTACATTGAGCCTCTGATCGGAGCAAACATTGTGTTCCATATCATCGGTTGGGATGACTGGAATGACAAGGCTATCAATGCCCTGCAGTCCGGCGAGAAGATGGACCT
>CAMNDE010000142.1:0-5824 GCA_946534895.1 uncultured Clostridia bacterium
CGAGAATTGAGAACAAAACGTTTTTCAGTTACGTACTGAGAAATATCGAAAACAACTCTAAAGCACCCTGTCATAACGGCAGGATGCTTTGTGGTAATTGGGCTCCTCATGAATAACTTGTAGAAAAGGTCGATTAGTCCGGTGCAAAATGGAAGAACCGAAAGTGCCGAAAAGCGATTGGGCCCCTTGAGACCCTGTCAAAGTAATCATCTGGCATGGGTAAGCAAGGGGAGCAGGCCGGTGTCAAGGGTCTGCCGCGAAGCGGTCGCGGCTTTATATTCACGCCGTCCGGAAACATCAGGGAGGCGATGACTGCATAGAATATCAGCGACTGCGCTTCTTCTTTTGACGAACTGTACGTCATTCTCCGGAGCTGGTCAGCCACGGTCATATCACCCGGATGCTGCTCTGCCGGCATATCATACAGATGCGAACAGACTGTACGCATGGCTGCGCACTTTCCGGCATTTCATTCAGCGGCCTCCCGCTTCACATAAATCAGCTGTACCCCAGGCAGGAAAGTCCTGCTTAAGTTCCCTGCTTCCGGCTGGTTGCAATCCGGCTGACAAATGCATCTGCCATATCCGCTTTTCAGGTCATTTCACTTCTTCCGTCGGCAAACAGGCGTATCTCTCCCCTGCCCTCCGCCCGCTTTACGCGCATCTCGAAAAAGTGCGCCGTGGTCTCGATCACCGGACGCGTTTCGACCCCGGCAGCGGCACAGAGTGCATCCACGTCCGTGCTGTAGTGACCATGTTCCCGGTAATACTCACGCTGCTCTTCAAACAATTTGTACAGATCAAAGCGCCGCCGTTCGTCCTCCGGGATCGGGTATTCCTCGCCGTTTTCCGTAAAGAAGAGAAAGCCCCAGTACTGCGGCCGGTGTATATCGATCACGCCGGTGGGTGCCCATACCCAGTTGTCCTCGGGCAGAGGTCTGCCGTCTGGTCCGAGCACCTTCCTGTATGCTCCGTCCCTGACCTCACAGGTCCACTGTACCCTTGAAAAATTCAGCCGCCAGTAGTCCCCGGGCTTTGGAAGACGGTCAGAGACCTCTTTCAGGGAACGCATGGGCAGTTTGATCTCCACGCTCCATTTCCGGTTGTCTGCACCCGGGTCATTCAGCTTTCCGTCAATGTATACAGCTGTCTCAAGTCCCTTAATATCGAAGGAATCAATGGGCTTGCCCGCGTCCCGGTATGCCTTGGTCAGGAGCAGGTCCCACACTGTATTCATCGCGTTCATCTCAAGCTCAATGTATCTCTGCGTATCCGAATCCGGGTCGATGAACACCTCAAAATCATTGTCGCGGAATATAACATCATCCCGTTCGGTCACGTAGGCCCATATTTCACTGCCCGTAATCTCCGCGGCCAGGTAGAGCGCCTCGTCATCCCACGCCGCCTTGGCACGGGTGGGAAATCGCGGCTGCTTCCCTTTCTCCGGTCCCTCGATGTCCACGAAAAGATCGGTAAAGGGAATATCTGCCCAGAAGGGCTTGTCAAGGCGTCCGTCAATTGTGCATGGCGTATGGGCCCTGCGGCAGTAATATACCGGCGGGTGGAAAGGATACTGTTTCATGTGAGCCTCCTGATGTCCGTCTTTCGTCAGCTGCTTTTCGAATCCGTTTTCACGGCGGAGCCGCCTGCACAGCTTGGGGGAATCCGGGATGGTGCCTGCAAAAGTATGTCGCTCAGAATCCTTATCGCCTTCTCCTCAGGAATCTCCCGGTTCAGACTCCATCGGATGATGAAGGCCGCCATGCCGGCGGATACATACTCGTAAAAGAGCCTGAGCTCTTCCGAATCCTCAATATTGAAAAATGCCATCGCGTTTGTCATGTTCTGCCTGAAAATCAGATCTGTCAGGTCCCGCAGGAATATCCCGTTATCGCCCTTCAGCATGATCGAGATGAGATCTCTGACCTCATCAACACCGGCGATAATCTTTTTTGCATAGGATGTCACCGTATCAGGCCCGACGCAGGACGCGTCAGGCACAACCGGATGAAGTGATTCGCGGATCCTTTCCGTTGCCTGGGCGACCATCTGGTCATACAGGTCTTCCTTGTAGCCATAGTGCTGGTAAAACGCATTCCGGCTGATGCCGGCTTTATCGCAGATTTCCTTCACGGTAATTGCTTCCAGTTCCTTGCTCTGCAGCAGTTCAAGCATCGCATTCTGAAGCCGTTCCTGTGTTTTCAGAATGCGAAGATCAGTGAAGTTCATGGCAGGTCCTCCCGGGGAAGGTTACTGATATCGTCTTATCATCGCATGCATTGTGATGGGTAAACCGCCAGCAAGATGACACGTGTAATAATATGATATCATGTGTCATCATGGCATGCAAGATTCAGCGGAGCAGCGCACAATGACATTCGATAAAAGCATCCGGGCCTTCCATGATCCGGCGGCTGCATGATATTCCACTTCTCAGGCGTACATGTTCCATGGTCATGGTGCCGGCAGGTCTGCTGTTTCCTGCAGGGAGGAGGCACAGGACGAACCGGAGGCGGAAATACACCATACGGACCCCGGAAAACTGCCTGGGCACCGGTACAGGAAGTTCACAGCGCCTGGCGGTATCTCTTCCATGAATAGTCCGCCTGGCAGATGATGCGGCCACAGGAAGATGGCAGAAGACGCGGATATACCGGGAACGGATTCCAGTCCGATCTGCCCGCATGCTCCGCTTTTCTTCCATGAGGGGAAGGAACTCCAGGCCTCAGCCGTTGTATGGTTGAGGGCATTTTGCCTTTCTGCTATAATTCTCCCTTGTTCGGAGGTGATGCCATGAGCCAGCAGGAGCGGCACCGTCGTTTCCGGGGATCGCCCCGGTTTTCCCAGGACAATCCGGAATTTCCAGGCACCGGTGAGGAGCCCCAAGTCTCTGAAGAGCCCACCCTCCAGTGGGAGGGCGTAGCGCCTGAACCGGAAAATGATATGGATACCTATGCGGCTCCCCCTGAAAATGTCATGGACGATCCGTTTCAGGATGATGCCGAAGCCATCGATTTTGATGAGGAAGAAACTGTCATAGATGACGCCCAGGACCAGCCCCACAGTATTTTCAAGCCCAGGACCGGAAAGCCCAATTTTGTCCTGTCCGTGGCCGTCAATGTGGTGCGTGCCGCCGCTGTGATCGTGCTTCTGGGCGGACTGGCCGTGGTGGGCGCCGTTGCCGGCATTGCCAAAGGCTATGTGGACACCGCCCCGAAACTGGACCTGGCCGCGCTGGATGATCAGGCTCAGACTTCCTTCATCTATGACGCCGAGGGAAACCTGATCACCGAATACAAGGGCACGGAAAACCGGGTCATGATCTCCATTGCCGCCATGCCCAAGCAGCTGCAGAACGCATTCGTTGCCGTGGAGGACGCCCGGTTCTATACGCACAGCGGCATTGACCTGAAGCGCATTGTGGGCGCTTTCCTTTCCAATCTCACGTCCTCCTCCACCCAGGGCGGCTCCACCATCACCCAGCAGCTGATCAAGAATACGCTGCTCTCTTCCGAGCAGAGCTACAAGCGCAAGATCCAGGAAGCCTATCTGGCCATCCAGCTGGAGCAGACCTATACCAAGGACCAGATTCTGGAAAGCTATCTCAACACCATATACCTCGGCGAAAGCTACTACGGCGTGCAGGTGGCCGCCCAGGGCTACTTCGGCAAGGAGCTCCCTGCCCTTTCGCTGCGGGAATGCGCCATGCTGGCCGGTGTGACCAACAGCCCCTACTACTATAACCCGCGCCGGAATTTCTACACCCGTGAAAAGGAAGGCGTGGATTACGCGGCCATCACCAACAACCGCACCAATTATGTGCTCCGGTGCATGTATGAAAACCAGTACATCACCTATGAGCAGTATCAGGAGGCCCTGGATCCCGCCACCGCCAAGGTGCTGGAAAAGGATCCCACCGCCAGCACCGGCATGTACCCCTATCCCCACTATGTGGAGTACGCCATCTCCGAAGTGGTGAACATCCTTCTGGAGATCAACGGTCTGGAAAACAACAGCGTCAACCGTGCCAGCATGGAGAACCGCCTGCGCACGGGCGGCTACCGGGTACAGCTGGCTATTGACACGGAGATGCAGAACACGCTGCAGGACACCATTTCCGGCTGGAACAAGTATCCGGATCTGCGTGACCCTTCCGACCGTGTCTATCGGTCCAAGAATTCCGACGGCACCTATGACGAGATCATCCAGCCCCAGGCGGCCGCCGTGATCCTGGACTACCGCACCGGCGAGATCAAGGCCATTGTCGGCAGCCGCGACGCGCCGGAAGCCCGGAAAACCCTGAACCGCGCCACGGACATGAAGATGCCGGTGGGCTCGTCCATCAAGCCCATCGCGGTCTATGCCCCGGCCCTGGATCTGGGCGCGAGTCCGGCAAGCATTGTGTATAACCTGCCCCTGCCCATATCCGGCTGGAAGGACAGCAACGGAAACGATTCCTGGCCCCGCAACTACGGCGGCGCCAGCTACACAGGTCCGCTCACGCTCCGTGAGAGCATGAAGCGCAGCTACAACACCGGTGCCGCCCAGACCCTGATGACCATGGTCGGCGTAAGCCGCTCCGTGGACTATCTGCACAAGCTCGGCGTGGACGATGCGCACATTGACGCCACGCCCTTCGGCGTGGCCCTGGGTTCCAGCGGCATTACGCCCATGCAGATGAGCATCGCCTACGGCGTACTCGCCAACGGCGGCGTGTATCAGGAGCCCATCTCCGTGCTCGGCATCTCCGACAGCGAGGGCAAGGTGGTCTGGGACGGGCACGCCAACCAGGAGCGCCGGCGCGTGTTCTCCGCCTCCACCTCCTATATGATCGTGGACATGCTGAAAACCGTTGTCTCCTCCGGCACCGGCAGTTCCGCCAGGATCTCCGGCCAGACCGTGGGCGGCAAGACCGGCACCAATTCCGACCAGAAGGGCGTGTTCTTTGCCGGCATGACCGGCTATTACAGCTCCGCCATCTGGATCGGTCACGACAACTACAAGGCCCTGTCCAGCAAGTCCACGGGCAGCGGCAGCGCCGCCCCGCTCTGGCAGAGCTACATGAGCAAGATCCATTCCCAGAAGGGCCTGCCCAACCGGGATATTCTGGAAGGTAATGCCAGCGACTACGGCCTGGTCAAGGTCACCACCTGCGCCGTGTCCGGACAGCTGGCCACGGACGCATGCTATGCGGACAGCATGGGATACGGCGTGGTCACGGACTACTGGGCCCAGGGCACCCAGCCCACCATTTCCTGCCAGATGCATACATCCCAGACGGTCTGCCTGGATTCGGGCATGCTGGCCTCGCTCTTCTGCCCCAATGTGGTCAACCAGAGCGTTATCACCATCCCCTACGGGCATCCCCTGCACCAGTTCCTGGGCACGCAGTATCAGGACGTGCTGAACCAGTACCTGGGCACCTATGCCACCACCACCAGCACCGTCTGTTCACTCCACACCTCATCGTCGTCCCCATATGCCTATGACGTGCCCGGCGGCACCGGTCCCTCCGGCATGCCGTCCAGCGCGATGCCCGGTCAGGCGGATACCCCGTCCCAGGGCGAAACGTCCGCCTCGCCCTTTACCGCCGATGCCCAGCAGCTGCTCGTGCAGGCTGAAGCCATGCTCGGCACGCTGGATCCCACCGGTGAACAGTATGCGCGTGTTCTGTCCGCCTGCGAAGTCGTTCGTCAGGCCCTGAGCAGCGAGACTTCCCAGAGCGATCTGATCACCGCCATGAGCCAGCTGACCATGGCCATGGCCGGACTGTTCTGATCTTCCCGCGCAATATGCCGGCTGCCTTTCATGGCCGCCGGCTTTTT
>CAMNDE010000143.1:0-5406 GCA_946534895.1 uncultured Clostridia bacterium
GTCCTTTCCGAAATATCCGGAGTGTTTCTCCGAACATTCATGGGGATTGTAAGTGCATTGTACGGGATTGTCAAGGTGAAAAACGATTCTTCTGAAAAGAACTTTCGGCTTTTGCACAATTTGGTGGACATTGGACAAAAACAGTCCGTTTCGTTTTCCGGTTCGACAGCTTTCCTGCCCCGGTTCCGGTGCATCATGCCGGGATTTTTCCGGCATGAACGGAAAAAGCTCCTCCCTGTCCGGGAGGAGCTGCCATACCGATTATCTGGAACCCTTGTCGTAGGGAATGCCTTCCGCCTTCGGCGCATGGGAAGCCTTGGAGGTGAAGGCCAGCACAATCAGACAGACAATATAGGGCATCATGTTGTACACGTTGCCGGGGAGATTCAGGGATACCAGGAACGGGAAACCCGTATACGTGTTGGACAGTGCGCGGAACAGTCCGAAAATCAGGGCTGCCAGGGCAATGCGCGTCGGTTTCCACTGGCCGAAGATCATAACAGCCAGAGCCAGGAAGCCGAAGCCGGCTACGCCGTTTTCAAACTTCCAGATGGAAACGCCGGCCAGAATGTAGCACAGTCCGCCAAGACCGCCCAGGGCACCGGAGATCAGAACGCCGGCCCAGCGCATCTTGTACACATTGATACCCACGGAAGCAGCCGCCTGGGGATGCTCGCCGCAGGCCATCAGGCGAAGGCCGAAGCGGTTCTTGTAGAGCACAAAGTACACAATCACCACGGCAAGCACGGCCACCAGCATGAACCAGTTGAACTCAAAGCCGTTGATGTTCACAATGAACATTCTTCTCGCGTTCACATACTCGATCTCGGAAGAATGGTTGTCAGGATTGGCAGCGGTGTTCATGGCCTTGACCAGAACGGTGGCCGCAGCCGTGGCCAGCAGGTTCATGGCCGTACCGACCAGCGTCTGGTCAGCATTGAAGTGAATGGCTGCCACGCCCAGCAGACACGAATACAGCATGCCTGCCAGGATGGCGGCAATCATGGCACAGACTACCATCACCACGGGCGTGGTCGTGCTCAGGGTGCTCATGCACAGTGCACCGCCCAGAGCGCCCACCACCATGATGCCTTCCAGACCAAGGTTGATAATGCCGGAGTGTTCTGAAATGCATCCGCCCAGAGCAACCAGCAGGAGAACAGAGGCGAAGATCAGGGTATATTGGATCAGAAGCAGCATTTACTTGTTCGCCCCCTTCTTTTCTTCGCTCTTCGTGAGCATCTTGTTCATGGTCAGCTTGATGAACAGCACGAATCCGCACAGATAAATGATCACGGAGGAAATCACATCAGAAATCTGGGAGGAATAGAAATTGGTGTTCACATACTGACCACCGTCGGTGATATGCTGGATAAAGAACGAGGAGAATATGGCGCCAATGGGATGCAGTCCGCCCAGGAACGCGGCGGCGATACCGTTGAAGCCCATGCCGGGCACGGAAGACTGGGTGCATTCCCAGCGCATATAGCCCGTCTGATACAGCATGGATGCGCCCAGACCTGCCAGGGCACCGGAGATGACCAGGGTCAGGATGATATTGCTGTTCTGAGCCATGCCGGCGTATTTGGCGGCGTTCTTGTTGTTACCGGTGGCCTTCAGTTCGTAGCCGAGCCTTGTCTTTTCCAGAATAATCCAGACAAGAATGGCAATGATGACAGCCAGCGGCACGGCAATGGTCACATTGGTGTTGCCATTGAACAGCTTGTCGATGCCCGCCGTCGGAAGCATGGAGCCGGGATTGACCTTGTTCAGGTACAGGGTATAGGGACTGGCGGATTCCTTGACATTGCTCAGAATGGTATTGGCCGTATACAGGGCAATCCAGTTGAGCATGATGCCGGAAATGACCTCATTCACATTGCAGTACGCCTTCAGAACACCGACCGCGGCACCGAACAGGGCAGCGCAGACCATGGCGAAGAGCATGCAGGGCAGCCAGCCCCAGCCCCAGGCCAGAGCGGCATACAGGCAGGCACAGGAACCTGCCACGTACTGTCCGGCAGCACCGATGTTAAACAGACCGACCTTATAGGCGAAGAGAATGCTCAGCGAGCACATGATCAGCGGCATGGTCTTGGCCAGGGTATTGCCGAACTGCTTGAGCTGGCTTGCGGGGCGGCTCCAGGTAAAGAAGTTCTTCACCACATTGAGAATGGATTCCGCGGCACCGGCCGGATTGATGCACAGAAGGACGATAAATCCGATCAGAAGGCCCAGCAGAATACAGATGACGGACGCAATAAAGGCCTGAACACCAGGATTCTTCAGAACTTTCTTCATACGCTCACCTTCTCTCTCTTGGCACCGGCCATGTACAGACCCAGTTCTTCCTGCGTGGTCTTCTTCGGGTCAAGCTCGCCCACAATCTCGCCTTCATACATGACCAGGATCCGGTCCGGAACATCCATGACCTCGTCCAGTTCCAGGGAGATCAGCAGAACGGCTTTGCCTGCGTCACGCTGGGCCACCAGCTGCTTGTGGATGAACTCGATGGCACCTACGTCCAGACCGCGGGTAGGCTGCACAGCCACCAGCACTTCCGGCTGCTTGTCGATTTCGCGGGCAATAATGGCCTTCTGCTGGTTGCCGCCGGACATGGAGCGGGCGGCCGTGATGGAACCCTGACCGGAGCGGACGTCATACTCACGGATGAGCCTGTCGGAATACTCACGGATATTCTTCCGCCGCAGGAAGCCGATCCGGTGCGTGAACCTGGATTCAAAGTAGGTCTGCAGCACCAGATTGTACTCCAGGGAATAATCCAGCACGAGACCATGCTTGTGACGGTCTTCCGGAATATGGCTCATGCCGCTGGTGGAACGCTTGCGGATGGAAGCCTTGGTGATGTCCTTGCCTTCCATGATGATCTTGCCGCTCACCAGCGGTTCCAGACCGGTCAGACCCTGGACAAGCTCGGACTGGCCATTGCCGTCAATGCCGGCAATGCATACGATTTCACCGCGGCGCACCTTGAAGGAAACATCCTTGACCGCATTGTTGTTGTGGACTCTGGACGCCACCGTCATGTGCTGGACATCCAGCAGCACCTCACCGGGCTGGCAGGGCTTCTTATCCACATGGAAATTGACATTGCGGCCGACCATCATGGCGGAGAGATCCTCCATGGTCGTGTCCTTGGTTTCCACGGTGCCGATGTACTTGCCCTTACGGAGCACGCTGCAGCGGTCTGCCACAGCCATGATTTCCGCGAGCTTGTGGCTGATGAACAGAATGGACTTGCCTTCCGCGGCAAGATTCTTCATGATCTGCATCAGCTCATCGATTTCCTGAGGCGTCAGCACGGCCGTGGGTTCGTCGAAAATCAGAATCTCATTGTCGCGGTAGAGCATCTTCAGAATTTCTGTCCTCTGCTGCATGCCCACCGTGATGTCTTCGATCTTCGCATCCGGATCCACCTGAAGACCGTATTTTTCCGACAGTGCGACCACTTTTTCCCGGGCCTTCTTCTTCTGGAGAAATCCCAGGGCGCCCACCGGTTCCACACCCATGATGATGTTGTCCAGCACGGTGAAGCACTCCACTAGCTTGAAATGCTGATGAACCATGCCGATTCCCAGAGCGTTTGCGTCATTCGGGTTGTTGATCTTGACTTCCACACCATCCTTCTTGATGATGCCTTCTTCAGGCTGGTACAGACCGAAGAGGACACTCATCAGGGTGGATTTCCCGGCACCGTTTTCACCGAGCAAGGCGTGGATTTCGCCCTTTCTCAGCTGAAGCGTGATATCATCATTCGCAATGATACCGGGGAACCGCTTGGTGATGTGGAGCATCTCAATGGCATAAGGCTCCAATTCCCATTCCTCCTTGCGTGTGTTCGCACATCGGTGCGCTGATCTCAGAAATCAATATGGGAAAAGCACGCCGGAGAACCGGTGTGCTTTTCCCTGAAAAACCTCTTTCCGGCTGCTGCCGGATTTTTGATTACTTGATGTTGCCCTGATAATCCACAGTCACTGCGGTCACGGCAGGCTCAGCATCGATCGCGTTGGAAACGGTGATCTCGCCGGCGAACATCTTGGCAACCAGAGCAGCGTAGTCATCAGCGGTGAAGCCTTCGCCGAACTGGGTGGAAGGAGCGATCTGGACATAGTTCTCAGCAGGGGTAGCGGAAACCAGACCCAGATTCTCAACCTTGCCGCCTTCGAAAGAGCCGTTCAGAACAGCACCCAGCTGGGTGTTGACGGTGGCAGCAAGACCCTTCATGGCGGAGGTCACGGTGATGCCTTCACCATACAGAGCATCGATGGTGGCAGCCTGGTCAACGTCCACGCCGATCACCTTCTGGCCAACCTTGGAAGCAGCCTCACCGGCAGAGGTGAAGATGCCGCCGCCGCAGGCGAAGACCACTTCGGTGCCGTTGGCATACCAGGTATCCATATAAGCGGTGATGTCAGCATCGCCGTAGAACTGGTTGCCGTAAGCATACTTGATTTCCACATCGGTCAGACCCAGCTCGGCAGCAGCAGCGTCAGCGCCCTGCACGAAGCCGTAGCCGTAACGCACAACAGCGGGAACCGCCATGCCGCCCAGGAAGCCCAGCTTCTTGTAGCCCAGCTTCACAGCAGCATAACCGGCCATATAGCCGCACAGCTCTTCCTGATACACAGCGCTGTACAGGTTGGCGGGATAGACCCAGGAGAAGTCAGCATCGGTGCCCTTCGCGGACTGGAGATCATACTCGGAAACGTCCAGAGCGATGAAGGTGATGTCGGAATATTCTTCCACGGTGCCCACGATAGCGGGAGCGAAAGCATAGCCGGGCATCAGAACCACGTTGAAGCCGTCGTCGATGGCCTTCTCAATGGAAGAGATACGGTCCTCGTCAGAGTCAGAAGCGGGCTTGTAGTACTGGAAATCCAGGCTGTTGGCTTCGCAGAAAGCCTTCGCTGCTTCATAAGTCGTCTGGTTGAAGGACTGGTCGGTGATATCACCGTAGTCGGTGATCATGGCCACGCGAACATCAGAGGCAGAAGCCAGGGATGCGATGGACATCATCATAACAAGTGCCATCACCAAGGCAAAAAACTTTTTCATGACATATTCCTCCTTTTTCAATCAGCATTCACATGCCTAAAGAATTATAGCAGATGTTTTCTAGCTTTGCAAAGGGAATGAACAAAAACCGGGAATTTCCGGGAGAATTTTTTCCCTTTTGCCTGCCCCGTCACAGTTCCTCAAGTGCGGCAAGCGCATACCGCACAGCTCCGGCTACGGAAAGGTGCGTATTGTCCTCCACACCGTCCGGATAGTTGACATGCCCGGCAGGCACCTGGCAGTACAGTTTTCTGGAAGGCTCATCCCCCATATCCGATACGATCTTTCCGGTCTTTGCCTCCATGTCAATCAGCTGCACGCCGCGCT
>CAMNDE010000144.1:0-5321 GCA_946534895.1 uncultured Clostridia bacterium
GAATGGCAAGGCTCGCCAGAAGCTCATTCCATGTCATGTCCCGCTGCAAAGCCATCAGCAGTCCTGCAGAAAAGCTGATGCGCTGGGCCAGCAGTTTCCGGCAGTCTTCTTCAGAAGGACAAGTATCCAGTTTCCAGGTTTCCCCTTCTTCCTTTTCCGAGAGCAATGAGACAGCATTCCAGCCTGCATGCATCAGTAAAAGGACATCCATCGACAGATCTCCTGCCCGCACCTGTGCGCGCGCATGCTCGTCATCAGCGGGTATGTTTCCTTCCAGCAGGTTGCAGAAATAGTCCTTATCCGGATCATGAATGCGGAAACTTCTGGCGCCATTTTTCAATGTGTCCTCTTTTTCCGCACTCGCCTCCCTCGCCTGCAAATATCCAGGCGGCTCTGGAGAAAGAGATTTCTGTTCGTCATAGACATCATTCACCAGCCTCGGAATATCACTTGGCAGACAAACCTCTTCCGGAAGAAATGCCCGTGTCCGCATCAGAAGATATTCTCCATATACGCTGGTGCCGCCCCTGTCCAGTTTTTCTCCCGCACAGAGTACATAACACTTAGGATCAGCCAATGCGGGCGGGCGTTCAGCATCGTGTTTCCTGTGCCTGTGAAGACGGCCGAGCCGCTGCATCAGAAGATCCATCGGGCAAAGGTCACTTACCATGATATCAGCATCGAAATCGAGGGATTGTTCAATCACCTGGCTTCCTACCACAATAACCCGGTTACGCTGCTCACTTCCTGATTGTTTTCCCATATAATGGAGCAGTTCGTTTTCATGTTCCAGCCGGTCAGCAATAAGATATCGTGAATGCAGCAGCAGAATCCGGGCATTCGGAATCGCACTACGCAGAAATTCCGCAAAAACCTGCGCCCGGCGCACAGTGTTGAGCACCACCGCTGCACAACCGCCATTTTCCAACGCTGCATCCAGCAGTTTTGCAACTGATTCAGCCTGCTGTTCCACTGAATCTCCATGATCCAGTTTTGTAATCTTCACTTTCGTCACTGCCCCATCAAAAGGCAGAAACTGCTGCTTCACTTCCTGGCTGTCTGTCCAGGTCAGAACCGGATAGGCAAGGTTCTGATACCAAGGTTCCTTCATAAACCGTTTTGCTGCACGTGGAGACTTATTCAGATAGGCAGCCAGAAACGCTGCCCGGCGCTCCGCCGGTAAAGTGGCACTGAGCATAATCACCGGTGTATGGTAGCTGCCCAGCCACCGAAGTGTCTCTTCCAGATATTGATTCATATATGCATCATATGCATGACATTCATCAATAATGACCACTTTTCCGCAAAGGCCCAGATGCCGGAGCATGACATGTTTCTGCTTCAGCGAGGCCATCAGCACCTGGTCCACCGTCCCCACCACAAAGTCTGCCAGCAGAGCCTGCTTGGAACCACGGAACCATTCATGAACGACAAGCCGCTCTGAACCTTCATCTTCTTCCACAGATGAAACCCCGGTACCCGACATGAGTGCCCGGTACCGGGCGTTCATATCTGCCATGCCGTGCGCCAGCCGGATACTGGTTTTGTTTGTTTCCGGCTGTTTCTCGCCCCATTCTTCCACCCGGCCAAATATGGCATTTGCCGTTGCCTGCGTAGGCAGCCCGAAGAAAATGCCTCCTGCACCACGCTGTGCAAACAGATCGGCAGCCAGAAGAGCCGCCTCCGTCTTCCCATGACCCATTGGTGCTTCAAGGATAAACAGTCCCGGCTCATCAGAAGCTTGTACAGTCTGCATGACGGCCTGCTGAACCGCATTTGGCGGAAATCCAAACTGCTCTACAGACAGTTTCATCGGATCATCAGTTACACAGGGTTTCCATGACGGCGGCAGATCGATCGCGCGCCACCCTCGCTCGGCCCGAGCCTTCATGTCACCAGGATCAGATTCACCCAGAGAAAGAAGCGGAAAATATGCTTCATTGCTGGCAATCCAATCCGCCATGATCACCAGTCCTGTCAGCAGCATCGCCATGGGCTGAGATAGTTCCGGCAACTTTCTGACCGATTCACAACCTGATAAAGAAATCATCCACGCAAGACAATCTGCCTGAATATTCTGCCAGATATCTTTTTGCTCCCTGTTGCCCCACACAGCATTTGCTCTGGAGTCTTTCCAAGTCTTACCAGCCAGTAATTCCGGCTGTATATCCATTCCTTCACTCCATGGCTTCCCATGATGCGCTCCTATCACTTCTGCAAATGTAATCGGACAGCCGGCCATCAAAAGCATCGCCTCTCCTGCCTGAGCGTGATAGAAATGCTGTGTTCGTTGCTGAATAATCTCCTTTGACGTTAATAGAGGAATTCCGGAAGCCCGTAATGTTTCACCAAGAGACTGACACTCTTCTCCAATGGTGGACTGGAAAAATGCTGTAGCCTTCCCCAAATCATGCATTAACGCCGCAGCCCGCACCATGATGAACACTTCCTGCTCATTCAGGTCCCCGCTCATTACATTTAATGTGTTTTGAGAGAGCCAGTCATGCACCAGCCGTTCTGCAACATTACAGGTATCTTCACAGTGTACCCAGAGAGGAAGCCACGCATTGTGTTCTCTGTTCAGCTTCGCTGCAAGTCCTGCAAAAGATCCTTCAGGGGAAACAATATTCTTATCCGCCATCCTGGTCCTTTCATATTATTGTTTGTTCTCGTTTGCTTAAAAAACATATTATGCTGTCCAATAAAAAAAATCATTCAGCGGCTCATCAGTTTTTCCGGTGCAGCATCTGCGCGCTTGCATCTTGTTTTTATCATAGCACATAAACTTTACTCAATCAATCCTATTTCCACCCCATCACCCCCACCTGCTCAATATTTTGAGCAGGTCAGTGAAACTTGGACCAATCAGGTCCAATTCTCAGATCATCTAACACCACGGAATGAGTCAATTTTCGCCGCTTTCTGACACTGCCGAAAAAAAAACGAAACGGGCATTTTCAGTCACATAGTCTCTCTGTTCGGACCATATCAGTTAGCACCGTCTATGTCTGTTCTTGGCAGGAAATCCCGACGCCCCGACCGATTCACTATCAGCACCATCATGCTTCCCTGTCCGAAACCGCCCGGCTTTTATCGTTTGTCTTTCTTACCGCATTGTGATGCTCATTATCCGCGAAAAGTGTGTACATGGCGGCACTTTTCCCTAAAAAACAATTCCCGCCGCAGGAATCTTGCCTTTTCTTCTGTACACAGCTTTCCCTCCATGTTACAATGCGGCGTATTTACTTGCCAGCAGAAATCCAGACCAATTACATCCACACCACCTGAACCGTCCCCCTCATTCCTCAACGAGCAGAATCCTATATCCCGCAGAGCAGTGCAGCTGCTATTCTACTGTATCCGTTCCTGTCTATGACTGTATTGACCTGCGCGTTGCACCAGAGAAAGCGATCTGGCACGCCTATGAAAGCCGTGTCAGGAGCAAGCATATCTGAGTTTCCGCGCCCCATCATATAGACGGAGCCTGATATATCTACGTTGTGGCCGGGGAAAAAGAAGACATCTGCCTGTTCTTTATTATCTACTGTAACCTCTATCTGTCCTGCAAGGCATCCATCAACACCACCAATGTCGAAGGCACCTACATGGAGGTCACCACTCCATAAGTCAGCCGGAAAGGAATCAGCATGCAGAAAAAAACAACCTCCGTTCAGATTGTCCTACCCCAGCACTGCAACGGCTATGCTGTACCGCGTCTTTTCGGCGGTCAGCTCATGGCCTGGATTGATGTCATCGGCGCTGTCGCCGCCCGCCGATATGCCGGAGCCTCCGTTACCACGGTATGCGTAGACCACCTTACTTTCCTGAAGCCTGCCTATCTCAATGACACGATCGTGCAGGAAGCGGTGGTCACCTGGACCGGGCGCACCTCCCTGGAAGTCCGGGTGGACAGTCTGGTGGAGCGCCTGGACGGAAGCCGCGAGCTTATCAACTGCGCCTATCTCGTCTTTGTGGCACTGGACGCACAGGGGCATCCCACGCCGGTACCGCCTTTTCATCCGGAAACAGAAGAAGAGCAGAAGGAATATGAAATGGCTGTGGAGCGCAAACGCCAGAGAACCGGGGCATCTACAGGAGGGACATCAACATGACACAGCACCGCGGCCCTGGGGGCCGCTTTCTGACAGAAGAAGAAAAGAAATCGCAGCCCAAAGTGACCAAGGCCCTGCTCCTGCGTGTCTTTTCCTATCTGAAGCCTTACTCCAGCCGTCTGATTCTTGTGCTGCTTTGCATCTGCGCCGCTTCATTCTTTACGCTTCTTCCATCCATCCTCACCGGTAAAATCATAGACGAAGGCCTGGTCAAAGGCGATCTCCGGTCCCTTGTTTTCTATATCCTGCTTTCTCTGGCCGTTACTCTGGGTTCGAACTTGATTGGTGTTGCCGAGAGCTATATCAACACATGGATTGCCCAGCACATCACCTACGATATGCGCAATCAGATGTATGCCCATCTGCAGAAAATGTCCCAGCGCTTCTTCACCACCACCAGTCAGGGCGACATCATCACGCGAATGACCAGCGATATCGACGGTGTACAGCAGGTCATTACCAGCACATTTACAAGCATACTATCCAATATCATTACTCTGATCATCGCAATGATCGCAATGTTCCAAAAGAACTGGATTCTTGCACTTATCGGTATTATCATCGTTCCACTATTTACATTGCCTACCCGCAGAGCCGGAAAAACCCGCTGGAAATATGCCAATGAATCCCAGGAATGCAGGGATGAAATCAATGGAATACTCAATGAGACCCTGTCAGTTTCCGGCCAGCTGCTGAGTAAGCTTTTCGGCAAAGAAACCTATGAATACACACGCTATGAGCAGGCTAACGGCCGAATGATCCGCCTCAATATCAGGGAAAATATGGCAGGCCGCTGGTTTCGGGTCATCCTGTCCACCTTCACAAGCATCGGGCCTATGCTCATTTACCTGGTGGGCGGTATTCTCATGATCCGGGCTGGTCATAACCTGACCATAGGTGATATCTCTGTACTCGTCGCCCTTCTGGGAAGAATGTACATGCCGGTAAACAGTCTTTTGAATATCCAGGTAGACTGGATCCGATCCATGGCACTTTTTACACGTCTCTTTGCCTATTTCGATATTCCGGTGGAAATTGAAAATGCACCGGACGCCATCGCACCTGCTCATGTCGAGGGTAATGTGGAGTTCCATGACGTCAGCTTTGGCTACGAACCCGGTCGGCTCGTCCTCAAGCATGTGGATTTTACCCTCAAGGCCGGTCACAGCATCGCCATTGTCGGCCCTTCCGGGTCCGGGAAAAGCACCA
>CAMNDE010000145.1:0-5270 GCA_946534895.1 uncultured Clostridia bacterium
ACGAACCTGTGATGAGGAGCCACATCAGCAGTGAACGCGAGGACGGTCGAAAGACAAGAGCAGCAGCTGGTCTGTAAGAGCCGGGCAGCTCCCGGATTAAGGCGAAGATCCATCACAGCATAATGAGACTTCCGTCACAAGACGGCTCGGTGAGAACCACGGAGGGGTAAAACGGCCCATGGACCCGGTAAGCTGCCGGACACCTGATAGATTCCCAGACAAGCAAAAAGCTTGTGTTTCCGGGGGTGCCGAGGACAAAAAGTTTTTCTGGATGCCGCGTTTCCACACGATAAAAGCCTTAGCCTGTGTCGTATTATAAGTGAGGGGGTGATCAGCATGGGATCAGACCGGGATGCGGCAGACTTGCGTTTCCGGGAAATGGTCGCACAGCATGAGACCGGTCTGCTGCGCCTGTGTTACGGCGTTCTCCGGGATCGGATGCTGGCGGAGGACGCGGTTCAGATCACCTTTGAAAAGGTATACAGGAAGATGCATACCATTCGGCCGGAACAGAACGAAAAGGCCTGGCTTTATAAAATCGCCATGAACTGCTGCCGTGATCTCCGACGCAATGCCTGGTTCCGGCATGTGGACCGCAGCGTCACGCCGGAGGTGCTTCCGGACACATCAGAGGACCCACCGTCTGCGGAAGCACTGGCCTTACACCAGGCCGTTCAGGCACTTCCGCAAAAGCAGCGCGAAGTGGTGCTCCTGTATTATGTGCAGCAGTTCTCCGTAGTGGAAATCTCCGAAATTCTGGGAATCTCCCAGTCCTCGGTTTCCGGGCGGCTGGAACGGTCAAGACAGCGTCTTCGTACGCTGCTGTCAGACGATGAAGGACGGTGAAGCCTGTGAGCGAACAGAAAATCCGGGACGCGATCAACCAGTGTTATGGCGGCCTGAAGGGAGACGGTACCAGGGCGGATCGGATCATCCATGCCTTCCGCCTGGAGGAAGACATGCGGCGGCCGTTCTCATTCTCTGGCAGAAAATGGGCCATGACCGTCATCGTGTTTTCACTTGTTCTGGTCACGGTGGCAGCTCTGGCGGTAACGCTGATGAGCCGGCACGTCTCCGCTGTCAGCACCGGTATCTGGCGGTATGAAAACGGAGAACTGCTCTATCAGGGAGATTCTGACACAAGACCAAGGGCAGTGCTCGCAGATCCGAACATATCACACATTGCAACCGATGATTTCAGTAACACCCTTTACTACCTCACAAGCACAGACGGCGAAACCTCGCTGCGCAGCATCTCCGAGTACACCGGAGAAGCAGCATCCGTAAGATCGATCAACCGGAGATACCGCATCCTCGATCTGAAGGTCAACGCTGATCACGCCTATATTCTGGCAGATACGGCACAGGACACCGGCGTGATCTGGCAGCTGAGCGTATTCGGCGATGACGTTGTCGCGGATGAACCGATCCGCACAGAGGGCTGGGAAAACCGGCAAATCTCCTCTTTTGATGTGCACGACGGTCTGCTGTATGCCTGGAGCGGTGAGCGGCAGGAGCTGGCGGTCATCCGTCTGGCAGACCGGACGCTGAACACGCATCCGGTCCCCGCAAGCGGCCTTCTGGCGCTGACAGCCGGTTATGAAAAGGATGGCGACCTCTACGTTCTCGCTCTGACCCGTCAGGAGCGCAGCGGCCAGATGCAGCTCGTGGCGATGAACACGCGCACCGGTGAAAAACTCGACACCGAGGAAAACGTCCCCGCCTGGGCTGCAGGGCTGACCCGCAACCGTACAAGCCTGATCGTTACCGGCAGTGAGCCGGGACAGGAAGCGGACTTCCGGCTGAATGCGCTGGCCGGCAGACGTGTTCTGCATGAGCTGACCATTCTCAATGGTCTTGACAGTCAGGTGATGCAGCGGGCTGTGCAGCTGTTCAACGAGCGCTATCCGGATGTGGATGTGGTGTTCCGGCGGATCGAGGATGAGCGCGTTGCAGCCACAGAGCTGATGGCGTACGAGAGCGGCATTGATATCTTCGGTACGCTTTCCGACGGCAGCACGCCCGGCGCGCTTCTCCTGAAAAACAGAGCCGTCATGGATCTGACCGACAGCCCGGAGATCCAGGCCAGCTGGGAAGCTTGGCGCGATCTCAGGGGGCTGGTGAGCAGCGACGGCCGCCAGTTCGGCGTGCTGGAACGGCTTGGCCTGTATACCTGGCTTGTGAGTGACAGATGGGCAGCAGAAATCGGCTGGGCTATTCCCCAGGATACATGGACCATGGCTGACTTTGAATCGCTGACAGACCTGGTCATCGCATGGAATGAAGCTCATGACACCCACCTGTATCTCCTGTGTGACAGCAGGGAACCCTATCTGCTGAAGCAGTATACCGCGTCCCATCTGCACTTCGGGACGGGCAGTGCCGACTTTGAAACGGACGAATTCGTTCACCTGCTGAACCTGCTGCGGCATATGTCGGATCATGATCTGGTCCTGTGGGAACAGGACCTCATAGGCAGTACGCAATTCAAGAGCGATCAGCTGCCCGGCAATACGCTCCTGCGCGTGGGCCGGATCCCGCTCGGGGCCATGGAAAGCCAGACCTACATCCTGCCGCCGGTGCCCGAGTTCGAAGAATTCCCTTATCTGATTCAGGGGTACTATCTCTATGCCTGCGCAAACAGCAGGCATCCGGAGGAGGCCGTCTGCTTCCTGGCCTGCTATGCGTCAGCGGAAGCGACGGCCATGGACTGGTACGGAAACAATGGACAGCTGCTGGCAGACAGGCGTCTCTACGACGATGAGCCCGGCTTCGGCACTCAAATCCGAGAGGACAATGAGACCCGCTACAATGCGGCGCTGCCTGCGGCAAGACCTGCCATCCGGATCCCCGTAGCCTGGGCTGAATCCACTGAAATGCTGCAGGCCATGCTGAACGGCAGCCTGTCCCCGCAGGAATATGCGGAGATCGTGCAGTATCAGGCGGAAATGATGATGGGAGAGTGAGTGCCATGGGCGGTTATCGCTCACTGCGGGGTGTAAGGGCCGCCGGCCTTGTGAGCCTGCCCGGGTTCGTCCTCTGGTATCTGCTACCCCTGGGCATGACGTTCTGGTACGCGTTTGTCGAAAATGCATTTCATCACCGCTTTGCCGGACTCGGAAATTTCAGCGCGGTCATGGAGAACCAATGGTTTCGTCTTGGCAGCACCAACCTGCTCCTACTGGGGACCTACATGGTGCTTGCAGCGACATTGCTGGCCATGGCGCTGGCTTTGCTTCTGCTGCGCCATCCGGAGCTCACCGGCATCAGTGCCGTCGTGCTGATCCTGCCGCTGCTGATTCCCTCTGTGTCAGCTGTGGCCATGTGGAAATTGTTCTTTGAAGTGCATTCCATTCTCAGGCCGCTGGCCTCGCGCATGGTCCTAAGCACCCTTTTCCTGTGGAAGACCGTCGGAGCATGCACTATGCTGCTGGTGACGGATCTCAGACGGGTTCCCGGGGAGATTCTGGACGCGGCCGCCCTGGATGGAGCGGGCAGTTTTCGGCGATACGTGTCCGTGCAGCTCCCGATCATCGGCAGAACCGTGCTGCTCTGCGTCATCCTGCTCCTGATGTTCCTGCTCCGGGTTTACAAGGAAAGCTGGCTGCTCTTCGGCGATGCGCCGGGGAAAAAGCTGTATCTGCTCCAGCACTTCATGAGCCAGCAGTTCAGGCTCATGCGCTTTCAGAATGTAGCGGCCGCCGCTGTAATCATGACGGCCTGCTCACTGTTTTTCTATGCTGTGTCCATGCTGATTCTGCGCACAAGGAGGCGTGGACTGTGAAAAAGGCTGAATCGATTCTGCTTGGCATGATCCTGATTGTTTGGGCGCTGCCCATGGCTGCACTGCTTGCTTCCTCGCTGGTTCAGGGCGATGTATCCTCTCTGCTGAGGGGGAAAGCTGAACTGTCGCTTCAGCAGTACCGGGAACTTTTTGAGGACCGGCAGGTGCTGCTTCGCTTTCGGAATTCCTTCATCATGACAGCCGTTATTCTGGCACTGCAGCTTCCCATCTCCCTTATGGGAGGGTTCTGGTTGACCCGCCGGCAGGGCAAGGCTCCGGCCTGTGCAGCCCTGTGCATGGCAATTACCCTGCTTCTGCCTTTCCAGAGTGTCATGGTGTCCGTCTTTCGTCTGAGCAAATGGACAGGCCTCTATGACAGCCCATGGGCAGTGATCCTGCTGCAGGCGTTCTCGCCCCTGGGCCCCTTGACCGTATGTTTTTTTCTGCGCGCCATACCGGATGACAACTGGGAAGCGGCGCTGCTGGACACAGCTTCCCAATTGACGGTTTTTCTCCGGGCGATTCTGCCTCAGCTGCTGCCTGCGCTTTCCGTTCTGATGCTTCTCTGCTTCGCGGAAGCATGGAATCTGGTGGAACAGCCTCTGATCCTTCTTCAGGATGAGTCGCTGCTGCCGGCCTCCGTCTCCCTGAACGATCTGGAGCTTCACGGCGTCAGCCCACATGCTGGAGCTGTGGTGTACAGCACGCCCGTCCTCCTGCTCTATTCCGCAGCCGCGGCTGTCCTGAAAAAGACGCCTGCAGACTTGTATCCCCTGTAATCCGGCTGCCTGATCCTGACATAAAGGCTCTCCCTGAAGCGCACTGGTCTGTGTTTTCCAGTGTCTGCTTCAGGGAGAGCCTTTCAGTGTATATATGGCCTGCTTTCCGTCTTGCATGCGTTCAGCCGGCTACAGAAACAGAATGTATTTGCCTTCGGCACAAGGGAACGTCAGCTGATTTCCCAGATCATGCTCACCGTATCGGTGACCTCCTCCTCATCCGGTTCGATATCCAGATCATAGGAGCCCTGACCGCCTGTAGGACATGGAAGTGCATCTGCCATCATCATATTCTGCATTGGACGCATTTCGAATTCGATCTCGCCCCAGGAATAATCGATGTTCTGTATGCTGCCAAGCACGACACCAGCCGCCTGTGTGAGAACACGGGCCTTTTCCTTTGCGTCGGTCACTGCCCGGCTCAGAAGTTCATTTTTCGCGCCTTCCGGATCGCTGACCGTATAGCTCAGGCGGATTTCCGGCTGCAAGGGACAAAGGGCAAGCGCATACAGGATTTTTCCGAGGCGCTCACGGTCCGCGGGAAACTCCACCTTCATCACATGCTCATACTTGTATCCGGCAAAGCGGCTTTCATAGCTGTCGCCCACCTTTTCCCTGCGGTAATCCGTATCCACATCAAAGCGCAATGTTTTCAGGCTGGACCGTTCCAGTCCAAATTCCGCCATGAGTTCTTTCAGTTTTTCCGT
>CAMNDE010000146.1:0-5238 GCA_946534895.1 uncultured Clostridia bacterium
GGTGCCGCTTTTTACATGTTTTGCAGACAGGATTCCATGGCCGCAGTGCGAAATAGAGGATGAGACAGGATACGCGGAATGCAGCGGAAGGATGCAGCTGGTCCGGGAAAGGAAGGAAGCCTGTATGGGATTTCAGCTGGAACGCTTTGTGAAGGAACAGGCATATTGCTATGAAGAGGCCCTGAACGAGGTCCGGAACGGGCGCAAGGAAAGCCACTGGATCTGGTTTGTGTTTCCCCAGCTGAAAGGACTCGGGAGCAGCTCTGCATCCGAGTATTTCGGGATCAGCGGACGCGAAGAGGCCGCAGCGTATCTGGCGGATCCTGTGCTGGGAGCGCGGCTGCTGGAAATAACCCAGGCGCTTCTTGCACAGCCTGAACGGGATCCGGAAAAGATCTTCGGGTTTCCGGATGTGCTGAAAGTGCGTTCCTGCATGACACTGTTCGAGAGCGTGTGCATGGAAAGGGACAGTGTATTCAGCCGTGTGCTGGACGAGTTCTATCAGGGCGTCAGGGACACGTGGACGCTGCAGAAGCTGGAGGGTAAAGGAATATGAGCAATACAGGCAGTGGAAAGAAGAAACTCTGGCCGGTGGCCGGAGCCGCAGCGGCTACTCTGCTGCTTATCGTGGCGGCAGTCATTCTGTCACAGGCCTGGCGGGAGATGCACCACGAAGGCCTGACCTATTCCCAGTGGTATGAGGGCAGTATTTACGGGTATTATTATGCCCTGCTGCTTATGATCGCAGCGGCCGGGATATGGCTGGCGGCATGCCTGCACGCCCTTGGCGTTTCTGCCATCCGGAAGGTGCGGGGAGAGCCATGGCGGAAAGTCCTTGGCGCGATGGGCATTTTCTTTTCATGCCTTGCACTGGGCATGATCGTACTGGCCGTCATCCGGCACGGGGATATTCAGCGTGCTGTGGCAGAAAATGCAGAGGGCGTGGCGGGCAATATCCGGATGTACGGGAAGAGCCTTGTGGCAGCCCTCGTTTCCGTGGAAGCGGCCATTGCATGCCTGATCGGATGGCTGAAAAACAGGAAATAACAGGCCGGAAAGGGGCCGGCGGCATGAAAAAAAACCTGCCAGCGATGGCAGGTTTTTCGCTTTCCCTGTGCTCAGATGCCGGGCTTGCCGTGGCATTTTTTATACTTCAGCCCACTGCCGCAGGGGCAGGGATCGTTCCGGCCCACGACGGGAATGGGGATTTCCGGATGCAGAAGCGAGGGCCGGAAGCCGTGCAGGCTTACCCGGGGAATTGCATCCGCGAATGCCTTCAGGCGGTCCAGGAAGTCCATGAGCTGTCCCGGATTCTCCATATGCCGGAGATGATACCGCGGCGCGATGTCTTCCATGAGATCAAAGGAATCATCCATTTCCAGACAGTCCAGCCACATGCGGCTGACGGTTTCCTCCACTTCCTCCGCGGGCCTGAGCTGGCGCTCGCGCATATAGGAAGTAAAGCGGATGACTTCCGGGTCCTGGCTCAGATAGCCATGGGCGGCCAGATCCCTGACTTCCGGTTCCGTGAGCAGATACCAGGGTCCGGGCAGGTTCAGGATATGCGCGGCCTCGGACGCCGGGCCCGCGGAGAATCCGAGCCGGCACAGGCAGGGCACGCCGCCCAGGGTCATCATGGTATGGACGGCGTTTTCGGCATTCTGTTCCTGGAGCAGGTTCAGAATCCGGTTCATTTCGTCTTCGGAATAGGGAATATGGGAGGCGCTGCGGCCGTAGATTTCAAGAAAGCGCGGCAGCGGAAGCACACCGTATACGGTAACGCCGGCAAGAACGCACTGGTTCAGCCATTCCATTGCGGGATCCATCATGGTCTTTCACCTCGGAAAGGGTTATTCCCGTCTATTGTACGGAATGCTTCTGCGCAATGCAAGAAAAACGGACACAAAAAAAGGCCGGCGCCTCAGGCACCGGCCGGGAATATCCTTACTGGGCGGCATCCATGGCTGCGAAGCAGTTCTGGATATCGACAATGTATTCTGCCATCACGTCATCATAGCCATAGCTCTTGGCAGTCTCGACCATGTACTTCCAGTTGGCCTCAAACTCTTCGTCATTGGCGGAGTTGGCGCACTTCCAGCTGTACTCCTTGATCAGCGGAGCAAACTGGGCACGCTTCTGCTGGCCGTCCTCAGACAGGGAAGCCTTGGCATAGGCGGAAGCCACAGGATCCTTCACGGAAACCTTGCCGGTGTTGCGGTAGAGTTCCACGCCGGAAGTGGCGCCATTGGCATATTCTTCGCTCCAGGCCTTGGAGAGGTTGGTGGCATAGCGCTCTGCGTAGCAGGGCCATCCCTTGTAGGAGAAGGAGTAGTTCTTGCCAGGGATCATCTGCTCGAGCTTGATGGTCTCATGGTTGATCTTGCTCTCGCCGTCCATGAAGGTGCCGCCGCCGTACTCAGCGGGCATCTGGGTGTTTTCCTTGTCTTCCTGGCAGGACCAGCCGAATTCGGTCATCTCAGGCACGCCTTCAGCATTGTAGTCCCAGGTCAGACCCTTGGGGCCGTAGTTCTGCACAATGATGCCTTCCTCGGAGCACAGCCAGTCAATGATCTCCAGGCAGCGCTCGGGATACTTGGTGTTGGCGCCGAGAGCCCACATGCGGTTGCCGCCGGCGGTGGTGATGGTCTGCATCAGAGGAGCGGAGTCTTCGAACATGAAGGTCACGAAACCGTCCTTGTTGGCAGCCTTTTCAGCGCTGTTGTAGTTGCCGATGATCCAGCCCCACAGAGCGATGAGATAACGGCCGCCGGACAGCTTCTGGCTGTACAGGTCGAAGTTCTGGGAAACGGATTCGGGATCGAAGGTGCCGTCGCGGTACATCTGGTTGACAGCCTTCAGAGCCTGATAGTACAGGCCGCCTTCCTGCAGCTGATCCTGATAGTCGCGGGTGGCGAAGTTGACGCCCATGAAGTCCCACTCTTCATAACCATAGTAGGTGAGCAGGTCATAGGCAAACTTCATCTTGACGTCTTCCCAGTCCGGGAATCCGCCGTAGGCATAGATCTTCTCGCCGGAAGCGGTTTCAGGCATGGCATCCTGCAGGGCCTTTGCGAAGGCAGGCAGGTCAGCCAGGCTCTTCAGCTCGGGGCGGCCGGCCTTTTCCCAGGCATCGAAGCGGACCTGAAGAGCATAGGTGGGATCCACCAGCTCGGCCCAGGCGCCGTCTTCCATGGCCACGGAGAAGTTGAAGCCGTAGGTGCCGTCGAAGCCGTTGGCGGCTGCGAAGTCGCTGGTCTTCTGGATGGCATCCTTCAGATAGGTGTTGATGTTGGTGTAGGGCTCGAGATCGACTTCGTCCCAGTCAAGGATCAGGTCGGCCTTCAGGGCTTCCAGGAAATGGTCGCCCATGTCGCCCAGGCAGATGATGTCGCCCAGGTCACCGGCGGAAACGCCGGACGTCCAGGCATTGCTGTCCACGTTGGTGGAAACATACTTGAGGGTCACATTGAAGCGATCCTTCAGTTCCTTGGCAAACCAGCCCTGCTGCTCACCGGCGTAGTTGGCCAGCTCGGAGAACATGGTCAGGGTGACGGGCTCGCGGTAGACTTCTTCGCCCATGGCCGGAATGACCAGCATGGACAGAAGCATTGCGAGTGCAAGGACACAGGAAATGAGTCTTTTCATGAGGGTACCTCCTTTGTATTTAACAATCCGCTTTCGCGGTATTGTCTCGAAACTCAGCCCTTTACCGCGCCGATCATGATGCCCTTGACGAAATAGCGCTGGAAGAAGGGGTAAACCAGAAGAATGGGGAAGGTAACCACCATGGCCACCGTCATGCGTACGGAAAGCGCGGTCTGCTTGGTGGCCAGGTTGGCCAGAGACGAGGAATCCTGGGTATTGCGCACCAGCGCAGCCAGGGAGGAAGCTTCGTTCTGGTACTTGTAGAGCAGGAACTGAAGCGTGTAATACTTGCCGGAAGGCATGAGCAT
The DNA here is from genome assembly GCA_946534895.1 of uncultured Clostridia bacterium. Lineage (GTDB taxonomy): Bacteria > Bacillota > Clostridia > Christensenellales > Aristaeellaceae > UBA2943. The sequence continues at coordinate 3,954 of CAMNDE010000146.1, forward strand.
CATGGTGTCGGTGAAGGAGTTCCACTGGCCCACGGCGGAGAAGATGCACAGTGTGGCCAGAATGGGCGTGATCAGCGGCATGATGACGGAGAAGAACACCTTCGTGTACCCGGCGCCGTCCAGCGTGGCGCTCTCTTCCAGGGACTGAGGAAGGCCTTCAATGAACGTCTTGACCAGGATCACGTTGTAGGGGCTCACAAGACCGGGAATGACATAGACCCAGAAATTGTCCAGGAAGCCCAGCATGCGCAGGTTCATGTACCAGGGAATCAGGCCTGCGGAGAAATACATGGTGATGATGATCAGGCGGTACCAGAGCTTGCGCAGCCACATTTCCTGCTTGGTGACAAGATAGCCCAGGAAAGCGGAGCCGCCCACGGTCCACAGCGTGCCCAGCACGGTACGGGCCACGGACACGAACAGGGCATCCACAATGCCTTCGATCTTCATGACTTCCACGTAGTTCTGGAAATGAATGCCCTTCGGAATGAGCTGGATCTGTCCAAGACGTACCATTTCGTTGTCGGAGATGGTATTGATGAACAGATAGTAGAAGGGGAACAGACAGGCCAGGGTGATCAGGGCGAACACGGTGTAATTGACAATATTGAAGGCAATGTCGCCCCGGCTCAGCTTGACGTGGGACGGATGATCATGCGTGGAAACGTTCTGTTTTCTTGACATGGGATCGCCTCCTTACACAATCGATTCGCCGCGCAGCTTTTTGGAGATAAAGTTGGCGGAGAACAGCAGCGTGACGCTGACAATCGTCTTGAGAATGCCGATGGCGGTGGCAAAGGAATAAAGCGTGGTGCCTCTGGAGGCGATGGTGATATTGTACACGTACAGGTCCAGCACCTCAATGGTCTGCTTGTTCATGGGGTTCTGGAACACCAGGTACTGATCCATGCCGTTGTTGAGGATGTTCGAGATGGACAGGAGCAGCAGCACGAAGAAGGTGGGCAGAAGGGAGGGCAGCGTGATGTACCGCATCTGATGCCAGCGGTTGGCGCCGTCCACCTTGGCGGCCTCGTACAGTTCCTGGGGAATGCCGGCAATGGCGGCCAGGTACATGATGGCGCCCCAGCCCAGGCCTTTCCAGGTGCTCCAGGCCCACATCTTCAGCCATATATGCTCGGAGGAGTTCAGCCAGACCACAGGTTCCTTGATGGCGCCGATGCCCAGCATGAACTTGGACCAGATGCCGGTGTCCATGGCAAAGAGGCACAGGGCAAAGGAGAAGACCAGGGCCCAGGAGATGAAGTTGGGCAGGGTGGTGAAGATC
>CAMNDE010000147.1:0-5105 GCA_946534895.1 uncultured Clostridia bacterium
AACAGACTCCCTGAAACCAGGAAGCCCGGCAGCGGTGTTCCGCTGGAAAGGGCCCCTTCTACCAACATTTCAGAGAGCCATGGATTCACTATAGCATTTTTATTGGATTTTTCTCTGCTTAATCGACATGCTTCTACTCTTACTCCAGTCCTTCCTGGAGAATATCCAGCATTTCTCTCGGAGTAACAATATACGTCCTGACCGGAAAGTGTTTCAAATTTTCTGTGACCAGGTAGACTTCTTCTTCCTTGCGTTTTTCCATCAGCACAGCATATAAAACGATGTCCCTGGGATCAGGGATTAGTAGTCCGATATATGATTCAACATCATAAAAATTTTGAGGGTATTACGTAGGTAATTTCATTGTATGATGAACGTTTTGATATATCCGTGTTTGCCCCATTCCACACGAATACAGAATAATCCGGTATATGTGAGTCAAGAGATTTTTTACCGGATGTAAGAATACCGTTTTCTCCGAAATATGATCATTTTTATGCAACTCTATATTATTGTTCTGCCTGACATTTTCTCCAATAAAATTCGAAGTCCGGATCAGTACCTCTCCTGAGGATATCATCGGCAAGTGACTGATTTGAAGTCACAACCCGCTTCAGGTTATTGCACCCGGCGAAAGCTTGGGGGGCAATCGATTCCAGACTGTCCGGAAGAAAAACCTGTTCCAGGGATTTGCAGTCTTTCCATACATCGCAGCCTATTTGCTCAACGCCTTCCGGTACATACACGGTAGTGATTTCTTTCCGCTCCCAGAATGTGCCATCTCCGATGCGCTTTATGCCATCGGGTATTCGATATACGCCCGTATTATCTGCAGGAATCCACGCTATCATTGTCTTATCGCACTTTCTAATCAGAGCACCATTTATCAGAAGAAGCTCCGCATTGCCCGGATCCAAGTTTATGGTCTGCAGATTCGAGCATCTTCCAAACACGCTTTCCCCTATGGATATCAATGAAGCAGGCAGGGAAACCGTAATAAGATCCTTACAGCTTGCAAAAGCGTAATCCTCAATAAGCTGCAATCCTTCATACAGGTGAATATTTCTGAGACCTCCGCAATTATAAAATGCACTTTCACCAATCATTTCTACATGTTCCGGGAACGTATCCTCAAGAAAGGTAGCGCCACAGAAGGCATACTTATCAATGATTTCCAGGCTGGAGGGGATTTTGTGAATACGGGATACCCCCTCAGCAGCCCATTCTCCTATATAGCGAATTCCTTCAGGCAAACGAAGATCAGATACCCATCTGAATGCGTCCGCTCTGACTTCTGTAAACGGCACACCATCCACTGCGTCTGGAAAAAGAAGAGTGCCATCGGGCTTTGGATCATCCGGCTCATCCCAGCCTTCTTCAACGATATAACTGAATACTTCAAAGATACGCATACCACCGTATGCTTTACTGCTGTCTGTCAGAATCGTATATCCATGCTCCCGCTGAAAAGAATTCCATTCGTATTCAGTCATCTCAGATGTCCTCCGGTTTTGTTGAAGTCACAGCTGGTTCTGGTACATTTTCCTGCATATTCAAAGTCCACAAATGATATTTAGGAAATCCTGTCGTTGATCAACCATCGCATAAATCGTCACTATCTTATCATGCTCATTTACTTTATAAAAATATCAAGTCCGACTCTAGACATCAAAATAATAAAATGCTCTTCGATCTCATCGCCAGTTCGGATATATCCTGCCCGGCTGGCTGTATATATTTACCGTAACCCCGCCATAAGAGATATTTGTATCTCCCCGGGCCATGCCGGACACTTCCTGACGGATCATATCCATGAAGCTCTTCGTGCCTCATTTATTTCCTCACTGTGTCTATAATACGATCCTGAACCACACACTGGATTATGTTTCATCTGTGTTCCTGTTCCATGAGCAATGACAGGTAATCAATAGGATCCAATTCCGGTGATTTCACTGATGCGTGTTCATCCATAACGTCTTCTTTCACATCAGTCGTGGCAGCATCAGTGGTAACCACATCTGCATCAGTTTCGAGTTCCTTTTCATCCATAAGTCATCCTGTCTCCCTTACACATATGATTTTATCACTGCTGTTCCTTCAGTGCCGGAACGTATGGAATCAGACCTCTGCGGACGCATTCCATCTGCAGCTCCAGCGAAAGCGATCTTGCATCGATCAGTATCCCGTCCACTTGCACAAGCCAGACCATGGGATTCTTATCCAGAAGCGAAGGAAGAATCCATTCCTGATTATAATAATCAATTTTCAGTATCTTCCGGATTTCAGCACCTTTAGATGCAGCTGTGTTCCTGGCTACGCCCAATGGTGCAACCAGTTCATCGCCTGTCATATGAACAGGCTGGTGCTTGTCAAAAATGAAATTGTTGTGACCAATGGCATAAATGATTCCAGCTGCCCAGGTTTTGCTTCTGCCGGATACAAGCGGAGAAGGCCTTTTCCGGCATAGCTTCTCCAGGGCATGCAGACACAGAACTTTATACTCTTCGTTCAGATACTGATCGCAGTAAGGTTTCAAAATAGCCGCTATTTCATCATAATAAGATTGCATTGTTTTGGGTACGCTCATTTTGGATCATCCTTTCTAATGCCCTGCTGTGAGAAAAGCTGTGATAAAGAACACACAGATTACACGGAGAAATATACAACGACTGTATGGAGACAGCTGCCTCCTCGCTCACTTACTTGTGATTCTTTATGTATGCTTTGGCTTTCCGCAGGCTGTCAAAGCAAAGATCAACATCATCACCCATAACGGTGCATTCGCTGTCTTCGTCTCCAACCCTTACAGACCCGTCAGCATCAAAGAGTACATAGGTGTAATATTCTTCATAAATCTCCCAGTGCCAATCCGGGAAGCTCTTCTCACAGTAGTAGAAATCAGTCCCGGGATAATAAGGAAGATCAAGCTTTCTGTAATCCGGAATGGTGCCGTAACTGTCCGGGATTGAAGATGGATTCTCTATATACCTGCGAGCATCCTCTTCTGTAAGAAACGCGAAGTCTTCATTTCCGATTTCATAATCCAATCCATCACAGTAAACGAGAAGCCTTCCATCCTCATCGATTCCAACAGATTCTGCAGTATCCGGTTTAATGGTCTGATCGTCCACAACGAAGTAAACGGTGTCGCCCGGGTGAATCGGAAGCGGCAGATTCTTTACATTGTACTTCTTCGCATCATTTTTCATCGTTCTCACTCCTTCATGTGATGGCAAATACATACTTACAGACGGAAACCGGCAGCTGGAAACTGTCAGATAAAGCTTGGTTTACCCCGCATCACTTTCAACCATCTCTTCGCAGCAATACTCGCACACGGACATGTCGTTTATGTCATGCATTTCAACACTATCCGAATAATACTCTCCGCACCGGTCCCTCCGGATAAAACGATTATCCAGGCAATGATCACAGACAACTTTCCCGTCATCGATTATATTCAGCACATTTATCCCCTGCAAATCACTTTTCCGATAATTCTGGCTTTTCCAACAATGAAAGCCTCAAAGGGCACAAACACATCGTCACAGGCAGGATTTTCCGGATGCAGGCATATGCCATCCGGACGCCTGAAATATGTTCTCAGAACTGTTTCGCCGTCCGGTGTCTTGCAGAGCACTATGTCCCCATCTTTGAGATCACCCTGCAGGTTCTCCATTCTAGCAATCAGAACAAAACTGTCCGGTCCGATATGGACACCCTTCATACTGTCATCGCCTGCCTTCAGGAAAAAGCAGTTCTCCGCTTCATCAGCAGGCAGTTTATCTCTGGATACAGGAATGCGTTTGATGATCTCATCTTCATGAAAATCAACATGCCCTGCTGCGTCACCATGGACAGCCGGCAGCAGAACAATGTCCTCGCTTTGAACGGCCCGATCCGATGTATCCTCATTTTCCGGAAGCAAAGATCGCAGATAATCCCGGAGCGCAGCATCTTCGCAGAACACAAAGCATCCTTTCAGACCGCGGGTCAGCAGGACCTTGTATGTATTGCGGATCAGCTGGTCTGCCAGTTTTCTGTCCTTGCAGCTGCGGATTCCGCTGGTTCTGTCATCCTTTGAGATGGCTTTCTGATCCGTACAGACACTCCCATCACGGAAAAGCAGATCCTTCCCAATGATCACCCCAACATAGTCAAATTCCATGCCCTGGACGGTGTGGATGCATCCGATCTCATTGATGGACCCCGGATTCACGGCAAAAATGTTATCTGTCGCGAGATTCCACTTTGCCCTGAAATCCCCGATCTCGATATCCCAGTCTCCCCGCTTGTTTTTCACATTCCAGTCATAGCAATACCCCGCGCACATTCTGGATCGGTTTTTCCCGGCATCCACTTTCACCAGTGCATCCTTCAGCTGCTGGGGCGTATCAAAGACCCGGAAATCAAAGTTCTCCCGGTCCAGGACAATATTGGCGGTTTTCCGAAGGCCCAGGACGGAATCCAGGAAAGCAATATATCCATTGCTTCCGTTGCAGCGGAACTGGGATGTGAGCTCATAGGGCTCAACGGTCTCCATGACCGCGTCTGCTTCTTCCGCATATTCGCGGATTGTATCGGCGGAGTATATGTCCTTGGTTGTGATCCGCTGATCGTCATCCACAAAGAAGATTGAGGTTCTGGCGGCCGCAATGGCATCTTTGAGCATATCCTGGCCGGGGTACATGAACGGCTTTTTCACCATGCGGTGTGCTTCATCAAAGATACCCACATCCAGCCCGTTTTCCATGATTCCCGGAAGCACATGCGGCGATGCTATAGCCTGTTTCAGGTTGATTTCCTTCCGCGCGTTTCCCCCGGAAAGAAGTTCCGTATAGCAGTTGCGGGGTGCGCTGTTTTTCGTGATATAGGAAGCATTCAGCCCCAGTTTCCGGATGCAGTCCGCCAGCACGTTGATGGCCAGCACGGATTTTCCTGTGCCGGGGCCGCCACGGATAATGAGCACATGCTTCTTTCCGTCCTTCTGAGCCTTGTGGACCGCGTTCATGATATAGTCATACGCCACAGCCTGCTCATCGATCATCCTGAATACCTCATTGCCGCAAAGCATGGCATCCAGTGAATCCTGCAGGGATTTGGTG
>CAMNDE010000148.1:0-4932 GCA_946534895.1 uncultured Clostridia bacterium
TCATTGGTGATCACGCCGTCCACTTTCCATTCCTTCAGCTTCTCAAAGGTCTTCCGGTCATTGACGGTCCACACATTGATCCCGATGCCGTACTGCTGGCAGTTTTCCGCGTTCTCCCTTGTCAGTATGTCTGCGTCCGGGTGATAGTATTCAAACCCGTACTTCCGGCAGTAATACCCGGCATTGACCAGATCGTTGTTCTCCACCAGGGCGCCCACCGGGCACTCCGGCAGCAGCTCCTTCATACGGACAATGGAGAGATGATTGAATGACGAGAAGATCACCCTGTCCTCCAGATGGAAAGCCTTGATCATTTCCGCGGTCTTCTCCTCGATCTCCGGATAGTACACAATGCTTGTCTTGAGCTCCACGTTGGTGATCAGGGGCGTATCCTTCACCCAGTCGCAGTATTCCTCAAACGTGGGAATCTGGAACCCGGAAAATTCTTCCTTCTTCACCAGGGATGCGTCCAGCTGCCTGAGTTCGGACAGGGTATGGTCCTTGACATAGCCGTGCCCGTCCGTCGTCCTGTCCAGGGTTTCGTCATGGATGATGACCAGTTCCCCGTCCCTGGACAGTTGCACATCCAGTTCAATGCCGTCCACGCCCGCCAGAAATGCCTCATTGAACGCAGGCATGGTGTTTTCCGGAAACCGACCGCTGTATCCCCTGTGCGCAAATATTCTCATGTTTCTCTGACCTTTCTACAGACGTATGATCTGATCCTCCCGGATGGCAACCTGCACGTCTTCCCCGTCCGAAAAGATCCTGCTGCTTCCATATACCACATCCGCGTTCAGCTGTAAACCACCCGCGTTCACCTGATAGCGGATCAGATTGCCATGGGAGATATGCCCGGCTATGGTAGCCTTTGCTGTCAGCATGCCATGTTCGGCAGGCGCCGGCTTTTCCGAAAGCAGGATAATCTCCGGACGGATGGCAATGTTTTCTTCCGCGAACGCGCACCCGAATGCCTGATTGAACTGACTCACATCCGGAAGATTGTAGTTGCCGATGAAGGTGGCGGCAAACCTGGTGGCCGGATGCACATAGATTTCCTCCGGCGTGCCGGACTGCTCAATCCTGCCCTCATGGAACAGATGGATCCGGTCGGACATGACCATGGCTTCATCCTGGTCATGGGTGACAAAGATGGTGGTGATGCCCATCTGCTTCTGGATTTTCCGGATCTCGATCTGCAGGTTTTTCCGCAGAAGCGCGTCAATGGCACTGAGCGGCTCATCCAGGAGCAGAACCTTGGGGGCCGTGACCATGGCCCTTGCCAGGGCCACGCGCTGCTGCTGGCCGCCGGAGAGCTGGGACGGGTACTGGCTGATCTTGTCGCTCAGGCCCACGATTTCCAGCATCTGTTCCACTTTTTCACGGATTTCCTGTTTCGGCAGCTTCTTGAGCTTCAGGCCGTAGGCCACGTTTTCGCGCACGTTCAGGTTCGGAAACAGGGAATAGGCCTGGAACACCATGCCGATGCCCCGCTGTCTGGGCGTGACATCCGTGATGTCCTGTCCGTCCAGGTAAATGCGGCCGCTGCTCACCTGCTCGAGGCCCGCAAGGCAGCGCAGAAGTGTGGACTTGCCGCAGCCGGAGGGGCCCAGGAGCGTCACAAGCTGACCTTTTTCGACTTCAAGGCTGATGTCCTTCAGCACATGGTTGGTGCCGAACTTCTTGTTGATCTTTTCAAATGCTATGTATGCCATCTTACTCTCCCGTACTGCTTCTCCCGGACGCGCTCCGGCTCTGGGCCGCCAGGACCAGGGCGGTAATCGCGAAGGTAAGCATCATGATCACCACAAACACGGCAGACGCTTCCGTACTCGAGCGCTTCATGGCCTGATACAGGAACTTCTGCATGTTGTTCACGTTTGTGCTGGAAAGGTTGCGGATAATGACATAGTCGCCGAACAGGAGGCTCACCGCCAGCAGGCTGGACACGGTGATCCCGGGCAAAATGTTCGGCACAATGATCTTGAAGAACGCGCGGAACTTGCTCTCGCCCAGCATCTCTGCCGCTTCCAGAAGCATGTTCATGTTCACTGCGCGCATGCCATTGCGGATGCCATTGAAGATATGCGGCAGTATAATGATGCAGTACGCGCCGATGAGCATGACCATACGGTTTCCGAGCACCGAGTCTGAGCGCGCATACAATACAAGGATGGAGACGGACAATATGACGCCCTGAATCGTATAGGGAATCATGCTGAGCATCTGCACATACTTTTCCAGCTTCGGGAAATAGACCGTGACCACAAACAGGGCCAGCAGCATGACCAGTACGGTCAGAAGAATCGGGATCACGCAGATCAGTACCGTCTGGTACATGGACGTGAGAAACGCAGGATCCGTAAAGATCTTTTCATAGTTTGCCAGGGTAAATCCCCTGGGAATGATGCCGGTCCAGTCCTCGAACAGGGAATATATGATCGTCGCCGCGAGGGGAAGCAGGAGCCAGATCATGATGAGCACCATGATGATGCCGGCTGACCGCACACGCTTTTTCTTCACCTGCGGTCACCTGCCTTCCCACTTGGTCGTTTTTTTCGTGATGAAGTTATTGATAAGAATCACAATGCAGAGGATGAGCATCATGACCACGGAAAGCGCCGCGCCGAGCTTCGGCTTGGTCTTGATATCCCCCACAAAGGACGCGGAGATATTGACCGGAAGCAGGGAGAAGTTGTTCATCAGCAGCGCGTAGGCCGTGGCATAGGCACATAATGCGTTGGCAAACAGTACGCTGAGGGTGGAAAACAGGCTCGGGATCAGCACCGGGATCCCCACATGCATCCAGAAATGCACATTTGTCCCGCCAAGCAGCATATTGGCCTCGCTCCATTCCTTCCGGATTCCATGAAACGCCGGGATCAGCAGAAGCGTGGACAGCGGGATCTGGAAATAGATATACATCATGGTCAGGCCATTGCTGGTATAGAGATCAAAGTCCTGCAGGAATCCGATCCCGTAGCGACTTGCCAGCAGCTTGAGCACGCCGGCATTGCCCAGAAGGATCATGTAGGCAAAGGCCAGGGGCACGCCGGCGAAATTGGAGGTCATGTTCAGGATCGTCATGAACAGCTGCCTGAGCTTTCCGCGGCCTTCATAGACCGCCCGGGCACCGAGGAACGCGATGACGATGCCGAAGGCGCTGGATATGAGCGTGATCTTCAGGCTGTTCTCAATGGCCTTCTGATAGCTGAGGGTGGAAAAGATTTTCCGGTAATTTTCAAGGGAAAACATGACATCCGGTTTCTTGTCCAGCTGAAAGCTGTCCGCCACCAGCATGGCAAGCGGCAGGATTTCATACATGATCACCAGTATGACAAATGGCAGCAGAGCAAGCAGATAATAGTACCGGAAACTTCGTTTCCGGGGTTTTGCCGCCCGTTGATCATGTTTCATGAACAGTCTCCTTTCAGAAAACGGGGGCGTAATCTTCGCGGAATACGCCCCCGGAACACCAGGCAAATCAGTTCAGCAGGGGAATGATATTCTCTGCCCACCAGTCGGAAATCTCCTCGCAGACCTCGGCATAATGCGCGGCATCCGAGATGCCCACAGCATTGGCATAGGTGGCGGGATCAAAGGTTGCTGCCACGATTTCATCGGGAATTGTGACATCCGTCCGGGTCGGAACCGCGCCGGCCTTGGCCAGGTTGATCTGTCCGGCATCGGAAAAGATGTACTCACGGGCAAGTGCCGCGGCAAAGGGGTTGTCAGAATTCTTGCTGATCACGCTGGCATAGCCCACCAGGATGGAGCCGTCGGTGGGAATGCCCACGGTCAGGTTGTAATTGGGCGTGGAATCCCTGTAGGTCAGCACGTTATAGCTCCAGGACACGCCGCACTCGACTTCACCGGCCTGGATTCGGGCCAGCAGAATGTCGCCGCTGTCAATACGGCCGGCCTTTGCCATTTCCGTCCAGAACTCGAAGGCGGGTTCCAGATTATCCAGATCGCCGCCGAATGCATAGGCCGTGGCCACCACCACACCCTGGCCGGTGGCACCGCCCACCACGTCACCGATGGTGAGCTTGTAGCTGCCCTTGCGCACATCTTCCCAGCTTGTGGGCATGGGTTCTTCACAGAGATCATTGTTGTAGATGAAGCTTGTGCAGCCCGTATAGGCGATCATCCACTTGCCGTCCTCGCCCTTGGCCCAGTCCGGCACGCTGTCCCAGTAGCTGGTCTTGTAGCCCTGCACCAGGTCATTGTCGATGGCCTGCTGGGTAAAGGCGAGACCCACATCGCCGATATCGCGGGTGCTGTCGTTCTGGAACATGCTCAGCTCTTCCGCGCTGCTCATGTCCTCATCGGTATGGGCAATGCCGTAGGTCTCGGTCAGGCCCTTCCAGCTGTCGCCCCAGTTGGCCCAGGAATCGGGCATGCCCACGGATTCCACATGGCCCTCTTCCTTGGCCTTTGCGACGATCTCATCCAGGCTGTACTGGTTGAGATCCTCCGCCAGGGAAGCACTTGCCGTCAGCACCATGGCCAGTGCCAGCAGGACAGAGATCAGTTTCTTCATACTTTTTTCCCTCCATTCATATATTCTATAGCGCAGATATCAGCCCATACCTGCGTTATATTCCATCTTTTCCATTCAGCCAGGACGCGTACCTGACCGCCATGTCATGCCAGTCCTTCAGGGCAGTTCCCATGTTCGCGCCGCAGGACTCACGGTACATGGCCCAGACAAACCAGTAGTAGGCAATGATGGCCGTATAGGCCAGGTAATGGAATTCATTCCTTTCGGTCCACCTGTCCTGCAGGTATTCCCGGATAAACCGCTTCGCCTCCGGGAAATCATACTGGGCATCCACGATATAGTAGCCCACATCAATTCCCGGGTCGGAAAAACCGGAGTATTCCCAGTCAATCAATATCACGTTGCCGTCCGGCTGAATCATCCAGTTG
>CAMNDE010000149.1:0-4911 GCA_946534895.1 uncultured Clostridia bacterium
TTTCTCCCCGAGAGGATAATCCCGAGGCTCACCAGCAGCAGCGCAGCGAGGACGCGCCGCCGAGATGAATGCCATGTACAGACAACTATGCCGGCCCTTGGCAGGAATCGCACTGCAGGAGCCATTTCAATCGTCTTCCCCCAGCACAGCCGGAAAGTACTTCGCGCCGTACCGGGCTACAGCGGCAACTGCCGGCCCAAGCAACAGTGCCATCAGAACCGGAACAGCCTGAAGACGGGCACCCAGCAGACATCCGATTCCCACACACGTGAAATCATATGCCATCCGCACCAGGCGGAACGGAAGCTTCGAGAGATGTTTCGAAAGGATGAACGGAACCGCGTCATATGGCGAGGCGCCGAGATGTACATCCATGTACACCGCTGCCGATAGCACGAACAGGAGAAGCGCCAGTGCAAGAATCAACAGGCGCGCGCTCCCCTGTGTCGTCTGCTCCTTCGGGATCGTCCGGTTCCAAAGGTAAGTGAAAAAGTCAAGTGAATACCCTACCAGCGTCATGTTGGCAAGTGTTCCGATTCCGATGTTATCGCCTCCAAAGAGCAGGACCAGAAGAAACAGCACCGTATTGAGAATCAGCTGCCAGTTCCCGATGCTCATTCCAAGTCGCGTCGCGATAGCGCGGTTCATGACAGTATAGGGATCTGCCCCCATATCGATCCAGAACAGCCACGACAGCGAAAACCCCATCAGAATAACCGAAATGATTACTGCCAGAGTTCTGGCGGCAAGGTGTTTTTTGTGAAAGATATTGATCTTCATTACTCTGCCAATCCGAATGTGTAAATCAGGAGCATATATGTATGCTTCATAATACTGATGCTTTCTGCATATTTATTGCAATCTGCATTCTACTACAGTTTCTGTATCAAGACCCTCGTATTTTCTTGACCACCCGGTATTTTTCCGATAAACCGTCAGCCGTTTCACCCTGCCGTTCTCCCATGTCATGGAAGCTTTTGCTCCTCCACGAAGGCAGACATTTTCCAGCCTTCCGCTTTTCAAGTCTGCCGGGCATGCCGGCAGCAGAAAAATGTATTCTCCGTCATCCTGTATCAGCATATTGATGATGCCGGCAGTGGCCCCCAGATTTCCGTCAATCTGAAACACGCTGCCGCCCGCGCGAGGGTGCGTATCCATCAGATTGACAGCCGTAGAATCTGTGAGAAGTTTTCGAAGCATCCTGCCGGCGCCTTCCCGGTCATGAAGTGCCGCATACTGGCAGATCAGCCAGGCAGCACTCCAGCCCGTTTGGCCGCCGCCGTTGCTCAGGCGTCTCTCAATGGTTCTTTTTGCAGCCCGTGCCAGTTCCGGTGTCTTCCTGACAGATACCTCCTCACCCGGAAACAGTCCGTACAGTTGAGAGATATGCCGATGTCCCGGCTCTGGTTCCTCGTAGTCCTCCTGCCATTCCATGATTTGCCCATATCTTCCAATCTTAAGTTCCGGAAGATGATCAAGTATTTCACCTGCCTTTTCTGAAATAGCTTCTCTCGGCGCAAAGTCCTGCTGAATGCGTCCACACTCTGTCAGGATGCGGTGCGCCTCCAGATAATGCCGCAGAAGTTCCCGCAGAATGGAAACATCAATCGTTGAATTCTCACAGACATGTCCCTCCGTACCGTCTTTCATCCGGTATGTATTTTCCGGCGAAACTGATGGTGAAACAACAAATGTATCACCCTTCCGGACCAGAAAATCTTCAAAAAAGACAACGGCCTGCTCCAGAACAGGAAAGAAGAGCTCCAGCCAGTCGATACTGCCTGTATAAACGTATCGCATATACATCTGATTGCATAACCAGGCACCTCCCATAACCCAGAATGTTGCAGGAAGCCACAGATCCTGTGGCGCCGCATCTGCCCACAGATCCGTGTTATGATGAGCCATAAAGCCACGGCAGCCATACAGTTCCGCTGCCGCTTTCCGCCCATTGACAGCCAGCCGCTTAAGCAGCTGCCACAGAGGCTGCATACAAATATCAAGCCCGCAGGCTTCAGCCGGCCAGTAGTTCATCTCGGTATTTATGTTGATGGTATATTTTGAATCCCAAGGCGGAAGCATGCTTTCATTCCAGATCCCCTGAAGATTTGCGGGAAGCAGACTGCCTCTGCTGCTCGAAATCAGAAGATACCGCCCAAAATCAAAATATGTCTGTACAAGTCCCGGATCATCTTCGCCCTTTTTCAGTTTAGCAAGCCTGACATCTGTCGGTAAACTGTCACGCTCCTCATCCGCAGCAAGCTCAAGCCGCACACCATGAAACAGTTGCGAGAAGCTGTCTGCATGCTTTTTCTCAGCTTTCTGTACCGCTCCCCGCAGTGTGTCACTCATTTCTGTGAAATCATAAAAGCTTTTTCTCAGTTCAGCCTCAAGCTGTGCCTTTTCCCGTTCTCTCACGTCTTCTTTCGTGTGAGATGCCCAGGCTGCAGGGGCGTCATTATCAACCAGCTCCGGATATACATACCGGAACGTGCTGCCCCCGTTTATTAAAACGACCGCCTCATCTGCGCCCGTGACGACAAGATTTTCGCCCCTTACGCTCACGTTCCCCCCTTCGGCGAACACCGTAAGTAAAAGCTCATAGTCTACACCGTCTGTTCCCGCACGGCCACACAATGCAATGGTGTGATCATCAACAGCACGGATCGTGTCATAAAAGCGCTCTCTCGTCAGAAGCCCATCAAAGCTTATCTGTCCCGGTTCAGACGCCTTACAGATCATGAACAGACAATCCGATGAACAGCTGGCAAAATACTGTCTCTCATGCCGTACTCCGCCAATTCTGAAAGTCACGGTACAGACAGCGTCTTCAAGATTCAGCTCCCGCCTGTATTCAAAGCACTTCTTTCCCTCCAGATTCCAGAATGTAAACCTGCAGTCCCCCAACGGCTGATAGGGGCGTTCACTCTGCGGAATACCGGCAAGGCTGTAGCGCATCTGCCTTTCCGCCTCTGGTAGTCTGCCTTGCGCTATCAGGCTCCTGATTTCCGGCAGCGCTTGTCTGGCCTGCGGGTTACACCGGTCCTTCGGCCCGCCATACCAGATACTCTCTTCGTTTATCTGCAGCCGGTCACTGACCGCATTTCCGAAGACCATCGCGCCGATGCGGCCGTTTCCGATCGGCAATGCCTCATTCCAGTCTTTATTATCTGCCGGCCTGTCAAACCAGATTCTGGGCTCTGTCATATAGCATTCTCCATTTAATATTTCTTCGTCGATTTCTCTTCAGTCTTTAAATATTCTTCACAAACCTGCTCAAGAGCATTGGCAACGGCCCACAAATTACTGGAAAACCATGAGCTATATGGTCTGCCATTACTATATCTTTCTATCGTCAGACCATCGCTTGGGCACCACCGTTCAGAAAGTATCCCATATTGGCCATACCCAGTCTTATCCGGATACAGTTCCAGTGTCTGCATCAGCCACGAAATACCATCTTCAGCCCTGTCGCAATAATAAGTATCATGCAACTGTTCTCCCAGATAATACAGATCTTCGTTAATGATCGCTCCCATGGGATGAATATGCGGATTCGAAACAGATGTCACTGAACCGCCACAGGAATTCCAATTTCCCGAAGCAGGCGTAAGCGGTTTGAAATCAGGCCTTGTTCTATATCCATATCGCCATAAACATTCGTAATCCGCACCTTCTTTAAGATAATCAAGCCACTTCGGATTCCTGGAATTCTCATGCAGTATTCTGCATGTCCGGATAAAAGCGAGATTTCCCTCCTCATCAACCGATTTCCAGGTATCCATCGGGGTCCCAGAACACATAAGTTTTTTCACATTCATATAGTAATAATCTGCTGCTTTTTCCGCTGCCTGCTCATACTTCTGAATTTCAGTGAGTTGATATGCATATGCAGATGCCGCTGCGAACCAACATCCTGCGAATCCATCCCAGTCTGTCACTTTCTTACGATTTTCTGCAAAAGTATATCCAAAAGCACCATCTAATCTTTGTAGTGAAATCACAGTGTCAAGTACCCTGAGTGCATTCTCCAGCCATCTCTGCGGAAAATTCTGATTATGCTTTTTCAAATACAATATTGTTTTCAGAATATAATGAAGCGCACTACCATTGGTATAGGCGCAATGACAGTCTTTCACCAGGCCAAATCCCGTCCACCAACCGTTGACTTTGCTCCCATTCTGAGGCTTCATCAAATCATTATACATACCAGAAACTTCATTATAGCTTTCGGAAATACGGTTTAATATCTCCGCACCGCTCATGGCATTTTGAAGCTTTTTATCCGCACTTTCTCCCAACACATCACGCACAAGTATCAATGGATAACCCAAAACAGCGCCACCTGTCCAGCCAATTTCTGTAACATTTCTCCATGGCCGCAGTGTTCTGTCAGCAGGCGGACAGCATTTGACATTTGTATATTCTCTGTCTTCAGAATTCCAATGCAAATTGACAAGTGAATCAAGAAGGCCGAGGGCTGCTTCTTTATACCTCTTATGAAACACCGGCTTTTCCCGCCGCATTTCATACTCTGATCGGATTATCTCATGAATTCTGTTCCTGGTACCCGGCATATAGTAGATTGTCCCGCTGGTTCTGGCAGCCTGCGTGCGGTCACAGACCGAAGGCATGGGGTCGCGCTTATTCTTCATCGTGCATGGATCATTTGTATAACCGAGGGACACACCAGCGGAGCACGGCAGCGCTGCAATCACTCCGTTTTTTATATACCCACAATCCGAATCGTCCGCTTTTGAATAAGGCTCCACAGAAACCGCCATCACGCCATATTCCGTACAAACCGCAGAAAGCGGCATTGCAGCCCTGTCAGCGCGATATTCCCAGAATGGTGAGCAATAAGACAATATGTAATGGCCCCACATTTGTAACATCGTGGATTTACCTGTA
>CAMNDE010000150.1:0-4910 GCA_946534895.1 uncultured Clostridia bacterium
GATGAATGAGATCCGCGATCAGCTCCGGCCGCAGGTAATTGCTGCGCTCGCTCTCACCGGTGGACATCTTGACGCCCACCTTTCCGGGCAGGTCCACGCCCAGAGCCTGATAGGCCTTTACGAGAGACGCATCTGAGATATCGCTGATGAAGTACACGACAGGCGCGGATTCGTCCTGCGTGCAGTACGGCAGGCTGGCGGTATCGAGCTGCACGCCGCCGTTGGTTACCAGGCTGTCCGCCAGGGCGGAAGCACAGAGCATGCAGAGCATCAGCAGAGTGGCAAACAGTCTTTTCATGGGCATCCTCCTTACAGGTTCATTTTCGCACAGTCACCGATCTTTTCGCCCGTCACGAAATACTCATAGGTGGGGAACTCGAAAAGCACCGGCTTGAACACGTGATAGTCAATCCTGTCTTTTTCATTGAGCACGGATTCGTCCGCATAGGTGGCCAGGATTTTGCAGACGAAGTGGTCGAAATGCTCCAGTTCGTAGTTGCCGTCCACCTCGCACTCCATGGACACTCTGGCATCGTCAATGAGCGGCGCGCCATATTCGCCCATGGTCCAGGCGAAGGCTTCGGACTTGTCTGTCTTGTTCCCGCTGACGGTCCCCATTCTGTCCGCGGCCTTCAGCCAGGACGCGTCCACCACGTTCACGGACAGCTTCTTGTTTTCCCGGATGCCCTGGTTGATGTAGTGGGCCTGTACCAGGGAGACCATCAGATGGCTGTGGGCCATGGTGCAGGCATGGGCCACCAGGGTCCAGGTGGGTTTGTCCCCGACCATGGCGCCCACCACGATCAGGGGAGAGGGATACAGGGCCAGGGCCGGTCCAATATTCTTCTTGCCCATGTTATTTCATCTCCTTTTCCCACATGCGGACAGCGTTGATGCCCAGCGTGTCCGCGAGCTGTTCCAGTTCCTTCACTTCATCCGCGCGCAGCGTGATCCGGGCCGCCTTTGCGGCGTCCTCCACGTGGCTGACCTTTGTCACGCCGATAATGGGCAGCGTGCCCTTGGCAATGGCCCAGGCCACCGGAATCTGCGCGACGGCGACATGATATTTGTCCGCCAGCTTCTTCATGGCCGCGTTCAGCGTTTCCAGTTTTCCCAGCACGGGGTTGTAGACAGATGCCCGGTCAGAACCCTCCGGCATGGGATGCTGCGTGTCATACTTGCCGGACAGTGCGCCCTGCTCAAGCACCATATAGGAGAAGAATACAATATCGTTCTCCCGGCAGTAATCCAGGATGCCGGAGTCCTCGGAGGAGCGGTTGATCAGGCTGTAGTGATTCTGTACGGCAGAAAGCCTGAGCCCGTGCGCCCGGAGAATCCCGTCGGCCTGCCTGATCTCCGCCAGGTTGTGGTTGGATACACCGATCATCGGCGCGTCCTGCCTGCCCTCAAAATACCTGGCGACCTCTTCTGTCCAGTGCGGAGCGCCCCAGACGTTGTGGATCCAGTAGATGTCGAAGCGGTCCAGATCCATCAGCTTCAGCTGCATTTCGATCATGTCCGCCATGGCGGTGGGCGTGTCATCTGCGCACTGCGGGGTGAACTTGTCAGACACCAGATAGCTTTCCCGGGGCAGTCCCTTCAGAAACCCGGCCAGCACCTTTTCAGAGATACCCATGCCATAGGCGTAGGCGGTATCCCACAGGTTCAGGCCATGGGCCATGCCCGCTTCAAAGACCGGGCGGAGCGTGTCCGCCGTCAGATTGCCGCCGAAGGTGCCGTCATTTCCCCATGCCCACGCGCCAAGCGCGATTTTCGGTAAAGTGTTCATGAAAACATTCCTCCTCTTTCCTCTGCTCTGCTTATGATTTTTGAATGCCGTGGATATTCAGCCAGCGGATGACATCGGGAAGCCTGTCATTACAGAATGCCGCGTCGTGCCGGCCGGGGCAGGGATGCCACTCCACCTCGGCTCCGGCCTCCTTCAGCGCGGCGGCCAGCGCTTCGTTGGCGCCGAGCAGGGCATCCTCTGTGCCGCAGGTCATGTAGATTCTCGGAAAATGGATGACCCCGTCCTGCACGTTCTGCTTCCGGATCTCCCGGATCAGATGCCGCGGATTCCGGTCCGTGTTTTCGGTCTCGTCAAGCCCGCGGAAGCTCTCCAGTTCACCGCGCGTATTTCCCTGGGTATTGACCCAGTCCCTGTCGTATTCGTAGAAATGCACAGCGCCCGCGAATACCGCAATTCCGCCGAAGGTATCGTGGTACTTCAGGCCGTTGCGCAGCGCGCCGTATCCGCCCATGGACATGCCGGAGATAAAGGTGTCTTCCCGCCGGTGAGAGAGCGGGAACATTTCACGGGTGACCTGAACCAGTTCCTCCCCGACGTAGGCCCCGAAATCACCGAGACAGCCGTTTTTCACGGGAATGTCCAGATAGAAGGAGTTTTCGCCGGAGGGCAGGATCACCGCGATGCCGGACTTTTCGGCCAGGCCACGGATATTGGTGTAGTGCAGCCAGCGGCTGCTGCTGCCGCCGAGCCCGTGAAGCAGGTATATGGCCGGATAGGGCGGCTGAAACCTTTCCAGCGGCAAAATGGCACGGAAGGATACAGACCTCAGCAGGGTTTTTGACTCAAACTCAGCTTCGAGAACGGCCATGCTTTCATCCCTCCCGGCTCAGATTTTCTGATTTCCCGTGGACCAGACATGCTTTTCCCCGGCGTTTGCCGGCCTGTTCTGCGCCATGACGCCCGCCAGGGGATGGGGCACATAGGGGGCTTCCAGGTAAGCGATCTCGTCTTCTGTCAGCTCCAGATCCACTGCTTTCGCGGCACCGTCCACATGATGGAACTTTGTCGCTCCCACCACCGGTGAAGCCACCTTGGTCAGCAGCCAGGCCAGCGAAATTTCCGTCATGGTCACGCCGCGCTTGTCGGCCAGCTCCGCCACCCGGTCAATGATGAGGCTGTCCTGCTGTGCGGTGGCATCATACTTGAACCGGGCATAAGCATCCTTTTCCAGGCGCTCGGAGGTTTCGCCGGGCCTGCGGGACAGCCGGCCTGCCGCCAGGGCGCTGTAGGGTGTGAGGGCTATGCCTTCCTCCTGACAGTAGGGCACCATTTCCCGCTCTTCCTCCCGGAAGATCAGGTTGTAATGCCCCTGCACGGAGATGAACTTTGTCCAGCCCTCACGTTCGGCAATGGCATTGGCCCTGGCCAGCTGCCACGCAAAGCAGTTGGAGATGCCGATGTACCGGGTCTTGCCGGAGCGCACCACCCGGTTCAGGCCGTCCAGAATATCCTCGATGGGCGTCTGCCAGTCCCACATGTGATAGATGTACAGATCCACATGATCCATGCCGAGATTTTCCAGACTTTTGTTGATCATGCGCTCGATGTGCATCTGGCCGGTAACGCCGCTTTCGATCTCTTCCTGGGTGCGGGGCAGGAACTTGGTGGCCACCACCACCTCATCGCGCTTTGCGAAATCCCGCAGGGCCCGGCCCACATACTGCTCGCTGGTGCCGCTCTGGTAGGCGATGGCCGTGTCGAAGAAGTTGATGCCCGTTTCCAGACCGTGCCGGATGATTTCGCGGGAATGTTCCTCATCCAGCGTCCAGGCGTGCTGTCCCTGCCCGGCGTCGCCGAAGCCCATGCAGCCCATGCAGATGCGGGAAACGGTCAGGTCAGACTGTCCAAGTCTTGTGTATTTCATGTCTTACTCCTCCTTTGCGCTGAGCAGTGTGTTCAGACAGGTACAGGTCAGGTCATAGGCTGACTGGTATACATACGGGATGCCGGCCTGCTCCATGGCCGTCTTCTGCTTTTCGGTGACGCTGGTATAGGGGAAGATGCCGTACAGGAAGGGGAAAAAGGCATACAGAAACCGCTGTCGCACTGCCCCGCCCATTTCCGGGATATACGTTTCCATCATGCGGGCGACGGTGTCCAGGGAGGCTCCATAGGCCGCCTTGAATTCGGCGAGCTTCTCAGGACGGACATTGTCCTCCATGTCAAAAAGGTTCATGGACAGGAGGCGCAGAAGCTCCGGCCTGTCCGTCAGGGTCCGGGCAATCACCTGGGCAAGTTCCTGCCGCGTCAGATGATCTTCCCGTTCCATCACGGTGTTCATGGCCCCTGTCCACCGTTCATATTCCCGCTGCATCAGTGCCAGAAAGATTTCTTCCTTGGTTTCGAAGTAGTTGTAAATCGAAGTGCGGGTAAAGCTGGTGGCCGCGCCGATGTCCTTGATGGTGATCTCCCTGAAGCCCATGGTTTCATAGAGATGCGCGCAGGCATCGATGATCTCCTGCTCGCGGGCAGCTGCCAGTGCCGGTGAAGCCCTTGACATGAACATCCCTCCTGAAACAAAACTGACACTGTGTCATCGATGGAATGGTATCACAAAACTGACACGGTGTCAAATTAAATGATGTATTTCTTTCTGATCCCGGGATATCCGGAGCGGACATCACCGCAGGGAGACGGTTTCTCTCTGGATCTGCCGCGCTGTGCTTGTCTTCTGCGGGAAATGGACTATAATACAGTTTGCTAAAACTAACTGATCCTGGCGTGTATATGATGCGGTGTCAGGCTGAAAGGCCGGATGTCCATGCAGGAAACCGCAGAACGCGGGAAGATTCGCGGGAAGGGAAGAGCGATCTTTACGGAAGGGACGTATTCCCGGCGCGGATGCGGTGAAACACCGGGGGAGCAGAGCATGGAAGCGGGGGAGCGGAAACCATGAATGAACTGTACGAAACCGGAATTTCCAACGCACGGTGGTGGGCCTATGACATTCCGGGCAACATCGGCTGGATCATCTGGCTTGTCGGTCTCATCCGGTGCATGAAAAGGGGCGTCGGTCTCTTTGAGGCGCTGGCTATTGTGCCCGGCGTGCTGATGCTGACCGGGGTGGCCGAGCTGATCAGCGAGCGGGCGGCCGGTCTGG
>CAMNDE010000151.1:0-4830 GCA_946534895.1 uncultured Clostridia bacterium
CTGAAGCTGGCCAGTGAAATGGGCCGGATGCAGGATGACGCCGTGTTTGTGTTTGATGAACCGTCCATCGGACTGCATCCGCTGGACGTGGAAACGCTGATGGGCGTGTTTGACACACTTCTGGGGAGCGGAGCGACTGTGGTTGTCATTGAGCATGACCTGGATGTGATCCGCAATGCCGACTATGTGATTGACATGGGCCCGGGCGGCGGGACGGAGGGCGGCCGGATCGTGTGCGCGGGCACGCCGGAGGAAGTCCGGGCATGTCCGGAGAGCATTACAGGACGGTATCTGTAAGAAAAAGAGAGGGAAGGCGCGGAATTGCGCTTTCCCTCTTGTGGTTTTGACATGTATCAGGACTTGGTGACCCAGGCGAGAATCTGTGCCTTCTGCTCCTCGGTCAGAGAAAGCGGCCGCCCGTCCAGCATGACGGTGAGGCTGCTCTTTGGCGGATGTCCCTGGCAGGCTTTGGCACAGAAGACGCCGGACACTTCCGCATCATGTC
Organism: uncultured Clostridia bacterium; assembly: GCA_946534895.1. Taxonomy (GTDB): domain Bacteria; phylum Bacillota; class Clostridia; order Christensenellales; family Aristaeellaceae; genus UBA2943. The sequence goes on from CAMNDE010000151.1 coordinate 506, forward strand.
CGTTCATGGGTGTGTCCAGTGCCTTCAGATCCGCGTCTGTCTCCGGAAGTGCTTCCAGGAGGTCTGCCAGACGCTGAGGATCCTGCAGAACGTGCACCACGGGAAGGCCGTTCAGCTCACTCAGCGAGTCAGCAAGACGGCCGGACAGGGCAAGGGTGTGGGCATTGATCCGCTCCAAAGCATCCGCGGACTGTCTGGCACAGACGATTCTCGGAACCGGGATCTGGTAGTCGCCTTCCCAGAGCACATAATCACAGTTACGGTAGTGCTCCAGAATCTCAGACGGCAGCAGATGCCGGGGATAGAGAACCGTGGTTTCGTCCTGTGCCCGCGCCGTGACCGGAGCGGCTCCGGCCAGGATATGCCTTTCCGTGTTGCTGCCGGGCTTGTCCATATGGAAGGCCGGGCAGGCGATGGTTTTCACGGTGCCCACGGCATGTCCGCGCTGGGCAAGCACCCGGACAAGGTTTTCCACCACTGTGGTCTTGCCGGATGCGCGGATTCCGACGACGGCTATGATCTTCATGGATTAACCCTCCTCGATGCGGGCTGTGCAGCCGAGAACCGACGGATGCGTTCCGGCCTGCACCAGGGCAATATTCAGTTCCCGGGCACGGGCAATGCTCAGTGAGCCGATCTGCTTGCCGGTGATCAGCACCGGAATGCCGGCCCTGGCCGCTTTTTCCAGAAGCGTCAGTGTAATCCGGCCGGAGGACAGGAGCAGGGAAGCGGAAAGCAGCATCCCACTCCGGAGTGCGGCACCCACGGCACGGTCCAGCGCGTTATGCCGGCTGATATCCCGGCCGACGGCTTTCTGCATGCCGTCTGTGAGCATCATGCAGTGCTGGCCGGCTGTTTTTCCAAAGGCAAGAAACGCCTGGTACTGCTCAAGACAGGAATCCAGGGAAAACGTGCATTCGTTCTCCAGAGGCCGGAGCGAAGCCGGATCATCCGGGCACACCCGGGTACTGACCTGCCAGACGGGACCGGGCAGAATGCTGATGATATCCTGCTCATGGCTGACATACCCTTCCGTGAGCATAAAGCCGGACAGCAGCAGGTCCTCCCGGCCGGGCGAGCAGAGAATGGGTGCCTGATGATGGTCGTTGAGCGTCCATTCGAGCAGGGATTCTTCCATAATGGCGGGCATTGTCTTACCTCCTGAGCAGCTCAAGGGCGAGCTGGTCGATATCGGCACGGTTTTCTTCAGTCACGGTCAGTACACGGACCGAGGGATGACTGCGGATGCACTCATGCCAGGCCTGATCCTTGCGTAGAACGCCGAGCACGGGCCGGTCTTCATCAAGGCATGCCATGATTTCCGCCTGAAAAGCAAAGGCATTTTTTTCCAGATGCCCGCACTCATCCATGAGGATCAGTCCGGGGAAAGTCTGCTTCCTCCGGCGCAGGAGTTCCACGCCCCAGGTGTCAAAGCGGTCGGTGAGCCCGGTCATTTTTCCCTCGATGCGCCGGGCTACAATGCGGTCCGGAGTGAGGATATCCGGCTCGTCCGCCGGTACCATGTACAGTTCAGAACTTCCACGCTGGGAAGTCAGGAAGCGGGTACGGAAGCCCAGGAGCGGGAGCCGGAGCTGTTCAATGATCCGGTTCACTGCGCGGCTTTTTCCGATCTGCCGCTCTCCTGTCAGAAATACATGCATGAAACTGACCCTCCGGATGCTGTGAAATCAGGCCTGATTATAAGGCAGGGAAGAAGAAAAGTAAAACTGTCCGGCGGAGGCGGTTTTGCTGCGGAACTTGCAATCTTCATGAAGAAGGATTATAGTTATAAGGAAAAGGGAGGGCCTTTGCTTGTTTAACATAGGATTTGCGGAACTCCTGCTGGTTCTTGTAATCGCGTATGTCATTGTGGGTCCGAAGGATCTGCCGAAGGTCGCCCGATGGCTTGGCCGCATGGTAAAGCGGGTGCGTCAGATGATTGCCGAAGTCAAGGAAGAAGTCGGCTGGGATGAGATGATGCGCGAAACCGAGGACGTGCGCCGGGATATCGATCAGACCCTGAAGGATGCGGATGTTTCGAAGGACCTGAAGGACGCGTCCAGGGAACTGAACCGGAATATCCAGGAGGCCAGGAAGGATACATTCAGTAAGGGTACTGCGCAGGACAAAACCCAACAGAGCAAATCATAACAGGAGGAAAATCGTATGAGACTGGGAACCACGGAGATCATCCTGATTATTGTACTGGCACTGGTGCTGTTTGGCGGCGGCAAGCTGGCCGGCGTCGGCAAGGCGCTGGGCAAGAGCATCAAGGACTTCAAGAATGAGGTCAAGGATGACGGGGAGAAGGAGAGCACCGAGACGAAGGATGAGGGCAGCAAGAGCTGAGCATGAGTACGAAGGAACAACTTCCGCAGACGAACCCGGAAGGGGCTGAAAGGGAAGAACAGGAGCTCACACCACAGGAAAAACGCTCCTCCCTGCTCTCACATCTGCTGGCGCTGCGCCGGGTGCTGGTGATCAGCGCCGCGGCCCTGGTGATCGCGTTCTTCGCGGTCTTCTATCTGTTTACTGACGCGCTCATGGACTGGATCATCGGTCCGCTCCAGCAGCGGGGGATTGAGATCATCTACACCGCCATGTCAGAAGCGCTGGTCACCAAGTTCAAGGTGACTCTGATCGCGGCTGTGATTGTGGCAAGTCCTGTGATCATCTGGCAGGTCTGGTGGTTCATCAAGCCGGCTCTGTATCCCAATGAACAGAAGCGGTTCCGCTTTCTGTTCGTGATTGCGCTGCTGCTGTTTCTGGCCGGGGTGAGCTTCTGCTATTTCGGCGTATATACACTGGCAGTGGATTTCTTCCTGGTTCAGGGCGACGGGCTTGCAACGCCCATGCTTTCCATTGACAAGTATGTGGGCTTCCTCTTCGGCTTCATCATTCCCTTCGGCGTTGCCTTCCAGCTTCCGGTTGCGCTGTATCTGACCACCAAAGTCGGATGGACGGATTACAGGACACTGTCGAAAATCCGGAAGTATGTCATTCTTGGAGTGTTTGTCCTCGCCGCCATACTGACGCCGCCGGATGTGGTTTCTCAGGTGGCGCTGGGCGTCCCGCTGTATCTGCTCTATGAGATCAGCATTCTGGTTTCGCGGTTTACCCGCCCGAGAGAGCGTGAATAACCGATTCCGTGCCATGTCCATGGACTGGCACGTTTTTTGCTGCAATAAGGACGCCGGAAGGGGTTGAAATGGATTAGCTTCCACTAACCGGATACGCGCAGAGAAATATGGCAGGTGGGCGAAAAATCCCCTTTTTTTTCAAAGCGTTGTGTGTTAGAATGAATTAAGATCATACATCACTCCAAGCCTGCAGAACCCTCCGGGCTGTGCAGGCCAATGAGTATCACCGGCAACGGGGGTGCTTGCCGTCTTGCGAAGGAGCCGTTGGATGAGCGTGTATTTCTTGTGCCGTGCTGCGCTCTGTCCAGCGGATTTTGTATGTCTGGATTGCCTGGTATCTTTGTGAGTTTTCATCAGAATTAGGAGGAGATCGATCATGACTGAAACAAAGGATCGCAAGAGCTTCCTCGACAAGGACTATACCCGCCGTCAGTTTCTCAAACTGAGCGGAAAGAGCCTGGCAGGCCTGGCGATTTCGTCGTCCATGCTCAGCGTTCTGGGTGTCACCGAGAAAGCTGTCGCGGAAGACAAGGTACGGGTATGGGCCTTCCCCCAGGGACTTCTTGTGGTGGATGCTGACCGCTGCGTCGGATGCCAGAGATGCGAAATCAACTGCACACTGACCAATGATGGCTGCTGCTCCAGCTATATTTCCCGCGTCAAGGTGACACGGAATCTGTACTCCAGCCGTAACGGACAGGGCCTGTATACGGAAGACAACTGGACCTATTTCCCGGATACCTGCCGTCAGTGCGAGACGCCCATGTGCGGCGAAGCCTGTCCTATGGGAGCCATCTATTCTGATGAGAACGGCGTGCGCAGAGTGGATACCGAAAAGTGCATCGGCTGCGGTGCCTGCACCCAGGCCTGCCCGTGGCACATGCCCACCGTCAATCCTGAAACACACAAGTCCTCCAAGTGCATTATGTGCGGTGCCTGTGCTGAAGGCTGTCCTTCCGGCGCGCTGTCCATCATTCCTTGGGACCGCATTGTGTCTGCAACTCAGGCCATCTGACCCACTCAGGGACCACTCATCATATAGAGGAGGAATTACGAAATGTCTGTGAAGAATGGCATCAACGGCTGGGCGGGTACGATTCTGCGCGTGAACCTGACCACCGGTGAAATCAGCAAGGAAGATACGCTGCCCAAGTACAAGCCCTATATCGGCGGCATGGGCATCGG
>CAMNDE010000152.1:0-4743 GCA_946534895.1 uncultured Clostridia bacterium
AACGGTCACATCCTCGCCGGAGAAGCCGACGGCCTTGGCGGTCAGGGCATTGGGATCCGCTTCCATGCGGACGGGCTCTTCCACGGCTTCAGGAGCCGCGGTTTCAGGGGCTGCGGTGGCGAGGGAACCGGAAACGAGCTGGCCGTTCTCGAACACGAAGCTGCCGGAAAGCGTTCCGGAATAGCTGCTGTCGGCGCTGACCACGGCGCTTCCGTTCTGGGCGCCCAGCGTATGGCCGTCCACTTCTTCAAGGATTTCCACCGGGGCAGCCCCGCTGTTTCCGGAAGGAACGGCGGCGTTGACGGCGTCCACGACGGCGGTGGAGGTGATGGTGGCACCGGAAATGGCTTCAATGTCTTCCAGGCTTACGGGCAGTGCCTTGCCGTTGAACTGAGCGGCGAACTCGGCTTCCTCGGCACGCTTGCCGAGGCCCTCGGTCTCGTCAGGGGCGCTGACGGCCATGTCCTGGATCGCCATGGCGTCGTCCAGGGTGTAGGTGACGGACACATTGCCGGCAAAGCCCTGGGCGGAACCCTTCATGATGCTGCCGGGAGCGGCCTGTTCCACTTTCACGGTGGCGGCGTTGATGGCGTCCACCACAGCGGTGGAGGTGATGGTGGCACCGGAGATGGCCTCAATGTCTTCCAGGCTCACAGGCAGTGCCTTGCCGTTGAACTGAGCGGCGAACTCGGCTTCCTCGGCGCGCTTGCCGAGGCCTTCGGTTTCGTCGGGAGCGCTGACGGTCAGGCCCTCGATGGCCAGGTTGTCATCCAGCGCAAAGTCCACGGTGACGTTTCCGGCAAAGCCCTGGGCAGAACCGGTCATGCGGGCGCCGGCAGTGAGGGCGGCAGGATCCGCCTGGGCGGTGGAAGCGGCAGCGGCTTTCTCGTTCTTGCCGAACACGACCCCTGCGCTTTCCTTCTGGAAGACCGCTTCAGCCACAGCCTGCATGGCTTCATTGGTGTTTCCGAGCACGGCCTTGGAAGTGAAGGTGGCGCCGGACAGTGCTTCAAAGGCACCGCCTTCCACGGCCTGGATGCCGGGGAACTGTGCGGCGAACTCTTCGTTCAGGGCGCGGGCGCCGAAGCCGGCGGTTTCCACGAACTCGTTGTCGCCGACCTTGACGGCAGTAACCGTGCCCTGGGCGTCAAGCGCGAAGGTCACAGCCACAGGGCCTGCATATCCCTGCTGGGAAGCGGAAACCACATAGCCGAGAAGATTGCCATTGGCGTCCTCGGCCGAGTACAGACCGGTGAGGTTCTTGTACTTGGCGGCGTCATAGGAAATCTCGGTATAGTTTTCTGCCGGAAGCACAGCGTTATAGGCTGCGCTGAGGGCATCCATGCGATGCTGCTCAATGGGGCCGGCGGTGATGGCGTTGGTAATGCCCAGCGCCAGGGCCGCAACCAGAGCAATCAGGCAGAGAATCAGATACGGGGGACGCTTTTTGGTGCTTTCCATGTGGTAACCCTCCAGTATATGAAATTCGCGTTTTTCAACGCTGAACCAGGAGCTTGAGCTGATAGGCTTCGTCGAAGCCCGGTGTCATGAGATACTGACCGTCGCGGGTGATCAGGAATCCGTCCAGACCCTGGGCGGTGAGGAGATCCAGCGCCTTTTCGCTTCCCAGGACAATGCAGGCCGTGGCATAGGCATCGGCGAGCATGGAGCTGGAATGGACGATGGTGGCGCTGGCCAGGTCGGAATCCGAGGAGATGCCGGTCTCGGGATCCAGGATATGGTGGTAGTACACGTCATCCTTCCAGAAGAAGCGCTCATAGATGCCGGACGTGACCACGGACATGTCGCCCACCTGCACCACGGCGCAGGAAGAGCCTTCATCGCCCAGGGGATCCCGGATGCCCACCCGGAACAGGGTGCCGTCCGGCTTGCTGCCCACGGTGTAGACGTTACCGCCGAAGTTGAGAATGCCGCCGCTGGCGCGCTCGCGGCAGATTTCCGCGATGCGGTCGGCGATGTAGCCCTTGGCAATGCCGCCAAGGTCAATCATCATGCCATCCGGAAGACGGACCGTGCGGTCGTCCAGCAGCTCCAGTTTTGTGTCATCCACCAGGGGAAGCGCCGAAGCCAGCTCTTCCGGGGACGGCATGCGCTGCGTGCCGCCGGTGAAGTCCCAGAGTGTGGAAACCGGGGCGATGGTGACAGAAAAGGCGCCGCCGGACGCTTCGGACACGAGACGGGCACGGGTGAGAATGTCATAGGTGTCCGCCGATACCTGCACCGGCTCGCCGTGGGCCGTATTGATCCGGTCCACGTCGCTGCCGGCGATGGTGCGGCTGAGAAGCCGTTCATAGGCTCCGCACGCCTTCCAGATATCATCCATGAGCGTGCTGTCCGCATCGTAGAGCGTGATGGTGACGGTGGTATCAAAGAAAAATCCCACATCACTGACCCGCTCCGCGGAGGCGGGGGTCAGGACCGCAAGCAGAAGCAGCGCCAGCAGACAGACAGGGAGGAATCTTGTTCGATTCATGGAATACTGGCCTGCCGGGAAGCAGGCCGGTGTCACATCCTTTCCGGGAACGGCCTCAGGGATCGGCAATCAGTTCCACGCTGACGCGGTTGGGCAGACAGATAATGAAAGCACCATTGGGGCGGTATTCCCAGTTCTCCAGGGTGACTTTGCCCATGTGCACGCACAGCTGATTCTCGCAGGTGGAAGAGGTCATGACGGCTCCGTCAGAGGAAATGGTGATGATGTTTTCCGCACCGCTGTCCTGATAGACGCGCAGCGTCCGGGGACTGCTCAGGGGGACGCGGGCGTATTCCCTGCCGTCCACCTGGACCACAACCACGCTTCCCTCCGCTTCCGGGCCCGGCGCTTCCGTACGGTCCAGGGCGAAAAAGAAGGGGACAATGGAGAGAAGAACAAGGAAGGCAGCGACACAGACATTGAGAATGAGATCGGATCGTTTCATAAACCGTCCAGTATGCCAACCGGGAAACCGGCATGAGCTCAGATTGCATCGTCCGCACAGAAAAAACCGGCGGAACTTTTTGGCCGCGTAAAGCAGAAAATGAGTCCGCTTGAATACAGACTTCATTATACATGCAGCAAAATATGATGTCAACCGGAGAAGCCTTTTCTTACAGGCTCAATCAGGCTGTCTGACACCGTTAGGAAAGCGGAAAAAGACAGGAATCTGACCGCCGTCCGGCCTGGATTCATGCTTGAAGCGGCGTTCAGGACATATGCAATTTGGTGCTTGAAGCGGCGTTCAGGACATATGCAATTTGGTTGACTTTATAGGGTTATGGTCGTATAATTCTAAACGCTCTAGAGGCAACCGTCACATGGCAGAAAGTCTGATTTTCATCATGATTTTTCAAAGCACTGGGCAGGCATGTCATGGCTGTCAATCTTTACATCCCACAAGGAGGTTCCATTCATGGCTCAAATCAGAACCGTGGACGGCAATACCGCCGTCAGCCATGTCGCTTATGCGTTCAGCGATGTGGCCGCGATCTATCCCATTACTCCTTCTTCCCCCATGGCAGAGGTAGCGGATGAGAGTGCTGCGCATAACACGCTGAACCTGTTCGGTCAGACTGTGAAAATCCAGGAAATGCAGTCTGAAGCCGGTGCTGCCGGTGCCGTACATGGTTCTCTTGCAGCTGGTGCTCTGACCACCACCTTTACCGCTTCTCAGGGACTTCTCCTGATGATCCCCAACATGTACAAGATTGCCGGCGAGCTCATGCCCAGTGTGTTCCACGTCAGCGCCCGTGCTCTGGCCTATCACGCACTGTCCATCTTCGGCGATCATTCCGACGTCATGGCCTGCCGCCAGACCGGTTTCGCCATGCTGGCTTCCAGCTCCGTTCAGGAAGCTGCCGATATGGCCACTGTGGCCCATGTGGCAACCCTGAAGAGCTCCGTGCCTTTCCTGCACTTCTTCGACGGTTTCCGTACCAGCCATGAAATCCAGAAGGTTTCCCTGCCGGATTACGCGGAACTGGACAAGATCATGCCCTGGGACAAGGTCAAGGAATTCCGCGACCGCGCTCTGAATCCCGAGCATCCTCACCAGGCCGGCACTGCACAGAACCCTGACATTTACTTCCAGGGCCGTGAAGCCGGAAACAAGTTCTATGACGCTGTTCCCGAAATCGTGGAAGAGGTCATGCGCCAGGTTGAGGAAATCACCGGCCGTGCCTATCATCCCTTCGATTATGTCGGTGCTCCCGATGCCGAAAAGGTCATCGTGATCATGGGCTCCGGCTGCGACGTGGCGGATGAAGCCGTGACCAAGCTGTGCTCCATGGGCCAGAAGGTCGGTGTCGTGAAGGTTCACCTGTATCGTCCCTTCTCCGTGAAGATGTTCACCGATGTCATCCCTGCCACCGTGAAGAAGGTTGCCGTCATGGACCGTACCAAGGAGTCCGGTTCTCTGGGCGAGCCTCTGTATCTGGATGTCTGCGCTGCTCTGGCGGAAGCCGGCCGCAAGGATATCGACGTGGTGGGCGGCCGCTATGGTCTGGGCAGCAAGGAATTCACCCCCACCCATATCAAGGCTGTGTTTGACAACCTGGACGGCGCCATGAAGAACCACTTCACCGTGGGCATTGACGACGACGTGACCCACACCTCCCTGCCCGTCGGCGAGCTGTTCAACGCTGCTGCCGAAGGCGCGATCTGCTGCAAGTTCTATGGTCTGGGCTCCGACGGTACCGTTGGCGCCAACAAGAACTCCATCAAGATCATCGGCGACCATACCGACA
>CAMNDE010000153.1:0-4675 GCA_946534895.1 uncultured Clostridia bacterium
GCTGACTTCGAGCGTGCCGTGTCCGAGCAGGAAGCCCTGTGGCTCAAGAACGGCGGCCCCACCGATGAGGAATGGGAAGCCTACAAGTCCACCCTGGAGCGCTGCGGCATGAGCACCCTGCTGGATATCTATCAGACCGTGTACGATCGTTATCTGGCAGCCAAATAAAATGGTATAATGTTTTCCTGCCGGGGGCCGGATGTCCGGCTCCCGGTTTCATACTATAAAAGATACACAGGAGGCCCAGCATGAGCAAGAATCCCACTGCGCTGGAACGAGTACGTGACTATGAACGGGAACAGGCGGTCAGACTGCCGGCGGACGAGCGCCCGCTGTTCCATCTCACACCGCTGATCGGATGGATGAATGATCCCAATGGCTTCTGCTATTACAAGGGACAGTATCATCTCTTTTATCAGTATCATCCCTTTTCCCGACAGTGGGGACCCATGCACTGGGGGCATGCCGTGAGCCAGGACCTTCTGCACTGGACATACATGAACTGTGCGCTGGCGCCGGATACGGCCGCGGACGCGGGCGGATGCTTTTCCGGAAGCGCTGTGCCCATGCCCGACGGGCGGCTGATGCTCTGCTATACCGGTGTGCAGCCGGCAGGCACCTTCCGCCGCGAAACCCAGGCCCAGTGCGTGGCCTTCGGCGACGGACAGGATTTTGAGAAATCGCTGCTCAACCCGGTGATCCGGCACGCGCACCTGCCGGAAGGCTATAGTGAGTTTGACTTCCGGGATCCCAAGGCCTGGCTGGCTCCGGACGGCACCTACCGCCTGGTGGCGGCTAACCGGCATGAGGAAAAGCAGGGAACCATCCTGTATTTCTCCAGCCCGGACGGCGTGGACTGGAAGTTCCTGGGCGAGATCGATGCCAGCTGTTCCGAGTACGGGCGCATGTGGGAATGCCCGGACTTCTTTGAGCTGGACGGAAAACAGATCCTGATCGTGAGCCCCCAGGAAATGCATGCCCGGGAGGAATTCCACGCGGGCTACGGCACGGTGGCGATTCTCGGGTCCTTTGATGAAAAGGAATGCCGGTTTGAGCGGGAATCCATTCAGCCGGTGGATCACGGCCTGACCTTTTACGCGCCGCAGACCACGCTTGCGCCCGACGGCCGCCGGATCATGATCGGATGGATGGACAACTGGGAGACCTGCAAGGAAGCGCCGCGCCGCCATCCCTGGTATGCGCAGATGAGCGTGCCCCGTGAGCTCTTTGTCCGGGACGGCCGGCTGATGCAGCGGCCTGTGCGGGAGATCGAGCGCATGTGGAAGGACAGTGTCGTGCACGAGCATGTGCTTGTCCGGGAGGAGACGGAACTTGACGGTGTCCGCGGAAGAATGCTGGACATGACCGTGACACTGGATGCCAGGGACTCCGACTGCCGCCGGTTTACGCTGTATGTGGCGAAGGACTCGGTGCATTACATTCAGATCCGCTGCGACCTGGCCCGGGGCGAACTCGTGTTTGACCGCAGCCACGGCGGTTCCCATCGGGATATCGCGCATACGCGGCACGTACGGGCGGAAGTGCGGGACGGCCGGCTGACGCTGCGCCTGCTCCTGGACAAGGAGAGTGTGGAACTGTTCATCAATGACGGGGAGCGTGTGGTGACCTCCCTGATCCCGACGCCGCTGGAAGCGGACGGGATTACGTTTGCCGCGGACGCGCCGGTAACGGTCTCGGTCCAGTCCCATACGCTTGGATAACCATAAGGAGGAAGCCATGAAAAAAGGAATGTGCCTGGCCGTCATTGTCTGTATTCTGCTGGCATGGGCCGCGGCCGAACCGGCCGCGGAGCAGCCGGTCCTGCTGAGCCTTTCCTTTGATGAGGGCCAGGGCAGTGTGGTGCACGACGCGGCCGGAACTTTGCCGGATGCGGATGTGCAGTACCAGTATCTTGCGCCGGCGTATACGCAGCCCATGGATCCCCAGTGGCGCACAGGCGGCGCCCGGAACGGCGCCCTGCTTTTTGACGGCTGCTCCACGTACATTGCCTATGACGCGCATGATATCTGCCTGAGCGGGCAGAAGCTGACGGTCAGCCTCTGGGCGGCGCCCCGTGCCTTTGAATGGGATCCGCCGGAAGCCGCGGACAGCGGAAATGCGCATCTGACGGCCCTGGTGGGGCAGTATCACCGGGAAGACAATACGGGCCTTCTGCTGGGCTACCAGAGGTTCGGAAGGCTGTGCCTGGAAGTGGGTACCGGCGAAAACTGGTATACGCTGTGGGCGGATGACGAGCGGCTCGAGCGCCTGGCGTGGAATCATGTGGCGGCCGTGTTTGACGGGGAACAGGGCAGAATGACCCTGTACCTGAACGGCGAAGAGGCGGCATCCATGGAGGTGCCCGCCGGGTCCGCCATCGCTCCGGCGGTCAACGAAAAGCTGCTGATCGGCAAAAATGCCTATGGCGAGCAAATCGGCGCCGGGAACTATCAGATGTTCTGCGGGCTCATGGACGAAGTGCAGGTGTACGCAGACGCGCTGGATGCCTCATCGGTGGCGGAAAAGGCAGGCGTGGAAAGGCAGCCCATCGACTATGCCCAGATCGGCCCTGAGAATCTGCTGACCGGGGATATGTACAAGACCCAGTACCACGGCGGGCCGTACCAGCACTGGATGAACGAGCCCCACGCGCCGCTGTACTATCAGGGCATGTATCATCTCTTCTTCCAGAGCAATTCCATCGGCACCTACTGGCGCAATATCTGCTGGGGGCATCTGGTGAGCACGGACACGGTGCACTGGCGCCCGGTCCGGGATGCCATTGTGCCCACGGAGAATTCCGTGGTGCCCGACGGCGTATGGTCCGGCGGCGCTGCGCTGGACTGCAACGGTGTGCCGGTACTGTTCTTCACGGCCGGTAATGACAGTTTCCGCAAAGACGGCCTGATCTCCAACCAGAATATCGGCGCGGCCTGGCCGGCGGACCTGAGCGATCCGGAGCTGACGGACTGGGTGCTCGCCGATGAGCTTGCCATTGCGCAGCAGGACGGCCAGGGCCGGGCAGGCGAGTTCCGGGATCCCCATATCTGGAAGGAAGGGGAGAAGTGGTATATGCTGGTGTGCTCCGGGAGCACCCGGACCATCGGCGGAACCGCGCTCCTGTATGTGACAGACCGCCTGGAAGTGAAGGCGGACGGGACGCTGGACATGGACTGGCAGTACAAAGGCCCGGTCTATGAAATGGAAGACCCTTCCGTGATCTACGGCACCAGCTGGGAACTGCCCATTCTGCTGCCCCTGTCCAACCGGGCGGGCACGGTGACGCGGTACGGATTCTTCTTTTCCCCGGCTCCGGCGGGCATTGCGGACAACAAGGTCTACTATTTTGTGGGAGACTTTGACCCGGAAGCCGGAACGTTTGAGCCCGACGCGTCCATGCAGGGCCAGCCCCGCATGCTGGACTATGGCAGCAATGTATTCACCGGGCCCAGCGTATTATGTGATCCCGTGACCGGACGCGTGTGCATGTTCTCCATCATGCAGGACCAGCGCACCGGTCCGGAGGAAGGCGCGGCGGGCTGGGCACACTGCGTGGGTCTGACGCGGAACCTGTATCTCTCCGATGACGGCATGGATGTGTGCGTGGAAGTGGACCCGAGGGTCTATGATCTGCTCGGTGAACCGCTGCTTGACATGAAATCGGTTTCCATGGAGGAGGCCAACGCGGCGCTTGAAGGGATCAACGGGGATCTCCTCTGTATCCGAGCCGTGCTCAGGCCGTCGGACCAGTCGGCGTTCGGGCTCATGTGCAAGGCTGAAGGCCGCCGGAACCAGACCGTGTTCACCTTCTATCCGGCCAGGGAAACCATGGACGGATTCACCACCAACCGCGGGAAAACCGCGGCGGTATCGGTGGTGGAAGGCAGCGTGCCGCTGAAGGACGGTACGCTGAGCATGGACATCTTTATCGACCGGTCCCTGGTGGAGGGCTATTTCAATCAGGACAAGGCCATCTCCATACGCTCCTATGCTGCTCCGGAATGCCGGAACATCTCGCTGTTCTCCGAGGGCAGCGGCGTGGACGTGCTCGAGCTTCAGGTGTATGCGGTCCAGTCCATCTATGAGTGAGGGACGAAATCACCAAAACGTGTGAAAACAAAAAGATCAGCCGGTGGTCAGCACCGGCTGGTCTTTTTGCTTCAGGGGATTATGTGCGCTTTCTCAGTAAAACCCAGGCGAGCAGGCCGGAGGCGGTCAGCAGGGACAGCATCCAGAGCGTCAGGGGCTGGGAATCACCGGTCCGCGGCACCTTCGTGTTGGTAATGGTGCCGCCGTCCATGGCGCGGTCCGTGACGGACGCGTATATGCCGCGGTTGGCATAGGTGGTGGAGAAGCCGGGAACGTATTCCTGGAACACGCAGTATTCGCCGCTCTCCGGGAGCCCGTAATAATGGTACCAGCCATAGCGGTCCAGTCTGGGCTTTTTGTCATACACCTTGCCGTTGCGGTAGAGCACCAGCATGATGTCCGGCGGCGTCTCGTTTTCGCCAAGCCCGTTCCAGACCACGCGGAACGCGATCTCGGCATAGGTCCTGGTATCCACTTCCACCTGGGGTGCGCTGGTGCGCCTTACGTCCGCGGGACGCGAAGCCGCTGTGGCAGAGGGCGTGGCAGCGGGCGCTGTGGAAGCCGGCTTTACGGAGGCGGAAGGGGA
>CAMNDE010000154.1:0-4508 GCA_946534895.1 uncultured Clostridia bacterium
GGCAAAGGAGAAGACCAGGGCCCAGGAGATGAAGTTGGGCAGGGTGGTGAAGATCTGCACGGCCTTCTTGAACCGGGTATTGGTGACTTCGTTGAGGAACACGGCGAAGATCATGGGCAGCCAGGACGTGGCGAGGTTCAGTCCGCTCATGCCGAAGGTGTTCTTCAGCACGCGCACGATGTTTTCACGGTTGGCCTGATTGGTCCACATTTCACCGAACCACTTGAAGCCTACGAATTCCTGCTCGCTGAGGGGCACGCCGAACTTGTAGTTGTAGAAGGCGTAGCTCCAGCCGTAGAGCGGGAGGTAGGCAAAGAGGAACACGGCAATGAGGAAGGGCAGCATCATCAGGAACAGCTTGTACTTCTTGGGCAGCTCTTCCAGGTGCATGAAATTGGCGAAGAACCCGGCGAAGACCAGCAGCGGCATGGACACGTACAGCCAGAGCGCGCCGCCCGCCGTGCCGATGGTTTTTGGCATGGAGGTGGAAAGCAGCAGCCAGGTCAGTGCCCGCAGGACAAAGGCGGCCAGGAACAGTGCCACGGCAGCCCTGCGCTGGCGCAGGAAGACCAGGATCAGGCCAAGGCCTGCAAGAATCAGGACGGCCCAGGTCACAAGACCGAGATTGCGGACCATGCCGTTCATGGTGGCGGCCACGGAGGACGCGGTCAGTTCGCCCTCGCCGGCCTCCTCGCTGTACAGGGTTTTGCCTTTGCCGCTCGTCGGTGCGGCCATGCTGTCAGGTGCCCGAAGGCTCATGGCCTGAAGACCGGTGAGCTCCACGCTGGAGGTCACCTTTGTCTTGCCGGGCGTGTAGAAATTCACGGTGCCCACCGGCAGGAAGGTGAAGGCGATGGCCATGACGGCCAGTACGGCGGCTACAAACTGCAGAAGATGATTCTGCGGAATGGGGCTGACAAAGTAGGGGGCGTTGGCGGTGCGGATGCACAGCATGCCGGAAACGGCGGAGAAGGCCGCGAGCATGACGCTGCACAGGCCCCAGGGCGTGACCGTGCCCAGACCGAGATGCAGGATCTGGCGGGAAGCGCCTGTGTACATGTCAGGATCGCCCACCGACATGACGCCCAGAATGGCGGACCCGGCGGCAATAGTGCCAAGAGTGGCCAGAACCGTGGGGAACCACTTGTCGATGCTGGGAATCAGGGCGAGCACGCCGGCGAGCACCAGGAGCACCAGGCCCGCGATCACGGCGATGTTCATGGTCTGGGTGGAGGAGGACTGGCCGATCAGGAAAATACCGCGGATATTGTTGGCGTCGGCGGAGAAAGGCTCCAGTGCGCCGATATCGCCGGTAATGACATCCTGGAAATTGCCTTCGGCCTTAAGCGCGCTGAGCATGCTGTCACGGCCGAGGCCCGCCTCGAGCATGGAAACATTCCGGTTCAGCGCGGCGGCGTCCGCCGGGGAGCCGGTGACGGTTTCCGGTACGGAAATGGAATACACCGGAAGCAGCATGACAAGTGCGGACAGGAGGGCAAGCACGGCGCAGAGCAGACGCCACTGCTTTTCCGACAGAAGCGAAGGCGCCTTCCTGTAGCCCTCGGCTTCCCGCTCCGCCTTGGATCCGTGCAGGGACACGACCGCGGTGAGCATCAGGACAACCGCGCCCGCCAGGGGAAGATAGATGGCGATCTGCGGCGTGATCAGCAGCCGGAACAGAAGCGATGAGGAGAGATTGGTCAGCTGCAGCACAAACGCTCCGCTGAACGGAACGGAAAGCGCGGCCAGTATGAGGCCGGCGATCGTCTGCTTGCGTCTGCCCAGCGCAATGGCAGCGGCGGAGAGCACCAGCAGTACCGCTGCGATCACCTGATAGACAGCGGAATAGGTGACAAGGCCCAGAGCGGGGATCGCGTCAGCCGGAAGCCCGCTGTGCGGAGCAAACGCCATCTGCCAGGCAGAGGTGTGCTCCGGGAAGAGGGCCGCGGTTTCCCCGCCCAGCTGACTGTGCACGTACAGCTTCGCGGCAGGGAGAAACAGTGAGGCGATCATGGCCAGGGCGACAATGGCAAGAAAGATGCGCCGGGTAGCGTGTCGATTCATGAAATCCCTTTCCTTCCGGAAATAGTATAGTGATGAAATTAGAACCACGGGCGGTTTTGTACAAGGCAGATCAGGAAACCTTGAAAACCATAGCGTTACCCAGTATAATGCGGGTGTGGTGGTAAATAAAGTCATTTTTTGGCCGATAATATGGAGATTTTGTCCGCTTATGGAAGCAAAAAACTATCATAATGACTGGATTGATCGTCGGATGAATCAGTTCAGTGTGGAATGGAAGTCAAGTGGGATCTGCAGTTTTCCGGAAAAGGGCCTGAGCGGGGTGAACCCCTATGGCGACTGCCTGATCTGCTATGTGGTCACGGGAAGCGGGCGCATGGAATGCATGGGCCGGAACTGGAGCGTGCATGCCGGGAATGCCGTGCTGATCCCCATGGGCGCGGTGAGCCGGTTTGAGACGGAGGATGCATGCGAGATTCTCTATTTTCAGTTTGCCGTGCACGGGGAGGAAGGCGACTCATTTTTTGTCCTTGCCGATGAACTCCGGTTCCTGGACGTAGGTCCGAGGGTTATTGACATGGCGGACTGGTACCGTGCGCAGGAAACGGCAAAGGCCGCAAAGCTGCGGCTGTGGCTGTATTCCGACCTCAGCATGCTGTCGGCGGACGAGAGCAGGTCCATGGAAAGGGAACGTGCCGCCTACAGCGCCCTGACCAGGATGGCCCTGGAAAAGATTCATGCAGAGCCCAGCATCCGCATGACCGTGTCCGGGATTGCCGGGCAGCTGAAGGTATCCCCGTCCACGCTGCGCAAGCATTTTCAGGTGGACACGGGCATCCCCATGGGCGCGTATCTGGATACGCAGGTGTACCGGCACGCGGCCAGTCTCCTGCTCAGCACGGACATGCAGGTGGGGGAGATTTCGGATCAGCTCGGGTTCTGCGATCAGTTTTATTTCTGCCGGTTCTTCAAGCGGTTTGAGGGCCTGACCCCCACGCGTTACCGGCAGCGGGCAAGGAGATGGGATCGGATATGAAGTACAGGATCAACCGGCGCACAGGAAGCCGGATTTCGGAGATCGGACTGGGCACAGCCGCCTTATGGGAGGCGGGCATGGAAGAAGGCGTCCGGGCACTGCGCACAGCGCTGGAGGGCGGCATCAACTATTATGACCTTGCCACCAGTGATGCGTCCATGTTTCCCGTGTTCGGGGAAGCCTTTGCCGCGGACCGGGAAAAGGTGCAGTATCAGGTGCATTTCGGGGCGGACTATACGCAGGGCGCCTATGGCTGGTCCCTGGAAGCGGACCGGGTGCGGGCGTCTGTGGAGTACCAGCTCCAGAGCCTGAAAACGGACTATGTGGATTTCGGGTTCATCCACTGTCAGGACGAACACTCGGACTGGGAGACGTATCAGAAAAACGGTGTGCTCCGGTACCTGGAGGACATGAAGCGTGCCGGCGTGGTCCGGCATATCGGGCTTTCGTCGCACACGCCGGACGTGATTGAGCGTATTCTGGACACGGGCCTTGTGGACATGCTCATGTTCTCCGTCAATCCCGGATACGATTATTCGCATGGCGAGTATGCCCATGGCAGCGTGGAAGAGCGGCAGGCCCTGTATACCCGCTGTGAAAGGGAAGGCATCGGGATTTCCGTGATGAAGCCCTTTTCCGGCGGCCAGCTTCTGGACAAATCCCGCTCGCCCTTCGGCATGGCGATGACGCGCTTCCAGTGCATACAGTACGCCCTGGACAGGCCGGGTGTGCTGACGGTGCTGCCGGGCGTGCGCAATGAGCAGGACGTGAAGGAAATTCTCAGGTATGAGCAGGCATCCGATGCGGAAAAGGATTACAGCGTTCTCGGCGGGGTGACGCCCCGGGAGGCCGCGGGCATTTGCGTGTACTGCAATCACTGCCGGCCCTGTCCAGCAGGCCTGGATATCGGCATGATCAACAAGTTCTATGACCTGGCGCGCCTGGGAGACGCCATGGCCGCGGAGCATTACCGGCAGCTGGACAAAAATGCCGCGGACTGTGTGGGATGCGGTCACTGCGACAGCCGCTGTCCCTTCGGTGTAAAGCAGGTGGAAAGAATGCAGGAGATCCGCTCCTGGTTTGCCGAAAACTGATATCGCACTGAACAGACTCTGTGCATAAAGGAGGGTAAGGCATGGTTCCCCGCCTTCTCTGCCTGCTGGTCCTGCTGCTGGAGGTGCGCGGACTGTCGCTGAGTCTGCCGCATCGGAAGTGGGCGGCCCTGGCGTTCTACACGCAGCTGTCCAATCTGATCACGGCCGTGTCTGCCCTGCTTCTCGTGCTGGCGGGCGGGCACATGTGGACGGCGGCACTGCGGTATGTAAGCACCTGCATGCTTGTCATGACCTTTTTTGTGACCGTCTTTGTGCTGATCCCCATGGGCGGGGATCCGAAAAAGCTATTGTGGTCCGGGAACGGACTGTATCATCATGTACTGTGCCCGGTCATA
>CAMNDE010000155.1:0-4460 GCA_946534895.1 uncultured Clostridia bacterium
ACCAGCAGAGCGTCCTCCGTATCCACTATGACCAGATTCTCCGTACCGATCAGGGCGATCATCTTCTGATCCCCCTGCACAATGCAGTGACTGGCTTCCACGGCCAATACGTCGCCGGAGAAATAGTTGTCCCCGCCGTCCAGCTGGTGCATGCGGCCCACGGCCTGCCAGGATCCCACGTCATCCCAGCCGAAGGACGAGGGAATCGTATAGATCCGCTTCGTCTTTTCCATAATGCCGTAGTCCACGGAGATCGGCTTCATGCGCGGGAACTTTTCCTCCAGCACGTCCTTTTCCTGATCCGTGCCGATGGCCCCTGCGATTTCCTCCAGCAGGGCGGCATGCTCCGGAAGATGCGTTCCGATCTCCTCAAGGATCGTGGAAACCTTCCAGATGAACATACCGCTGTTCCACAGGTAATCCCCGCTGGCCAGGTACTGCCGGGCCACGTCCAGGGACGGCTTTTCCGCAAACCTGGTCACATGGAACGCCGTGCCCATGACCTGAGGGCTTTCCGTGTCATATCGGATATACCCGTATCCCGTGTCCGGGCTGCTGGGCGTGATGCCCAGCGTCACAAGCGCGTTTTCCGACTCCGCCACTCTCGCCGCCTGCTTGAGCACGCTGCGGAACATGCGCGGCTGGGTGATCAGGTGATCCGAGGGCAGTACCACCATCATGGCGTCCCCGTATTTTTTCCGGATATGCACCGCGCCCAGTCCAATGCACGGCGCCGTGTTCCGAGCACAGGGTTCGCAGAGGATATTCTCCTCGGGCAGGTCCGGCAGCTGCTTTTTCACAAGTTCCCGGTAGGATTCACCCGTGGCAATGAAGATATCCTCCATCTGCATGACCGGCAGCAGCCGGTCCACTGTGCACTGGATCATGGTCCTGTCCGGATCCGTCAGTGCCAGAAACTGCTTCGGCATATCCTGCCGGCTCTTGGGCCAGAAACGCTCCCCGCGTCCTCCGGCCATGATCAGGGCTGTCATTTTCATTGACTCTTCCCTCGCTTTCTCATCATGAACTGAAGCATTTTCTGCGCCTTCTGCCGGTAAAGTGCCAGGCGCTTGCTTCTCGCTTCCCGGGCCAGTACCCGGTATGTACGGTTGTGGATCATCCACAGGGGCTTATACCGCTTTTCCGCGCTCATGCCTTCTCCCCCAGCACTTCGGACAGCAGTTCCAGAAACTGCTTCCGCACAAGCTCATAGTCAAACCGTCTGACCGCGGCTTTCTGCTCCTGAACCAGGCGCCCGACTGCCACGGGATCAGCAAGCGTGTCCGCCATGCTTTGACAGATATGCCCATAATCCATTTCTTCAAACAGAAGCGCATGTCCGCCGATGGTTTCCGGCACCGCCGCTGCCGAATACGCCACCACCGGCAGGTCATGCCGGATGGCTTCGATCAGGGGAATGCAGAAGCCCTCATGGGCGCTCATGCACACAAACACATCCGCCGCCGCATAATAGGCTTCCTTCTCCGCTTCGGATACATGCCCCTGGAAATACACGTCCCTGAGCTTCAGGTCCTCAATATATCCCTGCAGCTTGGCATAGTATTTCTCGTTTCCTTCCCAGCTGCCCACCAGATACAGCCGTGCCTTCGGATCGCGCGTGCACTTGTAGGTATCAAACACGCGGAGGATCTCCTCGTGCCGCTTGTTGGGCGCTACGCGCCCCACAAACAGGAACACCGTGCCCCCGTTTTCCTTCAGACGCGAGAGCGTCTCCGGATCCGGGTCCGGCAGTGCCCTGACCGGGGGCATGAGGATCGGCAGGCATCGTATTCTGTCTTCCGGATACCCCATCTCCTTCAGTTCCTGGCAGTTGTACTGGCTGTCGCCCCAGACCCAGATCCCGCTGCCCGCCATTGAGCGCACCTGCCTCCGACCCCGCACCTGATTCAGCCAGATGGCCGGATCATACCAGAAAAAGAAGGACGCCGGCGTGATATTGTGATAGATCATCACCTTCCGGCACCTGAGCGTCCGGAACACGGAGCTGAACACGTCCCCGGCAGCCTTGTGGAATATGGCCACATCCTCCGCCTGCAGGTCCTGAAGAACGGATGCATCCAGCATGCGCACCTGACAGGCCGCATCCTCATGAATGCTCAGCGCCGTCACATACGCGTCATACCCTTCCTCTGAGAGCAGCCGGTGTATGGCAATGATTTCATTTCCGATCGCATCCCCTGTCTTGAAATGCGATACCATCTGGACAATCTTCAACGCTTTTCCCCTCATTTGCTGCCCTGCAGGGTTTTTGTCACATACTCTGCCAGTTCCCGCCGAAACCGCTCCTCGGAGAACTTCTGGACGGCCCGCTGAGTACCTGTCCGTTCCGCCCCGATCCGCTTTTCCTCCAGTGTCTCCATGGCATGTACCACATCTTCCACCGTCTGCTGTGCGAACAGTACGCCGGTTTCGCCGTCGCGCACGGTTTCCCGGGCGCCCCCGCGGCCGTATGCGATCACGGGACAGCCGCTGCTCTGCGCCTCCACGGGCACAATCCCGAAATCCTCCTCACCGGGGAAGATCAGGGCTTTGGCATGCCGGTACAGCTCACGGATCTCGGCATCACTCAGATGACTCCGGAACTCCACCGTGGGCCCGGCCAGCTTTTTCAGGGCTTTCTCCTCGTCCCCGCCGCCGGCCACGATCAGCTTCCGTCCAAGCCTGTTGCAGGCTTCAACGCCCAGATCAAACCGCTTGTAGTGCACAAACCGGCCCACCATGAGGTAATACCCGTCATCCTTCGCTTCCGCCGGCTGCGGGTCCATGCGCACGCCCGGATACATGACCTCCGAATCCCGGCGGTAGTATTTCCGGATGCGGTCCTGACAAGTCTCCGAGTTGGTCAGGAACGCGTCCACGCGCTGCGCGGCCGCAAAATCCCACACCCGGAGATTGTGCAGCATGCGCGGAATCAGCAGGCGCTTGAGCAGCGACGCATGCTGCAGATATTCATGGTAATGACTCCACACATAGCGGATGGGCGTATGGCAGTAACAGATGTGCAGCGTGTCCGGCCGCGTGATCACACCCTTGGAGCAGGAGGAACTGGAGGAGATGACCAGGTCATACTCCGTCAGATCCAGGCTCTCAAACGCTCTTGGCATGAGGGTCAGAAGATTCTTGTACAGTTTTCGGGCAAACGGGATTTTCTGGACAAACGTGGTCCGCACATCATACTTCTGAAAATGCTCCGGGAATGCGCCCGGGTTATACACCAGCGTATAGATCACGGCCTGTGGAAACACCTGGTGCATCTGGTCCACCACCCGGTCGGCACCGGCATAGCTCACCAGCCAGTCATGCACAATGGCTACCCGCAAATCTTTTAGTTCCACTTGAACCTCCGCCTGTGCCGCCGCGTCTCCGGTTGCAAAACCCTTCTGATTCGACTACAATCGACCTGTATACAGGTGTTCATCACAATCTGAGAAGGTGATTGAAACGAACCGGGACCGGCGTCATTTTTATACCAGGATCAATCTCCTGCTGGATGTCATCGCCACATCCGTGATCTATTATATCAGTGTTGCCGTATGGCTCGGCATCATCAAGCAGGACAGCGAAAACATAGCCACCCAGCCTCTTCTTGGCATTCTGTTCATATGCATCAAGTTTGTCTGCCTCACCCTGATGGGACTGTATGACTCCCACGGCCACCGCCGCCTGCGCAGACAGTTCCTCATTGTGTTCCGCAGCCTGCTGCTGGAAACGGCCGTCACCAGCACGATTCTGGTGCTCTATCATCTGGGGCTCTACTCCAGAGGTGTGCTGCTCAGCTATCTGCTCGCATCCTCCGCGGCCATCTGCGTCATTCATTTCCTGCTTCTGCGCTTCGCCATGCGCTTCTTTCCCCGTCATGCCCAGGTCAAGCATGTGCTCATCGTGGGCACCGGCAGGCTTGCACGGGAGTTTCAGCAGAACCTGCTCAGCCAGCACAGGGAAGCCTATGACGAACCCATTGAACTGACCGGCTTTGTGGGCCGCAATACGGACTGTACGCCCTATATCGGCCAGGCAAAGGATCTGGATCATATCCTGGACACCATGCAGATCGATGAGGTCGTGGCAGCCCTGGATGTGGAAGAAGCGGCGGAAATGGCCAATGTCATCCGCGCCTGCGAGCATACGGGCACCAAGGTCAGCATCATTCCCTACTACAACGACCTCATGCCCTCCAATCCCGCCATTGAGGCGGTGGGCACCTCCAAGCTCATCAACCTGCGCAGCAATCCGCTGGATGACCCGGCAAAGGCAGCCATCAAGCGCGGCTTCGACCTCGTGGTTTCGCTCCTGCTGATCCTTCTTCTCTCCCCGCTGCTTCTTTTCCTGGCCATCGGCACCAAACTGTCCAGTCCGGGGCCCGTGCTCTTCCGTCAGGAACGCGTGGGAAAATACAAGAAGCCCTTCACCATGTACAAGTTCCGCTCCATGCGCGTCAA
>CAMNDE010000156.1:0-4427 GCA_946534895.1 uncultured Clostridia bacterium
TGCATTAGTATTCGTTATATATGCTTAATAATAAAAAATACTGCAAAATACACACATGATGTTGCGGAGGAAATTTAAGCACGGTAAGATATACAGGCTTCTTGCGTTAACAAGCTACTATGGACGGACCCTTGAGGAAATCAGTCCCAAATACCTGGCGCATGAGATTTCCATGCTCATGGAGTATCAGACGAAGGCCACCCGTTTCTACCAGAAATCCGTGGAACTGGACAAAAGGCGGAGGCGATCCGCAGGGAGAAGTCTGCGCTTTCCGCACTTGGCACTACTAACCGTGAGGTCAAGAAGGAAATCCGGCTTTCAAAACGAATCAGTTCACTGGAGTTCCGCTCCCTTGAACTGCGCAAGGATGCGTCCCGGCATCTGCGGGAGGGCTCCAGAACGGTGGGCTCACTGATCCTGTGCAAGGATCTTCCGAAGATCAAGGAGCTGTTCCGGCTTTCCGCGGGGGAAACGGAAAAGGCGAATGCCTCCACCAAGGTCCTGCGTACGCTGGAACGTGACTATGAACAGACCCGGCTCAATGGCCGGAAGGATCCCGCGCTGGAAAAGAAGATTGAGAAGGTCCGCAGGGAAGCGGATGAGCATATCGAGGCAGCCAGACAGTACCGGCAGAAAGCATGGGATGATTATCACGGCAAGGATATTCTCCCGATCACGGAGCAGACGCTGGACCCGGAATATCAGAAAAAGCTGGACGGGAACTATGAGACCGGGATCAATCTTGGGAAAATGACCCGGAATGAAATGCGACTGCTGCGCCGGGACATGCAGATGATCTTCCAGGATCCTGCCGCCAGTCTTGACCCGCGCCAGACTGTCGGGAAGTCCATTGAGGAAGTGTTCGTGATCAACTCGGATCTCTCGGCGGATGTACGCAAGGAGCGGGTCATGAAGCTTCTGGAGGAAGTCGGGCTCAAGCGGGAGCATTACTATGTCTATCCGCACACCCTGTCCGGCGGACAGAAGCAGAGAGTGGGCATTGCCCGCGCCATTGCCCTGAACCCGAAGTTTGTGGTGCTGGATGAATGCGTATCCGCCCTGGACGTGTCGGTGCAGGCGCAGATCCTGCAGCTGCTGAATGAACTGAGTACGGGCAAGAACCTGACCTATTTCTTTATCACGCATGATCTGGGTGTGGTCCGGCATTTCTGCGACAGGATTGTGGTCATGTATCTGGGCAATGTCTGCGAAGTGGCGGACAGCAGTGATCTGTTCCATGAACCGCTGCATCCCTATACCCGCTCGCTTCTGGCCGTGGTGCCCAGACTCCGGGTGGGTGAACATTCCACAGAACTGGTGCTGGACGGCGATGTACCCAGCGCCATGCATCCACCGAAAGGCTGCCCTTTCCATACACGCTGCGCAGACTGCATGGAAATCTGCAGGGAGAAAAAGCCCGTTCCCCGGGAAGTTTCTTCCGGGCACGTGGTTGCCTGCCATCTTTACGAATAACAGGAGGCAAGATAAGCTGTGCGTACGACCTTTGATCCGCTGGCCCAGAGATATCCCTCTCAGCGTTTTCCGATCTATGCCCGGGGCGGCATGGTGAATGCGTCCAGTCCCCAGGCCGCAGCCGCAGGCCTTGAGGTGCTCCGGCGGGGCGGAAACGCCATGGATGCCGCAGTGGCAGCTGCTGCGGCGCTAACCGTGGTGGAGCCCACGGCGAACGGCATCGGTTCGGATGCCTTTGCCCTCATCTGGTCTGCAAAGGATCAGAAGCTGTACGGACTCAATTCCAGTGGACCTGCCCCGAAAGGCATTTCCATTGAAAAGGTGCTGGCGGACGGGAAAGCGGTGAATGGAAAAATGCCGGTGTTCGGCTGGACGCCGGTGACCGTGTCCGGCGCTCCGAAAGCCTGGGCGGAAATCCGTAACCGGTTTGGACGCCTCTCTCTTTCTGAGGATCTGGCGCCGGCCGTGCGCTATGCCCGGGAGGGCTATCCCTGCTCGCCGAACCTGGCACTCATGTGGCAGCGCGCATTCCAGCGCTATTCCAAAACCCTGCAGGGTCCAGAGTTTGAAGCGTGGTTCAGGACGTTTGCGCCGGAAGGCCGTGCCTATGAAGCCGGGGATATGATCCGGCTGCCGGATCATGCCAATACCCTGGAAGCCATCGGCGAGACGAATGCGGATGCCTTCTATTCCGGTGAGCTCGCACGGAAGATTGACGCGGAAAGCCGGAAATTCGGCGGGTATCTCCGCTATGAAGACCTTGTAGCTTATGAAGCGAAATGGGTGGAACCCATCCGCGTGGGCTACCGTGACTATCAGGTGTGCGAGATTCCGCCAAACGGTCAGGGCATTGTGGCGCTCATGGCCCTGAATATTCTGAAGAATTTTGAGTTTTCCGAGAAGGAAAGCGTGGAGACTGTGCACCGTCAGCTTGAGGCGATCAAGATCGCCTTTGCGGATGCTTTCCACTATGTCACGGATCCGGAAAAGATGGAGATCGATTATCATGATCTTCTTCTGCCGGAATTCGGCGCCATGCGTGCCCGGGAGATCGGACCGAGAGCCGGACAGTATACGCATGCTGTGCCGCCCAAGAGCGGAACTGTATACATGTGCTGCGCGGACGGCGAAGGCAACATGGTTTCCTATATCCAGTCCAACTATATGGGCTTTGGGTCCGGCATTGTCGTGGATGGAACCGGTATTTCCCTCCAGAACCGCGGCAGCGATTTCTCACTGAATCCGGAAGACGCCAACCGCCTGGAGGGCGGCAAGCGGACATACCATACGATCATTCCGGGATTCCTGCTGAACGCTGACGGTTCACCGGTAGGTCCTTTCGGCGTCATGGGCGGATACATGCAGCCCCAGGGCCATCTCCAGGTGGTCATGAATTACGTGGACTTCCATCTGGATCCCCAGCAGGCACTTGATGCGCCGCGCTGGCAGTGGATGCGGGACCATCGCATTGCGGTGGAGACTCGGTATGATGCACATCTCGCGGAAGCGCTGCAGCGCCGCGGACATGATGTGTATATGGACCTGGGAACTCCGGGATTTGGTCGCGGACAGATGATCGTGCGTCTGGACAACGGAACTCTTGTGGGCGGAACGGAATCGCGTACGGACAGCAATATTGCCTGCTTCTGAATCTTTGCCCTGCTTCGGCAGGGCTTTTTGCATGGGATTTTTCGTCTCCGACTTGTGGGTATGCGGCAGGTATTCCGGGAAGATGCATGACTGCACTGTTTCCGGATGGATCTGTGCATGATATATCTGGGTTTATTACATGATCAGCTGGAAATCACCTGAGAAGCAATGAAATCATTGGCTTCTCAGGTGATCTGTTTTTCACGGATGTGTACACGTGCTTTGGGACAGCAGACTGAAAAACATGTGCAAATCAGCTATTTTGTTTAATGACGCAATCATATGGCGAGAATTTTGAACATTTATGCGCAAAAATCAACCTGTACACAAACTTTATGTGTTCGGATGCGTGGAAAACCAAATGCGGATGTGCTAGACTAGTATTCAATGAAATTTTATATGGGGGTTAGGAATAGATGGGTTCAGATGGAATCCTTCGGTGCATGTCTGCAGATTTTGCGGTTCAACCGGGAAAAAACTGTTAGACATTTTCGGCTGTGCATCGATGAGGGAATGGTCTTCTGAACGGGAATGAGGAATCAGATGTCTCAGATCACGGTTTCGCATGAGGCGTTTCACAAGGCAGGTACTGATACGATAAGATGCTGATGAAGCCGGAGCGTGGAACCCGGGTTCAGCATATTACAGGTATGTATATGAATTGTTGAAACTGCCTTTACCGTGGTGAACTGAAAGATTTCCGAGTGTTTTTTGACAAGCAATATCATATGCGCATCCCTGAAGGATGTGTATGTCAACGGATGAATCCAGTAGAAACGTGAAAGGGGTCCTGGACGATGTTTGGCAGGAAAGTACTTGCCTGGATGCTCGCGGTTTCCATGATGCTCGGATCTATGCCTGTGGGATTGGCTGATGGAGAACAGAACAACGTCACAGCTGCTGTTTCGGAGGAAGCAGTGCATACCGAAGGGGATACTGCCGGTGTAAGCGGTCCAGAGGCGGGCCGCAATGAGCAGAATCCGGAATCGAACGAAGCTGACGGCGGGGAAACAGTGGATGAAGCATCTGCAGTGAACGAAGCGGCGCAGCCTTCTGTAAGTACTGATATGCCTGCCGGTGGTGCCGGAGAAAGCGGCCAGAAGGAAGAACTGTCGGATTCGGAAGGACAGCCTGAAAATCAGGAAGAGAACCAGGAAGAAAACCAGAGCGGAGAACAGACGGATACGAAAGAACTGCCCGAAACCCGTGAAGAAGATTCGTCTGAAGGCGAAACTGCGCCCGATGAAACCGAAGTGGCTTTGGAGAATTCGGTCGAAGAAGAAACCGTGTCTGATGAACCTGAG
>CAMNDE010000157.1:0-4417 GCA_946534895.1 uncultured Clostridia bacterium
CCAGTTGGTGAAACCGAAGCCGGCATAGAAGATGTTCTGGCCCCAGCACCACTGGTCGAAACCGGTGCTCATGGGGATGGTGGTTCCGGGGGCATTGCCGTAGAACTTGGCGGACATGTCGTTCTCTTTGAACGCAGTCAGCACAGCGTGCAGTTCATCCAGGGTGGTGGGCATTTCCAGTCCCAGATCATCCAGCCATGCCTTGTTGATCATGGAGAACTGGGGCACGCTGAAGATGGAATAATCCTTCTCGCGGCCGATACCGGCGGTGCCCATCTGCTCTGCAGCAGGCAGACCATAGATCTTGCCGTCTTCCATGGTAATGGCAGCCTTGATTTCAGGATGCTTTTCCAGGATGGCGCTCAGGTTGGGCATCACTTCAGGCGTGATGTAGGGGGTCAGATCGATGAAGGTGCCGGCAGCGCCGTACCGCATCAGATCGAAGTTGCTGAAGCCGACTGCCTGGAAGGCGTCAATGGGCGTCTTGCTGGCAGCATTGCCGCTGATGCGGGTGCCCACCACTTCGCCCAGACTGTCAGACCAGGTATCCCAGGTGATCTTGATGCCGACTTCTTCCTGCATCTGGTTCAGCACAGGGTTGTTGTCATAACCGCCGGACAGGGCGGAAATGCCGCTGAGAATGATGAAGTCCGTCTGTCCTTCAGCGGAAGCAAAGGACACCAGGGACAGAAGCATCATTGCAGCCAGTGCCAGAGATACGAGCTTCTTCATGGAAAATCCTCCTTTTATGGGTCGATATGTTCAGCACCTTGCGGTGCAGACAACCAAAGTGTCAGATCAGCCCTTGACAGCGCCTGCCATCAGGCCCTTTTCGAAGTACTTCTGAACGAAGGGATAGACAATCAGCATGGGAGCAGCCGCCACGATAATGGAAGCAAACTTGATCATTTCCGTCATCTTGTTCAGCTCGGCATAACCACCGTTGATCATGCTGGCCTGGTTGGCGGATGTGGAAGACTTGATCAGGATGTTTCTCAGCACCAGGGGCAGAGGCGCCTGCTCATTGGTCATGTAGATGAGAGCGGTAAACCAGTCATTCCAGTAGGCGACCATGGAGAACACCACCATCACGGAGAGGATGGGCATGGACAGCGGAATGATCATGGAGAAGAAGATCCGGAAATGGCTGGCGCCGTCAATATTGGCCGCTTCCTTCAGGGAACCGGGAATGCTGGACTCGAAATAGTTGCGGGCGATAATGGCATTGCTCACAGCCACGCCGCCGGGAAGGAACATGGCCCAGATGGTCTGCATGATGCCCGTCTTCTGCACGATCAGGTAGGTGGGGATCAGGCCACCGCCGAAGTACATGGTGATGATGAAGAAGATGCTGACGAGCTTCTTGCCCGGCAGGTCCGGAACGGACAGCGGATACGCCACCAGGTAGATCATGGCCACCGAGAAGATGGTGCCCACTACGGTATAGAGGATACTGTTGCCGTAGCCGCGCACAATGTTCGGCTCCGCAAACACGGCCTGATAGCCGGAGAGTGTGAACTGGCTGGGTACCAGGAACGTTTTTCCCGCATAGACATCATAGGGATCGGAAAAGGATGCCACGAGAACGTAGTACAGAGGATAGGCCACAATCACCAGAATGAGTACGGAAAAGATCACCAGGATAATGTCACTGGTGCGGTCGCTGAAGCCGCCCAGTTCACCCTGCTTTCTCTTGGAAAAGCCTGCCATGATTCTTCCTCCTCTCTTACACGAAGCTGACATCGCCGTATTTCTTGGCAATGCGGTTCACAATCACCAGCAGCACGATATTGATGGCTGTATTGAACAGACCCACTGCAGTACCCAGTTCATAGCGTGCGCTCACAATGCCCTGCTCATACACATAGATGGCAATGATATCGCTTGTGGCACGGTTCAGGTCCGTCTGCAGAAGATAGGCCTTCTCGAAGCCGACGCTCATGAGGCCGGAAGCACTCATGATGAGCTGGAGGATGACCATGGGCAGCAGGCAGGGAATATCAATGTGGAGGATCCGCTGGAAGACGCTCGCGCCGTCCACCTTGGCCGCTTCATACAGCGCGGGATCCACGCTGGACAGCGTAGCCAGGTAAATGATGGTTCCCCAGCCGGCTTCCTGCCAGATACCGCTGGCCACATAAATGGTACGGAACGCGCTGGCTTCCGTCAGGAAGTCAATCTTGGTGCCGGCAATCAGGTTGATCAGACCGCCGGAGGGGCTCAGGAAGATACGGAGCATACCGCAGATAACGATGGTGGAAATGAAGTGAGGCGCATAGATGACTGTCTGAACGGTGCGCTTCAGTTTCTTGAAACGGAGCTGGTTCAGAGCAAGACTCAGAATGATGGGAGCCGGGAACCCCCAGAGCAGCGAGTACAGGCTCAGTTTCACGGTATTCCAGAGCATTCGGTCAAAGTTTGGTGCCCGGAAAAACCGTTCAAACCATTTCCAGCCTACCCACTCGCTCCCCGTAATGCCAAGGCCGGGGTTATAGTTCCTGAAAGCAATCTGGATGCCGTACATGGGGCCATACTTGTACACAATGGTGATGACCACAGGAATCAGCAGCAGCACATATGGCTGCCAGTTGTCCAGGATCCGCTTTCCCAGGCTTTTCCGATGTCCCCGTTTGGCCGGTGAAGCTGTCGAAGTCATAAGCGTTCCTCCTTGTTATGAATTTCACGTGTCTGTTCATGATTCGATTCATGAATACCACGAAAATGGTATCATGGATTTTTCCGGTTGTCAATATGCTTCCTGTCTTTTTTTTTGCATATTTCCCCCGTTTTGGACCAACAGGATTTCTGTGACACGCTACTGCCCCCGCCCTGTTTCCGATATGTCCATCACTGCGCAGTCGTCCAGGTTCCTTCATTATATATCATTGCCGCATTCTGCACCCGATGCCTGAAAGACCATTGCGTTTCCAACGCCGCTGTTTCCTGCCGCGGTTACGTTTCATGATCCGTCCTGTGTCTCACCCCTGGTCTGAATTATTCTCCGCACTCTCTGTTTCATGAAGTTGTCAGCGTCAATGCTGGTGCTTTCTTTTTTTGTTGAATTGTTCATGAAATTCAATTCATTGAATTTCATCAAATATTTCACAGTTCCAGTTCAACATTCCCGCTGTCTGCCTCTGTATTTCACAAACCGGGTTCTCTTCTGTCCACAGGCTGTGCATGTCTTCCATATTTTGACTGATCCCTTTACTTTTCCGGCCAGTCAGTGTCCGGATATTTCTTTTTCACGCGCGCCGGGTCCGGATCGCTCCGGCGTTCCGAACCCGGTCTGCAAGACTCATGCTGTTCTTTCACCCACCGTATTGTCCGGTTTTCCATGAATGGGGCATTCCATTTCATCCCGTTTCAGCGGTCATTTTCCTGCTCAATCTGTGTCTTGACCTTATCTTATGAAAATGCTATCATCTGTTTCATGAAACAAAGGAGGAGAATGGCTCTTGGGAAAAGAACGCAGTTCGCCGACCATGGCCGATGTTGCCCGGGAAGCCGGAGTAGCTCTGGGAACAGTCTCCAGAGTTGTCAATGGTCAGCAGGTAGGCGAAGAATTCAAGGCAAAAGTTGAAGCCGCCATTCAGCATCTGGGTTACCAGTACAACAGCAGCGGCCGCAGTCTGAGAACAGGCAGCACAAATACCGTTGCTTTCATTATTCCAAACACCATCAATCCATTTTTTGCCCTTCTCGTTCATTATGTGAACATCGCCCTGGAAGAGAGGAACTATCGGATGCTCCTGTGCTTTACAGGCTTTGACAAGGACCGGGAAAAAGAGTTTATCCAGATGGCCAGGCAGAATCAGGTGGATGGCATTATCGCCCTGACCTACAATCCCAGGCTCACCATCCCGGATGACATTCCTTTCGTCACCATCGACCGTTTCTTTTCTTCATCCGTACCATGCATTGCCTCTGACAATTTCAGCGGCGGATGCATTGCTGCCCACAAGCTCAGTGAACTCGGATGCACCCGCGTGGCCTATCTCAGTTCCGGGTCCCCTCTGAAAAATGAGACCAGCAAACGCAAGGACGGCTTTGTCAGCACCTGTGTGGAGCTTGGTCTTCCCTTTGAAGTGATGTCCCTGGATGATTCGCAGCCCTTTTCCGAGTTTGAGCATTTTCTCCGCGCACATATTTCTCACGGCAGGCTGGACTTTGACGGACTGTTTGTCGTCACGGATTCCCTTGCATGGCAGATCATCTGCCTTCTGCGTTCCATGGACATTCGGGTACCAGAAGATGTACAGGTCATCGGTTTCGACGGCATCCGCATGTTCGGGGATCAGGAGCCCATCGTGAGCACCATCGAGCAGCCGGTTCAGGAAATTGCCGAGACCTGTGTAAGCACAGTGCTTTCCAAGCATCTGTCCACCGTGCCTTCCCTGATCTGCCTTCCCGTCAG
>CAMNDE010000158.1:0-4407 GCA_946534895.1 uncultured Clostridia bacterium
GCAAGGAAGATACGCTGCCCAAGTACAAGCCCTATATCGGCGGCATGGGCATCGGATATAAAGTGATCTGGGACGAAGTGCCCATGGATACGGATCCTCTGGGACCGGACGCAAAGTGCGTGTTCGGTGTCGGCCCTCTGACTGCTTCCGGCGTTCCCTGCTCCGGACGTATGAACATCACGCTCCTGTCCTGCTGGAGCAAGGGCTATTCCATTGTGGACGCACATATGGGCGGACATATCGCTCATGCATTCAAGTATGCCGGCTATGACGCCATGATCGTGGAAGGCCAGAGCGACAAGCCTGTATACATCAAGATTGAAGACGATAAAGTCACCATTGAGGACGCTTCCCATGTCTGGGGCAAGGGCACCTTTGAAGCCAATGCCACCCTGGCCAAGGAGAACGGCCCTGAGTTCGACGTGGCCACCATCGGCCCCGCCGGCGAAAACCTGGTACCCATGTCCAACATTGTCACTTCCTTCGGCAACAGCGGCGGTGCCGGCATCGGCGCTCTGCTGGGCAGCAAGAAAGTCAAGGGCATTGTGGTGCGCGGCACCGGTGCTGTGAAGATTGCACGTCCCATGGAAGTGCGTCTTCTGTCCAACTACATGATCAAGGATCTGGTCGGCGGCAACAACAACCACACCGTTCCGTGCCATGCCCAGAGCTGGTCTGAGTATGTGGCCACCAACAACCGCTGGCAGGGTGCCCCCGGCATCACCTGGGACAAGGCCAGCAAGGGACCCATCGACATGGGTGAGCAGCCCAGCGGCGTCATCAACGTGGCGGCACTGCGCTGCAACAAGGGCGTGTTCGACTTCGGCGAAATCGCTGAGAAGTATACCGTGAAGCAGGGCGGATGCTCTTCCTGCCCCGTGCGCTGCTATACCGAGTATGACATGGATCCTCTGGCGGAATATGACCTGCCGACCCATGTTTCCAATACCTGCATGCCCATCATCAAGATGCTCGAGTGGTATCCTAACCATAAGGATGCCGAAGGCAACAGCGTGCCCTCCACCCACGACTTTGTGGACGAGAAGGATGCCAAGATGATCCTGGGCGGTGCCGGTTCCCGTGCGGCCGATGAATATGGCGTATGGTGCAACTACGGCAACCTCTATGAAGACTTCAACATGGCCTATACAACCGGCGTTCTGAAGGACGTGGCGGACCGCCTGTATCCCGGCGAATGGGATGAAATCCCGTGGGATCTGATGGAGTCCGGCGATCCCCGCTGGGTGTGGGAAGTCTACCGCCGCATTTCCACCGGCACCGGCCTGTTCGGAGACCTGGGCCTGGGCACCTACAGGCTGTATGAGAAGTGGGGCATGGACGATCCGGCCAAGAACGTGGCAGGCGTCAGCTTCTATGACTTCGTAAACGGCAAGAACTTCAATATCGGCCACAACGGATATCCGCGTCATCATGGCCCTGAAAACTGCTGGCAGGCCGGCACGCTGTACTCCATGATGTACAACCGTGACTGCATGATCCACCATCTCATCAACTTCTGCTCTTCCGGTGCTCCCTACAACGAGATCACCAAGCCGGTTCTGGAGCATTTCTTCGGAGAAGGCTGTACGGATCCGCAGAAGCACTACACTCCCATCAATGAGAACAAGATCAAGCTGGCCAAGTGGGCTTTCCTCGGCAAGCAGTGGCACGATTCCGCCACGCTGTGCAACTGGATGTACCCCATGACCATCGCCACCAGCAAGAAGCGCAATTATATCGGCGATCTGGACCTGGATGCCAAGTATATGACCGCTGTTCTGGGCGAAGAGTATACCCGTGAGGATCAGGAGCGGGATTCCGAGCGTATTTCCCAGCTGCTGCGCGTCATGACGGCTGTGTCCTTCAAGCTGAACCTTGGCAGCACCAATCTGCGCAAGGACCATGATCAGGTCTCTGAATGGGTCTTCGACAAGGAGCCCGACTTCAAGCCTTTCGAAGAGGGCACTGTGAAGCTGGACCGCGAAGACTGGGAGAAGTCCCTGGATATGTGGTATGAAGCCATGGGCTGGGACAAGGAGACCGGTATTCCGACCCGCGCCACTCTGGAAAAGTTTGACCTGGGTGACTGTGCAGACAAACTGGAAGAACTCGGCCTGATCTGAGCTTTCATGTAATTGTAACCAGACTGTAAAACATCTCCTGCACGGATTTCCCTGTGCAGGAGATGTTTTTTTAGCGGAGAACATAGAAAATGAAGCTCCGGGGAAGGAGCTTCCATGATTGCGAAAGAAAGGGAAGGATGCAAGCATGGCATTGTTTGGAAGAAGAAAACCTGGATTTGCAAAGGAAGTCGAACTGAAGCCCAGCGAGATTCCGGGAGAGTTCAGTGATGCCCTGGATCCGGCTGTCAATAAGGCACTGGACAATCCGAAGCTCGAAAAGCGTGAGCTGCAGGACCAGGCAGCCAAGGTGATGAACCAGGAAAAGAGCGCGGAAAAACCGGATCTCCTTGATTATATGCAGTCGCTGCCGGAAGTGAACGATCCGTTCCCGCCGTCTCCGCCGGAACCCGAACAGCCTCCGGAACCGGAGAAGACGCGTGCCCAGATGCTGGCGGATTTCATCCGGGAACGCTGCCGTTCCGCGCTGATTACGCCCAGAAAGCTGATCGAAAAGGACGAGGAAGATGTCGAAGCGCTTCTGAAAGAGATGCAGGAAGATGAAACCTGCTCGGACATCAAGTGCGTGAAGGGACAGCAGGATACCTATTATTATTCGGATGAACTCATGGCCAACAACTACGCCAAGATCGCCATGCTGACCCTGGAGAAGGACGACGCGAGAACCGTGGCTGAAATGGTCCGCTTCAACTGCAGGGCATTCCCGACGCCGACGCCTGTCTATTACTTCGCCCGTCAGCCTTTCTTCCTGGACAGAGAAAGGATGAAGGCGATTCTTGCACAGATGAAGGAGGATCCGCAGTATCAGGACATCCGGGAATGCGCGGCAGCCATTAACGGAGAGCCGTACCTGTATTCCATTGATCTGATGAGCGAGAAGTACGCCAAAGCCCTGGCCAACGGCGCGGAATCGCACGAGGCGGATGAGTAACATGGATCAGAGTGCCTGAAACAGGGCACTCTGTTTTTGAATTGGCTGCAGGTGCGCGCAGGCATGCAGGAATCCCGGAAAGTGCAGAAGAAAATGAAAAAAAGCGTGGATCTCAGTATATGTGTGGTACAATGGAGGCAGATGAAAAAGGGGGATACAGGGAGCATGATCCAGGCGGCCAATTTCCTGCAGATGGCGTGCTCCTGCGGATCTTCCCATAAGAGGGGGGCTGTATGATGTCCAGGCGGAAAATCACCAGTATTCCGGGATTGTTTGGCGGCACGGATCACTACGATGAGAATGGCAAGAAGATCGGGTACAGTCTGCCCGGACTGTTCGGTGGGACAGACCATTACAATGCCGACGGAAGTCCGGCCGGATACAGTCTGGACGGGGTATTCGGCGGAACGGATCATTTTGACGCAGACGACCGGCAGGTGGGATACAGTCTGGACGGGGTATTCGGCGGAACGGATCACTTTGACGATACGGGCAGCAGTGTGGGATACAGCACGCCGAATCTGTTTGGCGGAAGCACATACCATGACACGGAAAGCGTGGATCATGCGGACCTGTTCGGCGGATCTGACGCAGATGACAGCGGGTTCGGTTCGTTCGGGGACGACTGAAACAGTTTATGTATGAAAAAAGCTCTGCGCTGACAGAGCTTTTTTCATGCATGGAATTCCGGACAGTAAGCGGTTCTGCGGCAGGATCAGGGCAGTCAGCAGAATTCCGGTCTTACAAACTGCACATGATTGCGCAGAAGTTCATCCAGCAGAAGGGCATAGTATTTCGGGACCAGTGCTTCGGTCTCGTCATGGGCATGCAAAAGAAGAATATGCCTTCCGTCCGCGCCAAGCAGGGGAGCGCCGTTTTCCGGTGCGGGATTGTGGACGCGCGCCCAGACGTTGTCCATGGTGTAATGGCTGCCCTCGCGGATCTTGTATTCGGTGAAATCGAATGTCCACAGCGTGTCCATGTCGCGGTCCAGTCCCTGCTCTTTCCAGAAGGGATAAGGGATCCGGGTATCATCGACTTTGCTGAACCCGCTTCTGCGAAGATAGGCCTGCAGATTGTCCTTGTTTACGCCGCCTTTGTCACCGTATGGAAAGCGGAACGGCCGGAAAGCACGTTCCACGCCGGAGAGGCGGTACAGTTGGTTCAGCAGCACTTCGCATTTTTCGATATCCTGAATCCCTTCCTGGAGGGACAGTTCTGAAAAATGCGGATGCGCATATCCATGGTTTCCCACAATGATGCCATGCTGAATTGCATAAAGCGCCGGAGCGGGGTTTTTCTCAATGTGCTTTCCGACTGCAAACATGATGGCCG
>CAMNDE010000159.1:0-4328 GCA_946534895.1 uncultured Clostridia bacterium
CGCTGAGCCTCGCCGCCGGAAAGACTGGGCGTTTCCTCGCCCAGGGTCAGATATCCAAGCCCCAGCCGGCTGAGCACCTGCAGGCGTTCCGAAACCGTCTTCAGGCCCGAGAGAAAGGCCAGCGCCGTATCCACCTCCATGCCCATGACTTCCGGCAGGGAATGCATTTCGCCGCCGTTTCCCCTGTACATGACCGCGTCCGCTTTCCGGGCGTACCGGTTGCCCCGGCATTCCGGACAGGGGATGTTCACGTCCGGCAGAAACTGCACATCCAGTGAGATTTCCCCGGTCCCGTCACAGACCGGGCATCTCAGAGACCCCGTGTTATAGGAAAAATCCCCTGCCTTCAGGCCCAGTTCCCTGGCTGAGGTCTGACGCGCATAGACTTTGCGCAGTTCATCATGCACGTTGGCATAGGTGGCTACGGTGGAGCGCACATTGATGCCGATGGGCGTCGCATCAATCAGCCTCACATGCCGGATACCGGGAGCGCTTATCTCCCTGACATGCTCCGGCATTCTGCTTCCCTCCGTCAGTCCCGTCAGGGCCGGGCACAGGCTCTCCAGCACCATGGTGGTTTTCCCGGAGCCCGAAACCCCGGTGATCACGGTCAGCCGGCCCTTGGGCAGACGCACGCTGAGCGGATGCACCGTGTGGATCGCCTCTGTGCGCATTTCAATGCTGCCCTTTTCAAACATGTGGCCGGCTTCCGCCCTTTGCCGTTTCAGCTGCTCTCTGCGGCCGAGAAACGGTCCGATGCGGGACTGAGGATTCCGGATGAGATCCTCCACAGTCCCCTCGCACAGCACCTGCCCGCCCGCGCTTCCGGCGCCCGGGCCCATCTCAATCAGCCAGTCCGCTTCCCGGAGAATTTCCGTATCATGATCCACCAGCACCACGCTGTTGCCATCCGCCACCAGATCATGCATGACACCGTTCAGTCCCTGTATGTTGGCCGGATGCAGACCGATGGAAGGTTCATCCAGGACATACATGACCCCTGTGGTGCGGTTGCGCACCGACCGCGCCATCTGCATTCTCTGGCGTTCCCCGGTGGACAGCGTGCTGCCGGCACGGTCCAGGGAAAGGTAGGACAGCCCGAGTTCCAGAAGCCTTGCCGCGACAGTATGGAAGGATTCACAGATGCGCTCCGCCATGGGCTTCATGGCTTCCGGCACCCAGCCGGGCACGCCGGCTACCCATTGATTGAGTTCTCCAAGCGGCATTGTGCAGACTTCGTCCAGACGCTTTCCCATGATCCGGGGTTTTCTCGCCTGCGCGCTCAGACGGGTGCCGCTGCACTCCGGGCAGACATCCTCCCGCAGGAACTTTTCCACCCGCTTCATGCCCTTTTCATCCGTGACCTTGGACAGGGCGTTTTCCACGGTATACACGGCATTGTAGTAGGTAAAATCCAGTTCCCCCGCCTGGTTGGTGGTCTTGGAATGATACAGGATATGCTTTTTTTCCGCCGGACCGTGATACACAATCTCCTGCTCCTGCTCCGTCAGTTCCCGGAACGGCACATTGGTGCGCACGCCCATTTCCCGGCAGACATCCACCATCAGCGACCACATCAGGCTGTTCCACGGAGCCACCGCTCCCTCTTCAATGGTCAGGGACTTGTCCGGCACCAGGGTGTCTATGTCCACGGTACGCACGGTCCCCGTGCCGCCGCACCGGCGGCAAGCACCCTGACTGTTGAAGGCCAGTTCCTCAGCCGACGGGGCATAGAAATGCTCCCCGCATTCACTGCACACGATCTCGCGGCCCGCCGCCACATCCAGCGTCGGTGCATGCCTGTGCCCGTTGGGGCATTCGTGCTCAGCCAGGCGCGAATACATGAGCCTCAGGCTGTTGAGAAGCTCTGTTCCGGTTCCGAACGTGGACCGTATGCCCGGAACCCCGGGCCGCTGATGCAGCGCAAGCGCAGAGGGAATGTACCGGACATCATCCACCTCCGCGCGTCCCGCCTGGGTCATTCTCCGGCGGGTATAGGTGGACAGCGCGTCAAGGTATCTCCGTGAGCCTTCCGCGTAAAGAACCCCCAGTGCCAGTGACGACTTTCCGGACCCGGAAACGCCCGCAATGCCCACAATCCCGTTGAGCGGCACATTCACATCAATATTCTTCAGATTGTGGACCCGGGCGCCCCGGATCTCAATATGGTCTGGCTTCATCGGACCTGTCATCCTTTCGCGTTTTTCATCTGCGCGGGAACGTGTCTGCCGGAAAAACCGTCTTTCTCAATTCCCACATTTCTGCTATACTGCCCGGGACAGCTTTCCCGCCGGCAGCCTGTGTGTACCATGAAAAGGAGCAACGCCATGAGTGAGTTTACCCAAAAAGTTCAGGAGTCCATTTTCGGGCCTTTCCGCAGCAGTATCTGGGAGCCTTTCTGCCAGGCCATAGACCGCTATTCGCTGATTCAGGAAGGCGACCGCATTGCCGTATGCATTTCCGGCGGCAAGGATTCCATGCTCATGGCCAAGCTCATGCAGCTGTACCAGCCGCTCAGCCCCGTGCCTTTCGAAGTGCGCTACCTGATCATGGACCCGGGCTATCATGAACGCAACCGGCAGAAAGTGGAAAGCAACGCGCAGCTGCTCGAAATCCCTTATACCCTCTATGAAAGCGACATCTTCGCCATTGCCAACCATCAGGAAAAGAATCCCTGCTTTCTGTGCGCCAAGATGCGCAGAGGCTGTCTGTACGCGCGGGCCCAGGAAATGGGCTGCAACAAGATCGCGCTTGGCCATCACTTCGATGACGTGATCGAGACCACGGTCATGGCCATGTTCTACGGTGCCCAGCTGCAGGCCATGCCGCCCATCCTCGACTCCAGGAATTTTCCCGGCATGCGGCTGATCCGTCCGCTGTACATGCTGCGTGAAGAAGACATCATCCGCTGGGCCGGGGAAAACGGCCTTTCCTTCATCCAGTGTGCCTGCCGGTTCACGGAGGAAGCGGAGCTGCACGGCGGCGAGGGCCATCTTTCCAAGCGCAAGGAAACCAAGCAGCTTCTCCGTGAGCTCCGGGAAACGCATCCCAATGTGGAACAGAATATCTTTGACGCCATCCATCATGTGGACCTGGATGCCGTTCTGGAATGGAAGACGCAGGGAAAGCGCCATACCTTCCTGGAGCGCGAGTCCTGAACACAGACCGTATTCATGCCGCTTTTCCCCAAAAGGGAAAGCGGCTTTTCCTTATCTCCTCAGTTTTCCACCTCGGCGTTCTCCGCATAAAACCCGTCCTCTCCGCGGCGGAAGACCATCCGTTCACGGATGCTCAATGTGCTGTCCGCCTGGACCTTTTCCAGGATTCGCCGGGCGTCTTCCCCCTGTGCGATCGCAGGATGATAGTCATTGACCCCGTTCTGGGCAGCGGAAGACGTGAGCACCGGGATCAGCACGAGCTCGGCCTTTTCCAGTCCGCTGTCGGTCATGTGCAGGACCCAGCGGGTGAGCAGCCCGTCAAAGGTGGTCAGCTGGATGGTGCCCCCGAACATGAGGTTTCCATGACTCCAGGCCACAATGCTTCCGTCCACAATGTCCAGCCCCTGCACCACATGGGGATGTCCGCCGAGAATCAGGTCCGCCCCGGCCGCCGCCGCGCTCTGCGCCATCCGGATCTGTGTTTCATTGTGCGTCGCCGAGTATTCCTTTCCCCAGTGGCACATGCAGATCACCACATCCGCCCCGGCATCCCGCAGCGCGCGGATATCCTTTTCCATCTGCTCCGGGTTCGACAGGTACACGGTTTCCCGGATGCCGCACAGTCCGATCCGGTATCCGGCACATTCCAGCATGGATGTATATCCGTACCCGAAATATCCCACCTGTCTGCTTTCAAGCGCTTCCCGGGTGGCCTTCTGGCCTGAATACCCGTAATCAATGTAGTGGTTGTTGGCAATGCATACATACTCCACGCTGGAAAGCGGAAGCGCTTCCGCATAGGAAGGCAGGCCGCGGAACCGGTACAGCTTGTCCGTTTTCTCCCAGCGCGCGTCCGCCTTGAGCACACATTCCAGGTTCACGAGCGTGGCATCATCCTCAAGGAATATATCCTTCAGTCCGGACAGCGGGTATGCGAGCCCTTCCCGCTCCAGCGTACGGGCCAGCCCGTCCTGTCTGCGCCACCAGTTTTCCCGGGTGCCCAGCACCACATCCCCGCCTGCGGTCAGCACAACCTGCGCCGGCTCACGGTCTCCCGGAATCGACTCCAGCGCATCCGCACCGTCAAAATCAATCCATTCCTCCGCGTCTTCCAGTTCGGGTATCTCCAGGGAGCCTTCCTCCCATGCCCAGACCGGTCCGGCATCAGGC
>CAMNDE010000160.1:0-4234 GCA_946534895.1 uncultured Clostridia bacterium
ATTCCGGGCGTTTTTCCCGATCATGATGTTCCAGAATATCTACAGCATTACGCCGGAAGGCATGCCTTCCGCAAAGCTGCTGATCATGGCAGGCGTATCCCTGCTGCTCCTGATCCTGCTGCTTATGGCAATAGTTCCCAGGATTGTGAAAGAAAACCCGAGACGGGGCGTGATCATTCAGGGAATTTTCCGCTCGAATTTTCTGCTTTATGGCGTGGGCCTGACCGTATCGGTATATGGCAGGGAAGCATCGGCAGTTGCCAGTGTTCTGGTGATGGAAGTGGTTTCCATGTATAATATTGCTGCCGTGATCGTGCTGGAGACATTCCAGGGCCAGGGGAAATCCTCACCGGGTGAACTGATCCTGAAGCTTCTCAAAAATCCGCTGCTTCAGGGATGTATCCTGGGTCTTGTGGTGTTCGCCCTGAAGATCCGGCTGCCAGTGTTCCTGGAAAAGCCCATCAGCTCGCTGGCTTCCATTGCTACGCCGCTGGCCATGATCACGCTGGGCGGCACGCTGCGGTTTGAAGCGCTGCGGCGGAACCAAAGAGTGCTCGTGCCGGTGCTCGGTATCCGGCTTCTGGTGCTGCCGGTGGTGATGGTGAGCATTGCCTACCTGATCGGACTGCGCGGCGTGGAGCTTTTCCTGGTTCTCATGGTCTATGGAACGCCGGTGGCGGCCTCATCCTATCCCATGGCACTGAACATGGGCGGGGACGGCGAGCTGGCCGGTCAGCTGGTGTTTGTCAGTACCGTACTGTCCATGGGTACGGTATTCGGTTTCATATTTCTGATGTCAAGGCTGGGCCTGCTGGGCATATAACCGGCCGGGGAGGATATTGTGAGCAGTACTACCTATGTATGCGGACACCGGAATCCTGATACGGATTCCATTGTATCGGCCATGGCCTATGCCAATCTCTGCAACATGCTGGGCGATAACGGATATACGGCGGCAAGACTGGGACATCTCAACGATGAGAGCAGCTTCCTGCTCAAGCGATTCGGCTTCCAGCCGCCGGTAATGATCTCCACGGTCCGCACGCAGGTCCGGGATATCGAGTTTGACAAGCCGCCGCTGGTGGGCATGAATCTGCCGGTGAGCCACGCATGGGAGATCATGCAGGAAAACCCGAACTTAAGCGCGCTTCCGGTCATCCGTGAGGACGGCACATTGTACGGGATGGTGACTGCCGGCGGGATTGCCGAGAGTGATATGCAGGCCATTCATGCGCCGGTGATGAAGGATGCGCCGGTGTTCAATGTGCTGTCAGCCCTGGAAGGACACATCATCAACTGTGATGATGACGTGTTTGATTCGATTTCCGGCGAGATGTTCATCGCTCTGCCGTCTGCCGGGGAATGCCTGCGCGGAATTCCCGAGCATTCCGTGATCCTGTGCGGACAGCAGGAGGATGTGGTGGAGAAGGCCCTGCAGCTCAAGGCCAGCTGCATTGTGCTCTGCCAGACAGACCTGGCGGAAAAGTACCGCGGGATGTCCAGCGAAACCTGCCTGATTGTCACGCCCTTTGACGCCTGGCGCGCGGCACGTCTGCTGCAGCAGGCGACCCCGGTGAGCCGGATTGCCAGAAACACGGATATTGTCTGCTTCCATCTGGACGATTTCCTGGATGATGTCCGCGAAGCCGTGCTCCAGAGCCGGTACCGCAGCTATCCTGTCCTGGACGAAAACGACCTGGTGGTAGGCACGCTGAGCCGGTATCATCTGCTGCGCCCCAGCCGCAAGCGTGTGGTGCTGGTGGACCACAATGAAGTGGGTCAGGCGGTCCCCGGACTGGAACAGGCGGAGCTGGTGGGCATTATTGACCATCACCGTCTGGGTGATGTCCAGACCGGGTATCCTGTATTCATG
Source organism: uncultured Clostridia bacterium (assembly GCA_946534895.1). Taxonomy (GTDB): domain Bacteria; phylum Bacillota; class Clostridia; order Christensenellales; family Aristaeellaceae; genus UBA2943. Next base: position 1,874 of record CAMNDE010000160.1, read on the forward strand.
CGCAATGAACCGGTGGGATCTACCACCACCATTGTGGCGACCATGTACCAGGAGCACGGGCTCATGCCCGGCGAGAAACTGGCCGGGCTCATGGCGGCGGCCATTGTCAGTGACACGGTGATGTTCAAGTCGCCCACCACAACGCCGCGGGATCACCGGATCGCGGAGCGCCTGGCGCGGATTGCCGGGATTGACCTGGATGCGCTGGGCAGGGAAGTGTTTTCCGCAAGCTCGGCGGACAAGCCGGCCAGCACACTGCTGAAAACGGATTTCAAGGAATTCCATCTGGCGGACCATAAACTGGGCATCAGCCAGATTACCACCATGGATTCCACGGGCATGCTTTCGAGGGAAGCGGAGTTCCTGGAGGAAATGAAGAAGCTTCAGGAAGACAAGCACTATGACATGGTGATCCTGATGCTGACCGACGTGCTCCGGGAAGGCACGGAACTGCTCTTCCTGGGGGACGCCGAGGTGATCCGGCAGGCATTCAATATCCGGGAGATCACGGGACATAATGTGTTCCTGCCGGGAGTCGTATCACGGAAAAAGCAGATGGTGCCCGCACTGGCCCTGCTCTGGGGCTGATCAGGCATGACATGAGGCAGACATTAAACGCATGTCTGCCTTTTTGAAGGACACTTAAAAAGGATGGAAAAGATCATGGACACGAACCTGAAAAAGGAAAGGGAATGGGCAGACCGGGAACCGGACGAGGAAACGCCTGCCTATGAGCGCACATACCGGGACGGAAGCCTTCAGAATGAGTGCTGGTCGGAAAAGGGGTATACATTCCGCGAACGGGACCGTGAAAGGCGTACAGAGGAAGACGACTGACGGGAGGCTTTGCCCATGCACTTGTTTGATCTATCCATGCTCTCGGTGATTTTCACCCTGGCATGGCCGACCATGCTGGAACAGCTGATGCAGACAGCCGTCCAGTACATTGACACGGCCATGGTCGGTTCCCTGGGTACCCAGGCCACGGCTGCCGTCGGTGCCACGAGCACGGTGAACTGGCTCATTGGCAGCACCATCTCGTCCATCGGCGTCGGGTTTCTGGCCCTGATCAGCCAGTCACTGGGCGCCGGAGACGGAAAGACCGCGAGACGGGCCAGCGCCCAGGCTGTGCTCATGACGGTGGTGGTCGGAAGTGTACTTACCATCGCCACGAGCCTGCTGAGCGGTCAGGTGCCGGTATGGATGCAGGTGGATCCGCGCATCCGGGATCTGACAGCCGAGTATTTCCTGATCTTCTATTCCGCCCTGCTGTTCCGGGCGGCCACCATTATACTGGGCACCGTGCTCCGGAGCGTGGGGGATACAAAGACGCCCATGCGCGTGGGCATCGCGGTGAATGTGATCAATGTGGTGCTCAACTTCCTGTGCATCTATCCCACGCGTGAAGCCGAGTTATTCGGCCGGAGCCTGACCATTCCCGGGCTTGGCTGGGGCGTTCAGGGCGCCGCGGTGGCGTCAGCGCTCTCCTTCGCCTATGGCGGGATTGCCATCACCATGGCCGTATTCCGGCACAGCGTAATCTCGCCCCGGCATCAGTCCTTCCGCCCGGACAAAGAGATCCTGCGCAGATGCTTCCGGGTGGCGATTCCGAACCTGGTGCAGCGCTCCATTACATCCCTCGGATATGTGGTGTTTGCGGCCATGATCAACAGTCTGGGCGATATCTCCACGGCCGCGCATACGGTGGCGAATACGGTGGAATCCGCATTCTATATCCCGGGCTGGGGCATGCAGACCGCGGCGGCCACGCTGTCCGGAAATGCCTTCGGTGCCAGGGATCATGCCAGGATCCGCCGGCTGAGCAAGTCCCTGGTGGTGCTGGAAGTCATGCTCATGATCGTGTCCGGCGGACTCCTGTTCCTGTTTGCGGAATCCCTGGTCCGGCTGTTCACCAAGGACCCGGAAGTGATCCGTCTGGGCAGGACCGTGCTGCGGATGGTGGCAATATCGGAACCCTTCTATGGAATTCCCATTGTGGTGGAGGGCATGATGCAGGGCGCCGGACAGACGGTGCTCCCGCTGATCTTCAATGTATCCTGCATGTGGGGGATCCGGATTGTGGGCACATTCATATGCACGCAGGTTCTGGGATACGGCCTGACCAGTGCCTGGGGGTGCATGATCGCGCATAACATGATGCTCTTTGTACTCTTCGGCATCTGCCTTCTGCGGGGAAAATGGATCCCGAAGACGTGCGGGCCGCAGCCAGGAAAGAGCTGACAAAAAATGCTGGAAACCGGAAAAGCACCGGTATCCAGCGTTTTATTATGATTCGAGTTCGGCAGAGATTTCCTGCCAGACCCGTCCCCATTCCGGGCCGTTGGCGCAGGCCACCCGAAG
>CAMNDE010000161.1:0-4227 GCA_946534895.1 uncultured Clostridia bacterium
GAGATTTTCGCGGAAAGGGCAACCTCGGTGGAAAAGCCCACCAGGCGGCGCTCCAGCACCCAGCCCACCAGGAAGCCGGCGCAGTATCCCACACCCTTGAAGGTATCATTGGCCATCTTGGCGCCGTCCACGATCAGCTTTCCTTCCGCGTCATAGTCCGCGGGATAGCCCTTCAGCGAGGCATAGACCGCCACGGCAATGCCCAGCAGCAGGCCTGTGCCGGCCACCATCAGGTCCTTCTCCGGGTGCGCCTCGATCCAGCGCATGAGACGCAGCATAAGCCACATCACCGCGGTGCCCGCCACAATGCCGACCAGCAAGATAGCTCCGGCTGAACCCCACCAGCAGCACCATAAGCCCCAGCACAATGCGCAGGGCTCTGGAGAATTCCTTTCTCAGCGCGCCGCCGCCGAACACCGTGGCGGCATTCATGGTGTGCCCGCTGGGGAACGAATACCCGGTGGCCGTGGTCATGGAATTCCCATAGGGCAGGATGCGCGCGTCCCGGATCCAGGGCCGGTAGGCGCAGGCCGTCACCTTCATCGCGCCGTTCACCAGACGATTGCCGCTCCAGCCCATCAGGAGATAGGTTCCCAGTTCCTTGCTCACGCTCCAGTAGATCAGCGCCATGATCACGATCACGGTGTTCAGCTCACCCAGAAACGTCATTTTCACAAAAAAGTCCGTCAGAAAGCTGCCCGCTCCGTTCCGGAAGTCCTGCAGCGCCAGAAGAATGTTCATGTCCATACCGTCACCTCTCCTTTTCAGATCCGTCCTTTACCCGTGGTCTTTTTCTGTTCTTCCCCTTTGCGGGATTTCATAGAATACTGGTACATCCAGGTCAAAGCCCCCGGCGTCAGTCCCATAAGAGTGCACACCAGAGGCGCAGTGGAGCGCAGATCCGTGGATTGGGGATCCCAGCGCCTGTGCGCAAATGGCAAGCAGCGCGTCGCTTTCATCCCCGAGCCGTACTGCCCGTGACAGAGCGCAGGCATGGACTCCGGCCCGAGCCTGCGGGCAGTATCGTCCGTGGTCCGGATATGCACCATGGCAGGATCCGGCGCTTCCCTTTCCAGCACTTTATACAGGAAATCAGACACTCATTCCGCCGGTTCCATATGATACCGGAAATACGCGTCATTATCGCCGGTGTTCGCAGGAGGCGGCGCAGACTGTCCCGGCAGAACCCATACGTCCATATCCCGTGTTATTTCGAATCTTCCCCGTATCCGCCCAGGTCCACGCATACCGGGGCAGCCTCAATGACGAAATGCTCCTGCGCAATGTCCGTCATGGGATGCGCGTCCGTGACCCGGATTTCCACATCCCCGACCCGCGTTTCCCGGAAATCTTCCGGGGAGCCCATCAGAACATACTGGACGCCGCTGTAGAGCATGCCCGGACCCGCAGGGCCTATGGGGATTGCCTCAAAGGGCTTTTCGATGTCAATTCCCAGCGCGTCCAGATACGCGGCAAGGTCCGGGCAGGATGCCCTGACCATTTTTCTATAATGCCGGCAGGCCGCGCATTGACACAGTTCTTCCTCTGTAAGCTCCAGATAGTACTGTCTCGTTTTCTCCAAATTCATGTCTGTTCCCCGCCATGTGCTGACCCGGACTTTGCCAGTTAATTGCCGCTTTTCTGATCCATGCCGCCATTGTAGCAGATGCGGGCATGATTGGAAAGAAATTTTCCCGGGCTGCCTGCACTTTCTGTGTACCCGGACAGAAGCGTGTCCCATGCATCCGGCACATGCAGCATTTCGGAAACATGCCGCACTTCCCGGTTCATGGTTTTTCTGCGGGCCGGCAGCGCAGACGCCGCGCGAAGAAGGAACCGGCACAACAGACGCGTATGCGCCATGCAATATACAGAACAGATGCATATTTCGCCGCGTGTCCGCGGAGGATTTTTTCACCGGACCCATCATATTCCCGGGATTTATAGTATACTTGGCAGGGAACCGGCCAATGCATGCGCATGCCTGTATCCCATGTCATGAACCATATGGACGTGGCAATATCCACGCATGAGGAAGCTTTGGATTCCTCTGCCGGATCCGGGGAACCAGTCCGACGCTTTCTGACAATATGCCGCGCATCTGCGCCGCAGTCCGGATTCCCAGGAGTTTTTTGCATGCTGAAACACTTCAGGTTCGGCTTTGACTGGAAAGGACTCATCCTGTTTCTCGCCGTCATGATCCCAAACTTCATCTGGTTCGCGTATCCCGCTCCCCATGATGTCCTTCGCTCAGAATCGTTAACCGGCACCGCTGATACCATCGGGTCTGTCTGTCAGGTGCTGATGGTAATATGTCTCTGCCTGATCCGGAACAGAAGAAAGCCGGCCGCCCAGGCAAAGGGCATGATCCCCGCGGTCATTTCCTGCGTCTTCCTCTACTTTCTGTGCTGGGTCTTCTATTATCTGGGGCATGCCGGGGCGGCGGTTCTCACAGGCCTTACCGTATTTCCCTGCGCGGCATTTCTGCTGTACGCCTGTGACAGAAGGAACTGGATCGCAGCATATCTGGCCGGAGCCTTTTCGGTATGTCATCTGATCCATACGGCTGTGAATTTCCTGTTTCGATGAATTTCCAGGCATACTGCCACCCCCTCCGCTTTTCCGGCGGAGCCACCATCTGCCCGGGAGGAAACCATATGATTGCCATTCCGCTTGCGAAAAAGATTGCCGAACTCTTCCTGATCCTCTTCACCACCGCCGCCCTGGTCAGGGGCGGGGTCCTGAAGACAGAAAACAGCAAGGTGCTGTCGAAGCTGTCCCTGTATTTCATCACGCCCTGCGTCATCTTCAACTCCTTCCAGAAGGAGCTCACCCCGGAAATCCAGCAGGGACTGCTGACCGCGGCCGCCCTCGCTGTCTTTTTTGAGCTGCTTTTCTTCCTGTTCGCATTCCTGCTGCGGCGCTTCTGGAAAGCCACGGAGGTGGAACGCGCGTCCGTGATCTTCACCAACGTCGGCAATCTGGTCATTCCCCTGGTGGTGTTTGTGAAAGGCCAGGACTGGGTCATCTATACCAGCGCGTATATCCTGGTCTTCAATCTGCTGTTCTGGACCATCGGTCTGCGCATGTTTGATTCAACCACGCGTCTAAGCCTGCGCAGCACCCTGCTGAACCCGAACATCCTGGCCATCCTGGCGGGCCTTATTTCCCTTCTCATCCATCTCCGCCTTCCCGAGCCTCTGGCCCTGGCCTTCAGCGACGTGGCGGCCATGATCGGACCGCTGAGCATGATGATCACCGGCATGGTGATCGGCGGCATGACCTTCAAAGGCATGTTTGCAAACCGCAGGGTATTCGGCGTCATCTTTTTCCGGATGATCCTGGCATCCGGACTCGCCGTCCTTGCCGCCGCGCTTGCGGTCCGGTTCCTTCCGGTCAGTGAATCCATCGTCCTGATTCCGCTGCTCGGCGCGCTTGCGCCCTCCGCTTCCAACATCAACCAGGTGGCGATCCTCTACAACCGGGACGCCCCCTACGCTTCCGCGATCAACGTCCTGACCACCCTGAGCTGTATCGCAACCATCCCCCTGTGGGTGATTGTCTTTGAGGCGCTGGTCGGCTGAAGGTCATTCCCAGGAAAATGGGTATTTTGCTGCGCTCAGCCATTTTCTCTGAAAAAGGCTGTCTCACCAGAGGCAGCCTTTTTTCCTGCTCAAAAAGCCGGACGCTATTCAGAGCGTCCGGCATATGCCCGGGCATTTCCCCCGGATAACGACTGTCCTCACTTTTCCCCCAGCAGGATCTTCAGCACGTGTTCGTCGAAAAAGTCCCCTTCACAGATTCGTTCCTCATAGTTTTCCACGCCGCAGTAGTCGGAAAAGGCCTGCCTGGAAAGATCGTCATACTTACCGGTAATCTCTCCCCCGTAATACCCCAGTTCCTTCATCCGGCAGACATGAAAAAACGCTGCCGGTTTTTTCTGTGTCGTCAGCACAGACCCAAACCCGCAGCATCCCGGAAATGCAGGAATATACTCACTCATACTTTATGGCAGAAACACAGTTTGTTCAGCGAAGCCAGCAGGAATGTTTACAGAAATCCCGTAAAAGCCCTCACAGTTTCCAGACCTCAGGGTCAGATATCCGGCAGGACGTCAGCATTCAAACATGAAACGCACCCGCTCAAGCAGCCGCTCCGCAGCCTTCTGGGATATGTCCTGTTCCGGATAGAGCATGTCAAAGGCGTGCACATCCGTGGGATACACGT
>CAMNDE010000162.1:0-4192 GCA_946534895.1 uncultured Clostridia bacterium
TTATTTCGAATCACTGCACCCATCAAAATATGACAGCCTTCTCCGATCACCACATGATGGTCGACGAGCGCTCCCACGTTCAGGATCGTCGCCTCACCCAACTGAACAAATCTGCTGACAACTGCCTTAGCTCTGATAATGCAGCCCGGAGCGATCTGAGCATCCGGACTGACAAAAGCCGACGGGTGAATCAGCACCGGTATGTGATACCCAAAGCGTTTCAGTTCCTGATGATACTTCATTCTGTCGTAATTATTCCCCAGTGCTACAATCGCTGTATCATAGCTGTTTCGCATCCGCCCGATGTCCTGGCAGCTGCCGATAACCGGGCCGCTCATGGCTGAGCCCGGATCATCATCAAGGAAAGCTATTCTTTCATAGCCCACAATACCGGCGAGTTCCTCTACTTCCGGAGAAAAGCTGCCTGCACCTACAATGAGAAGAGATTTCATCATCCCAATTCCTTATTTCACATCCCTTAGCAGGAATGCATCTATCATCAGTTTTACATTCGGCCGCATATCTTTGATACAGCATGGTAGAACAATGCTCGTCAAAATCTGTGTCAACAGAGACGCAAACGCCGCGCCGGCAGCCCCCCAGCCTGGAATGAAGCAGAGGTTCAGGAAGACATTCATGATCGCTGCACCGAAATACATGTATTTCAAATACTTCTGACAGTCCCTGCAGACAATCCAGGCGTTTCTCGCAACTCCGAGATAAGCAAAAATCGTATACCAGGTGATGATTCGAAGGGGCTGTGCCGCCGGCTTATAAGCATCACCATACAGCAAGGTAACTGCAAAACTTCCGAAGAGAACAAAAAGAACCGCAACAAAGATCGAGACGTAGATCACAATGGCGTACAGCTGACGATTCTTCTTCTCGAAAGCCCGCTGATCTCCGGATTTGTAAAGCGAGATAATAGTCGGATATACTGAGTCGATGATCGCTTGCAGCACGAATACCCACATCAGATTGATCGATGCGGCAAGCGAATAATACCCGACAGACGCCTCGTCCAGCATTTGCTTGAGCATCAGACGATCGGTCTGTCCATAGATGGCTACCATCATCCCGGAAAGGATGTAATGATAGCTGTTGGACAGCAAGTATTTTCCTTTCTCCCACGAAAAGCTCAGTTTTGGACCGCTGTTCCTCCTGTATGCGGAAAGGAGAAAAATAGCCAGGACGATGAAGTCAACTGAATTTGCAAACGCAAACCATTTCACATTCATCCGCAGAATCAGCAGGACGATTTTATAAACCGATGTCGCAAAATAGGCCACCAGCGTGGCAATGGCCGTGACCTTGGACTGATACCTGGACTGGAACCAGTAAGTAATGGTATCGAAAATCTGAAAGACAAGGGCAACACTGCAAAGTGCTGCAACCTGAACGGTGAGAGGTTCCCCTCTGTCCACCAGGCTCACAATCCCGACGATCATGAAAGCGGACAGGATACTTGACACTGCACGCAGGATAATGGTCGTCCCAAGCGCAGTCCCCTGTTCATCGGGATGATCGACAAAATCCTTTATGATAACGGAATTGATGCCCAGCGTGCACAGTGAGGTAAAGAATGCAACATAGGCGCCGGCATAATTGATTGTTCCGAAATTGCTCGGTCCCAGATATCGCGCCGTAAAAATGCTGACCAGGAAGGACAGCAGCATCTGCACGATCTTTCCGGCGATAATCCAACTGGCATTCCTGCCTTCTCTGCTTCCTTTGAGCTTATTGATGATCTTCTTCAGCATTCAGCAACCCTTTTTTACGCATTCCAGTGATTTTTCTGCAATTCTGCTGTATAAATAGATGTCCGTTTTGTCGGACTCCGCGGCCTGCTTCATTTGCGCATATTTGTCCGTGTACTTCAATTCATGGATTTTTTCTCTCAGGCTTTCCACTGTAACCGGAGACACGAAGTCGCTGTTGCCGCCATTATTCACATGTTCCATGCCTTCCCATTTTTCAAAGACACAGGGTACTTTGCAGGCACAGGCCTGCTCCCAGAGGACAGAATGCTGTCCCGGGAAGAATACAAGATCAGATGCAAAAAAATAATTGTACACTTGGTCCGCATCAATCCAGCCAATATAGGTGATATTTTCGGATTCCGAAAGAATTTCGTCGAATTCCTGCTTTACATCTTCCTTCACATTTCCGAAAATAAGCAGCTTCACATGATCTGTGTTCCTGCAGGCCTCCATCAGGAGGGTTGTTTTCTTATTGCGGTCTATCTTACCGCCAGTGACAATGACAAAGTCATCTTCCGTGAACCCGAATTGGTTCCGGATATCAGAGCGGATTTGTTCCCTGTTTGCAAAGTCAATCTTCTCATCGTCCGCACCCATGATCAGAACATCCGTCTTCTCAGGCGGAATTCTGAAATAGTCCTCTGCATATTGTTTTCTCCATGGCGTAACTCCATAAACTCTGGAAACATAGGGATTTGCCAGCCGGTTGATGAATCGGAAATATCCTCTGCCAAGGAGTTTTTTCAGTCCTGTACTGTGACTGCCGATATTATAATCGAAATGATTGTCCTGGACCAGCACACACTGCGGATTATCCTTCCTGATATACCGGATCACATCAAAGATCGTATTGCTGATCAGGCCGTGATAAAAGATAAAATCAGGCCTGATGCTTTTCAGCAGTTCATATATCTCCAGTTTCGAAAAAAGCTTTGTCAGTACGGACACCGGATATTGTTTATATTTCAGTCGGATAATCCGTTCCCCATCATTCAGGCGATAATCATTCGGTGCAATCTCTGTAATTCCGCCATCCTGATGCATCAGATTGGTAGTAATCACCGTTACATCGTGGCCAAGCTTCTTCTGATACTTTGGCAGAAGATTATCCTGGTATCCCCAATAATCATTATATGGTGCAGCGGGAGTAATGTTTACGATCGTCATAGCATTTGTCCTTTACCGTTTCAGTAATTGAAAGCTTCCGAACCACTTTGATCAAGAAAAAACAATTCTTCCAGAATACCCTGGACATCCTGATTGTGACCGTTGATCAGTCCCATAACAAAGATGGGAAGATAGAAAATATACGGGTTTGCTTCGATCACCGGTTCCACCATAAATGAGAGCATTGTTCCGGCAAGGAGGGAAACCAATACCCCCGTATCCTCATTGGTCAGTTTCCCGAGGCGTCTGAACGTATGTACCTGCAGAACAGAGCGCAGCGTGAAAGTAATCAGAAACAGGAATGGGAAAAAACCTGCATGCCTGAAAGTATCCAGCCACATATTGTGTACGAAAGGTTTATGATCATAAAGGACGGCCTTCATTCCACCGAAAGGATATCTCCAGGCCTGTCCAAAGATGAAGCTGATCCAGATGGTTGTCCGGTCCTGTTTGTCGCCGGTTACGCGATTCATAAGGCTGCTGTTCATGATGGTGTCCCGAATCCCGGCAACATTGGCGAGGAAAGCAGTAATCACGGCCAGAACAGCAAAGGCCAGTATCCCGTAGATCCGGTACTTTTTCACAACAGGTATATCCCTGTCAATCATAACCAGCAGTACATTCATCGCGAATACAAGGGCGCAGGCTAAAATCAGGGTACGATTCTGATAGATCATGGAGGCATAAATGCCTAGCGCAATCGACACCGCTGACACAATACGTGTAATCTTTTTCTTCGAAAAAAAGATTACGCCGATGGACATCAGGGTAAACGGCGTATAGTAGAGCGAAGCAGTTGTAACAGAGATGATTCTTCCCTGCCAGAAGTCATAAGCCTGTCGGTAGTTATTGTTTAGACTGGCTCCAAAGACCTGAATTCCCGCATAGAGATTCAGCATCCCATGCAGGAAAAAGCCCAGGGCAACGATGAAAGAGACATCCGCTACGGAAAGTGCACGGTTGTGAAGGCGCATCGTATATCCGATGAGATAGATTCCCCAGGGTGCAATGGCATATTTAATAATCCCATCCACACTCAGTCCTTCATAAAAGGTGATGCTGCCAAAATAAAATGCGGAAAAGAGAAGAAGAATCCATGCATTGGTATCGAAACTCAGATCTGTCAAATGCAGGAAAAAAAACAGCAGAATCGTCCCGGCAACCAGCATTCCAGAAAGATCAAGGACATCAACACCAAACAGAAACAGCAGCAGGAGAAGGACATGGTCAACCGATATTCTCAGCCCCTCGCTGTCAGCGATCAT
>CAMNDE010000163.1:0-4144 GCA_946534895.1 uncultured Clostridia bacterium
CAGAATACAGGCTCAGTGGGCCGGATCACAATGCCCTCCTTTTTTCCGCCATTGGGATAGTCGCCGTCCGCTCTCTTCAGCAGTGCTTCAACGGTCGGATATCTGGATGGCAGGTCTGTTCCGGTTTCCTCAATCGGTACCATTGTCATGCCCAGTGCTTTCGTGATCTCCTGCATCCGTTTCAGACCGACCCGCATGCCATTTTCGCGAACGGTGAAAACATACCATTCCGGTTTTATCAGCCGCAGGCGGTTTTTCTGGATTCCCGGCGCGCACAGTTCGCCCTGAACCGTCAGTGTCCTGAGGCCTGCTTTTTTTACGAAGGCTTCCATTTTTTCCTGATAGCCCCGCTCGTTCACCAGATTATAGAAGGAACTGGATCCGTCGTTCCTGTACTCATAATTGTGTCCGGTGACGTGGAATCCATCTTCATCGATTCCGATGGAATGGGAAGCGCCATCCATCTTCGTGCTGATGTAATACTCCAGTCCGGCGAAAGCCTGAATCAGTTCAGGATTTTCCTGCACCCGCGTCTCATCTGTGTGCGGAATATCATATGGCAGGGTTCCGATCACATTTCCACCGGTGGTGGCCTTTTCTTCAATTTCCCATTTCCGCACGCCCAGGCATTCCGTTACATCATCACCGATCCCGGCAGCAGCTGGAAGTTCCGGGAACTGGCTCACAGGCAGCAGCAGGCCCTGAGAGATCTGCCCTCTGAAGGTCATGGTACGCAGCCTGAAGCCTTCACCCATGATATCCGTTTTCTTGTAGCAGGATTTCCGCAGAAATTCGAATTCGGACCGGACCGGCAGAAAGCTGTCGATCTGGAAATATACCGCCAGATCCATAGGCTGAAACTGACCTCTGTTTACAACACACTGCCAGCCAAGCACATGCGCCAGCTCGATCCTGTCCGCTCCCTCAATTGGTTCTATGCTCCAGACCCTCTGGATGCTTGCAAGTTTTCGGCTCATTCTTGATCCCTTCTTTTCCTTGATCATCGTATTATTCAACCAGGATCAGGACACGAACATCGCTCAGCGTAATGTTCAGGTCCCGGTCTTCCCATGAAAGCCCTCTGTTGTATGCCCATACCCGGTCCATAACCGCCTGTTTGAAACCACGAAGAATGCTGCGGCTTCCATAAGGCTCCGTGTACTCAAAATACTGATACGCTTTCTTGATCTCCGCATCCAGATTCTGATACTCTTCGATTGACAGCATGTCTTCGGTATCTATTTCATTTTCATCCGGATTGCTCAGGTATCGGCACACGTCCTGACGCGGAAAGAAACCGCAGTATTCCGGCATACTGAGATTCACCTTATCGAACCAGGAGCCCTCAACGATATACCATCTGCAATAGCCATAGTTTCCGGATCCATAAAGGATTCCCTTTTCATCTGAACACGTTTCCCGTACGCCATCTGAAAGGTCATCCGGCGCTCCCATCACCGACTCCGCGTCACAGTCCCATTCGATTGCCTGGAGAACCATGCTCTGTCCTGTAACGCAGGGCACAATGGACAGTTTTCCCCTGGAATCATACTGATAAAAGTCTATGCCGTGCCATTTTCCATTGACTCTGGCTTCCGTATAGCCTGTCACATAAACGCTCATAATTCTCCCTCAGCCATCAGCATGGCGCGTATTGCATTCAGCTCTTTTTGTCTGGAATGCCTGCTGTAGGCGTTCTCAGCCTCCATTACCTGATTGTGCAGTACTCTCTCATCTTCGCTCTCTTCATCAAAACGGCAGTCAATGCTCTTTTCCAGATCGGCTTTGACTGTTTCCCATGGGATCATCTTTGCCGTGCCCGACTCAATTTCTTCCATGGCTTCAACCAGTTTCTGCCGCTCTGCCTCCAGTGTTTCCTGTTCAAAGCCAAAAAAGGAAGCACTGTTCAGCACATCCGCCATCAGTTCATACATGTATCGTTGGGTCAAGGGTGTATCCGCTACCAGAAAGCCGACGATTTCAGCCTGATCGGTAAGTTCGCAGCCATAATCCGGCGCTTCGCAGCCCTGTGAAAGAAGCTCATCCACATGAACCAGTCCGGCTGACTGATCGTGCATCCCGTTCCTTATGATCCGATGCACATACACAAGTCCCCGGTGCCCGTCTTCCGGTTCCTTTACCGGGATGGTCCGGAGCCTGTCAATATACTGGCGGATCCGGTCAGTCCACGCGTCTCTGATTTCCCTGACGGTCCTGTCCAGCCAGGATCTGTTACAGTCATACTGGATTGGATCATTGAACAGGTACGCTCCGATCAGGCGGTCTGTATCAAGCTCTTTCAGCCATTCCTGTATAGTCTTCATTCCTGTTTCGCCTCCCCGAATACGCGGATGGATTCAAACAGCAGCGTCAGTCTGTCCACATCCTTCTCCGTATGATAATGCCCGGCATACCAGTGTCCATATGTCAACCGGTTCTCAATGGCATCCAGCCATGTTTCCGTGCTTTTATCCACCCGGCTCTGATCGATTCCCGGCAGGAACACCTCCACCGGTTCATACTTGAGCGGAGTTGTGTGGGAGAGCACGACATCCACCTTCCATTCCCGGCATGCCAGCGCTTTCTCCACCCGTGCCTTAATTTCCGCGTCGGGCTGTTCATCCGCCCACCAGTTCCAGCCCATGGCAAGACGATACTGCTTGTCTACACTGTAAGCGCCGCCCATCACGATCGTCTGCCGCCCGTCAAAATTGTATACTTCGCCATCCATCCCGAAGAGGAGATTGGGATACCGGTCCTCAGCATACACTTTCCCTCCGTTCCAGAAACCGGTATGGTAGGAAGGAATCGATGCGGGCCGCATCTCATGATTACCATGAATGGAAAAGATCGTGATGGGCATTTCGGCCATGTACTGCTTGGCCCGCTGATCACGCCAGTTCCCGTAGTAGTTGAATCCGGCATCGCCCAGGATGATCATGACATCATTCCTGTCAGGATGCATTTCCCTGCAGAATCGCTCTATTCTGGAAAAATCCCCGTGGGTATCACCGGTGATATAGTACATTCCGTTTCACCTCATTTTCGCACGTCCGGCTGCTGAATCACAGCAGGTACGACCGGTTTCATCATATTCAGTGCGCAGGGCGGGAGTTGAACCCGCATGCCTTTTCAGGCACCAGAGTTTGAGTCTGGCATGTCTGCCTTTTCATCACCTGTGCATATGGCGGAGTGAGAGCGATTCGAACGCTCAGGCACATTGCTGCGCCGCCTCCTTAGCGGGGAGGTGCCTTACCATTAGACTATCACTCCATGGAAAGGTTCCGGCCCGATTCGAACGGGCGTTGAGCAGATTTGCAGTCTGCTGCCTGACCACTCGGCCACGGAACCATCTGCGTCGGGAAAGGAATCCGAACCGCGCCCTGTCAGCTCAGGGCAGACGATCTTGCCAATTTCCTGTCCCAACATGCAATCCCTGCGGGAATTGAACCCGCATTACCGTCTTGAAAGGGCGGTGTCCTGACCAGTTAGACGAAGAGATCACGTGCAGTCCCGAAGGACTGCCTGCCATATTGTCAGGCATTACTAAGATGCCCGTGTGCGGACGATGATCGCATCCATCGTCGTATCGAACACGGATGCCAGCACCACCAGATTATCCAGGGTAGGCATGGACGTTCCGCGCTGCCACTTGTAGATAGCCTGAGGTGTGGAGAAACCGAAAATATTCTGCAGATCCTGAACGGACAGCCCATTTTGCTGCCGCATCCGGACAATGTTGTTTCCGGTTGCAATCATATCGATTGCGGGCAGGGCTCCCATATGAAATCACTCCTTTCTCTTCTTCAGCAAAACAAAAAGCCGTCTGCCCTGATTGAGCAGACGGCCAGAAAAAGCATCTCAAGGAAATCATTTCCCGCGATGTATTTCTTTTCTCCAGTGCATCATTTCAGGACATTGCAAAGCAACGCGCAGTGTCTGTGAACCACTGCACGCCCGGAATTCGATATGTTCACAAAGCATAATCACCCAGGTGTTGCGCAACATTTCGAATTCCTCCTTTCGCTTTGGGCAATGCCCTTCTTTCAAAATCATCATACTCCATCCCCTGATGTTTGTAAAGAAACCTGTAGTATAATTTCACCTGATTTCAAGGCGGCTCAGCCACAGAGGATGGAGCAGA
>CAMNDE010000164.1:0-4133 GCA_946534895.1 uncultured Clostridia bacterium
ATCAGAGCGCGCTCTGCCAGGGCACCATGGCCGATCTCGCGGCGGCCGGGGCTCTTCAGACGTCCGGCTTCACCGGTGGCATACGGCGGCATGTTGTACTGGTGGATATAGCGCTTGAAGGTCTCGCTGCTCAGTCCGTCCAGGGTCTGGCCGTCGCTGAGCGGTCCCAGGGTGGTGACGGTCAGGGCCTGGGTCTGGCCGCGGGTGAAGATGGCAGAGCCGTGAACCCGGGGCAGAACGCCGACTTCGCACCAGATGGGGCGGATTTCGGTGACCTTGCGGCCGTCGGCACGCACGCCTTCATCCAGGATGCGGCGGCGCATGACTTCCTTGTTCAGATAGTACAGGGCATCCGCGATTTCGCTCTCGCGCTCCGGGAACTTCTCGGAGAGGGCAGCCAGGACTTCTTCCTTGGTCTGGGCTTCTCTCTGCTGACGCTCATAGCGGTCAAAGGTATCGAAGGTCCAGCGGGCCTTGTCCAGGGCGTATTCGCGGACAGCGGCCTTCACGTCGTCACCGGTGGTGATCAGCGGCACGACAGCCTTTTCCTTGCCGATCTCGGCAACGATCATGTCCTGGAATTCCACCAGCTTCTTGATGGCTTCATGGGCAAAGAGAATGCCGTCGAGCATGACGTCTTCGCTCAGCTCATTGGCACCGGCTTCCACCATCATGATGGCGTCCTTGGTGCCGGCCACATACAGGCTCATATCGGACTTTTCGCGGTCTTCCTCGCCGGGAAGCAGCACATACTCGCCGTTCACGCGGCCCACATGCACGCTGCCGGTAGGTCCGTTCCACGGAATATCGCTGACAGCGATGGCGATGGAGGAACCGATCATGGCGGGAATTTCCGGAGGTACGTCCTGCTCAACGGACAGGATGGTCACAACCACCTGCACGTCATTGCGCATGCCCTTGGCAAACAGGGGGCGCAGGGGACGGTCGATCAGGCGGCAGGTCAGGGTCGCCTTGTCGGTGGGACGGCCTTCACGCTTGATGAAGCCGCCGGGGATCTTGCCGACAGAATACTGTTTTTCTTCCACGTCCACAGCGAGAGGGAAGAAGTCCACGCCCTCACGGGGCTGAGGAGCCATGGTGGCATTGACCATGACGACGGTGTCGCCAAGACGCACCCACACAGAGCCGTTGGCCTGCTCGCAGTACTTGCCGAATTCCAGGGTCAGAGTACGGCCAGCCAGGTCCATGGAATAAGACTTGTAATCCATGCTTTACTCCTTTTTCTGGGCATATGCCCGGTTGGCCTCACGGGTGCTATCTATAAAAGCCCCTAACCGAGGTTTCTAGGGGATAACATCCGCAAGGCAGGTGGGAAGAGAGACAAATCAGAGAAAACCGCCGGCAGGGGATCCTGACCGGCGGAATTCAACGATCCGGGGATCTGAAAGAACCTTTGATTATTTACGCAGGTTCAGGCGGGCGATCAGGGCACGATAGCGCTCGATATCCGTCTTCTTCAGATATTCCAGCATGCCGCGGCGGCGGCCGACCATCAGCAGAAGACCACGGTTGGAGTGATGGTCATTCTTGTTCAGCTTCAGATGCTCGTTCAGACGATTGATGCGGTCGGTCAGCAGAGCGATCTGGACTTCGGGGGATCCGGTGTCACCGGGATGCTGGGCATAAGCTTCGATGATTTCAGACTTGGTCATTTTGGGTTTCCTCCATTATATGTATTCTTGGAATCGCCTCATACACAGTACCGAGTCGGAGTGATCTCTGGACCGAGCGTGAGGTTCAAATCCGGAGTCGATTGTAACATGAGCGCATCCCTTTGTAAACTGCAAAAACAGATTTTTCTCGGCGAAATGTTCACTGCGCGAAGCGGAGCACGCAACATGAAATTACCCGGCACGGAACAGATCTGCGTGTTCCGGTGCCGGGAGTGGTAAAGGACTGATCAGCCCGGGATGTATACAATCTTTTCACTCGAAGGCAAGTGTGTTCAGAACAGCATTCATGGCCTCTGCAGCCCCCTCATCTCCTGACATGATGATCACGGTGCCGTTGACAGCGCCGAGATGATACTGACGGCCTGAGCTGGAAGCAGCCAGGAAGAGATTCCCGTTTACAGTTTCCTCAGTCAGCTGGTCTTCTGAAACCCTGGCGGAGTTCGCGAAAGCGGCACGGTTGAAGGTTTCTGTCGTCATCTTGTCACGGGTGAGACCGGAAGCGCTGTACTGATTCTGTACGCTTTTGCCGAACTGCTGCCAGATGTCCATGGTGCTGAGGGAGAAGGAGGACGTACCGTCCGTGAATACTGCGCTGCCCATGGCACAGCTTTCCAGGTGCCAGCCATTTGGCACGGGGAAGGAGAGGGCGGAGATGGGATCATCGAACGTACCGCCTTCGCAGCCGTTTTCAGCTTCCTTCGCTGCGGCGGCTTCTGCTGCAGCACGGTCTGAGCGTGCTGCTTCCGTGATCACGGGCTGGTCCTCCTTGGGAACCGTGCCGTTGGAATCGGTCACGTGGGCGTTCATGCACATGGCATCCACAATGCCCATACCGCTGAGGACGCGGCCGAAGGCGGCGTAGCTGCCGTCCAAGTGCGTTGCGTCATCGTGCATGATGAAGAACTGGCAGGAAGCGCTGTCAGGGTCATTGGAACGGGCCATGGACAGGACACCGCGCTCATGCTTGACCGGGTTGTCCACGCCGTTGGAGGAAAATTCGCCCTTGATGTTTGTTCCGCTGTTGCCGGTACCGTTGCCGAGGGGACATCCGCCCTGGGCCATGAATCCGGCGATGATTCTGTGGAAGGTCAGACCGTTGTAGAATCCCTTGTCCACGAGCCCAAGGAAGTTTTCAACCGTAATGGGAGCGGTATCCGGATAGAGTTCCAGATAGATGTCTCCGTAATCCGCGACGCGCAGGACAACCACCGGATTGTCCGTGGCGGACTCGGCAGTTCCCATGGAAATGGAAAGTGTGAAGAGCATGATGAAAGCAAGAATTCCGGTAAAGATTCGCATCGGTGAAACATCCTTTCTGCCCGGATGAACCCGGGATATGAGTATAACATATGAAGAAATTATATCATTGCATTTTGCCCCCTGCAATTGCAGCTCATGATTTGGAATCAGTTGCTGAAAGGTAAAGTTAAGTTCCAGCATTGCCTACCTGAACTGGAACTTAACTTTACACTCCAGCAATACAGCAGGACATTGCATGCAATCTTGACGATTTATACAAATAAAGGTATCTTATTCATATCAGGCGCAGTATATCTGAATATAATTCCGCACGGCGGATTGCAGCCGTCTCTTTGCTGTATTATGAATTACTGCGTGATATATGGCTTCTCATGAATCAAGGAACAGGAGGCTTTTTTTATGGACGCAAAAGCAATCCAAAAACGGCTTCAGGATCTGAGAAAGGAAAAAGGCTGGTCGCTGAGCGAGGCGGGCAGGAGAGCTGGGCTTAACTACGTCACCGTGCGGAAGTGCGAGATGAACATGGAGAAGATCAATGCCGGAACTTTGAAGAATCTGGCAAATGGTTACGGCGTTTCTACTTTATATCTTTGCGGGTTTACGGAAAGCCGGGATATTCCGGATCGGGAAGGCTTTTTGAAATTGCTGGAAAGTATCCCATCTACTGGGGATCGTTTACAGTTGCTGCGTGTAACTCGAGGATGGACAGCCAGATTTGTGGAGAAAATTGTCGGCCTCGGAAAGGATTCCCTATATGACTTAGAAGCTGGCCGGGGAGTAATTCTGCATACAGCACAATCTTTGGCTGAAATCTATGAGGTGCCTGTCTCACTTATCTATAAGAAGCATATTCCGAATCCGAAGTCAAAGGACGGCTATCTTAAGACTCTTCGATTGCAGCATGAGATGACTATTCAGGAAGCTGCCACACTCTGCGGTATATCACAGGCAACCCTAAGGAGTTATGAAATCGCAAGGATCAAAATGTCAGAACCGCGTCTGGAGCAGTTTGCGCAGTTATATGGAGTTCCCTATAATGAAATGCAAAGCCATATGAAGGCAGAGTATGCGCTTTATATGGAGAAGCATCCTAAGCCTGAGAAGCAGTCCAAACGTGAAAAACCACCGGAATCCGGAAAGCCACTCAAGAATCTGTCACATCTGACAATTCTGAGAAAA
>CAMNDE010000165.1:0-4128 GCA_946534895.1 uncultured Clostridia bacterium
TGGAACAGCTGGGGATTCTGACGGAAGTGGATATGGCCAGCTTTGCCGGATACTGTCAGGCGTATGCCCGGTGGAAGGAAGCAGAAGAGTTCATTACCCAGCATGGTACTATCGTGAAGGCGCCCTCCGGATACTGGATGCAGGTACCGCAGGTGAGTATCGCTCAGACGTATCTGAAAATCATGAACCGGTTCTGTGAGCAATTTGGTTTGACGCCTGCATCGCGATCCAGAATTATCGCGGAAAAAGAGCAGGGCTCAGGTGATGAGATGGAAGCATTGCTGGGGGAGGGAACATAACGCATGATACAGAAGCGCCCGCCAACCTATCCGAAACTCAAGGAATATAAGCCTACCAGTTTCATGCTCCCCACTTCACATTATGATGCTGAAAAAGCAGACCGAGCAGTGCATTTCATTGAAATGCTGCCGCACACCAAAGGCGAATGGGAAGGCCAGCCCTTCTGGCTGCTGCCTTGGCAGGAACAGATTGTCCGGGATATTTTTGGCGTGGTGCATGAAGATGGCATGCGGCAGTTTCATACGGTGTATATTGAGATCCCCAAAAAGCAAGGCAAGAGTGAGCTGGCAGCAGCGATTGCCCTGTATCTGCTCTATGCGGATCATGAACCGGCCGCTGAAGTATTCTCTGCAGCAGCGGACCGTCAGCAGGCCAGTATCGTTTTTGATGTCGCTCGGCGCATGGTGGAGATGACGCCAGCTCTGCAGAAAAGATCCAAGGTCATGGCTGCAGGAAAGCGAATTGTGAACTACGCCAACAGCGGATACTATCAGGTGGTTTCGGCAGACGTTGGCGGCAAACACGGATATTCCATCTCTGGTCTTGTGTTTGATGAAATCCATAATCAGCCGAATCGCAAGCTGTGGGATGTTCTGACCAAGGGCTCTGGCGACGCGAGACGTCAGGCACTGCATGTGGCCATCACGACCGCGGGCACGGACCGCAACAGTATATGCTTTGAGCTGCATACGAAAGCGGTGGATCTTCTGCATAACCGCCGTGTGGACCCTAGCTTCTATCCTGTGGTTTACAGTCTCGAAGATGATGCGGATTGGTCAGATGAAAAGAACTGGTACAAGGTCAATCCGTCCCTTGGGTACACCGTTCCCATTGAGCGCATGCGGGAGGCCTTTTTGCAAGCGAAGGAAAACCCAGCGGAAGAGAATGTGTTCCGCACTTTGCGTCTGAGTCAGTGGGTTGGATCAACCGTTGCATGGATTCCGGATCATATTTTTGATCTCGGCAGCAGCCCAATTGATCTCAAGAAACTAGAAGGCCGGGACTGCTATGGTGGCCTGGACCTTTCCAGTTCTGGAGATATCACCGCTTTTGTTCTGTTTTTTCCCCCAGAAACGGAGGACGGGAAATATACCTGTCTTCCGTTTTTCTGGGTTCCGGAAGAAACCGTTCCACTGAGAGTGCGTCGGACTTCTGTACCCTATGACATCTGGGTCAGAAAAGGAATTGTGAAGGCAACACCCGGAAACGTGATTGACTACGCCTATATTCAGCAGACCATCGGGGAACTGAATGAAAAATACCATATCTGCGAGATTGCGTATGACCGTTGGGGCGCTAACATGCTGGTGGAACGGCTCACAGATGAAGGTTTCACCATGGTGCCTTTCGGACAAGGGTATAAGGATATGTCACCAGCTTCCCGTGCGTTTTATGAACAGCTCATGAAAGGAAACGTGATTCATGGCGGGAATCCAGTGCTCAAATGGATGTGCGGGAACGTGGTGATCGAGCAGGATCCGGCAGGGAACATTAAACCGACGAAAGCAAAGTCTGCAGATAAAATCGACGGCGTGGTGGCAGCAATCATGGCATTGGACCGCTGTATCCGCCATGGAAAGTCGAACAGTGTCTATGACGATCCGAACCATGGACTCTGGGTATTCTGATCTGCTGCCAGATATAGCACAACAAGAGGGAGGACGAATTATGAAACTGAAGGAATGGCTGGGATTTGCCCGTCCAAGGGACGCTCCCGGGAAGAAACTGCCGGATATTGTGGACAATGTCCGTGATTCCGGTGGATTGTTTGTATTCGGACAGTCACTCAGCGGTGAGCGGGTGGACGAGAAATCCGCTCTGCAGATTGCCACGGTGTACGCCTGTGTGCGGCTTCTGGCGGAGACAGTAGCAAGCCTGCCGCTTCATTTGTATCGGTATACGGATAAAGGTGAAGGCAAGGAACGGGCCACAGACCATCCGCTGTATAAGATCCTCTATAGACAGCCGAATCCTGAAATGACCAGTTTCTCGTTTCGTGAGACGATCATGACGCATTTGCTGCTTTATGGAAATGCGTATTCCCAGATCGTGCGAGATGGGAAAAACGGTGTTCTGGGACTATATCCATTGCTGCCGGAAAATGTGGAGATTGACAGAGCGGGGAATGGTGATCTGATCTATACCTACCATGCCTATACAGATGAAAAACCGGGCGAACATGACAAGGACATTGTATTCCGCAGGGATGAGATTCTTCATATTCCCGGCCTTGGATTCAATGGTCTGGTGGGTTTTTCCCCGATTGCCATGATGAAGAACAGCCTGGGTACAACGCTTGCCGTGGAAAAATACGGCAGCGCTTTTTTCAAAAATGGGGCACAGCCGGCTGGCGTATTGGAGCATCCGGGTGTGCTGAAAGATCCGCAGAAAATCCGGGACAATTGGATGAATGCCTATGGCGGTGCCGGAAATGCGCACCGGGTTGCCGTGCTTGAAGAGGGCATGGCGTATAAGCCTATTTCTCTCCCGCCTGAGGATAGCCAGTTCCTTTCCACACGGGAATTTGGTGTGGAAGAAATATGCCGAATCTTCCGTGTTCCACCGCATATGGTACAGGACCTGAAGCGGGCTACTTTCAATAACATTGAGCATCAGTCCATAGACTTTGTCATGCATACGATCATGCCCTGGCTTGTCCGGATTGAGCAGGCACTCGTGAAAGACGTCCTGATTGAAGAAGAGCAGGATAGTTACTTCCCAAAGTTCAATGTGGATGGGCTCATGCGGGGCGACTACAAATCCCGTATGGATGGATATGCCGTGGGTTTTTCCAATGGTTTCTTGTCTCCCAATGATATCCGAAGACTTGAGAATATGGATCTGATCCCCGCAGAAGACGGCGGCGATGATTACTATGTGAACGGATCATACAACAAGCTCAGGGATGCCGGTGCCAGCTATGGCCTTGCAAAGCAGCAGAGAGCAAACGTAGCAGAAAAAGGTGATGAGTCCGATGAAAACACAGAAGAAACGGAAGATGGATCACCGGATGAAAGAGAGGACAAGGCGGATGACAGAAACGATCCGAATAAGCGGCAAGATAGCAAGAACGCACATAGGGGCAGACAGCCCCGGAAAGGAAGGTAAACAGAATTGAACAAATTCTGGAACTGGATTCATGATGACTCTGGCGGCAGAGTGCTCCGACTGGAAGGACCGATTGACGCGGAATCCTTCTGGGGAGATGAAATCACGCCGGCAATGTTTCGGGATGAACTCTATGCGGAGGAGGGAGACATTACCCTCTGGATCAATTCGCCCGGCGGCAATGTATTCGCCGCAGCGGAAATCTATACCATGATTCGGGACTATCCCGGCAGCGTGACCGTCCGCATTGCAAGCATCGCGGCATCTGCTGCGTCTGTGGTGGCGATGGCAGGCAATCTCGTGCAGATGTCGCCGACGGCACTCCTGATGGTGCATGATCCGTCCACGATTGCCATGGGCAATACCCGGGACATGGAAAAAGCCATTTCCACACTTAATGAAGTGAAGGAAAGCATCATCAACGCCTATGCCGCGAAGACCGGGCTTTCCCGGAACCGCATCTCGAAGCTCATGAGCGATGAAACCTGGCTGAACGCCAGGAAGGCCGTGGAGCTGGGGTTCGCCGATGAAATCCTGTTTGCGGATAAGCCGAAAGAACCTTCGGAAGAGGAGGGTATGGAGGAGAAGCCGGGTACCGACCAGGATGAACATGACAAGGAGGAAGAAAGCGGAAATGAAAAAGAAGAGCAGAAAAAGCCCTTCAGACTCAAAGAAGCGGACAAATGGCAGTACTCTACAAAGGTCATGGGACAGACCATC
>CAMNDE010000166.1:0-4043 GCA_946534895.1 uncultured Clostridia bacterium
TGTTTGCAGGTCTTGCCATAGAGAAACTGGAAGAAGGAAATCCGGATGCATGGAAATCATATCCGGTGTTTTCCTTTGACTTCGATGCAGTGAACTACCGGCAGCAGGGCGCTCTGGAACGTGCACTGGATGTTCAGCTTCAGCAATGGGAAAGAAAATATGCTTCTGTGACTGACAACAACACGCTCGGGGAGCGATTTCAGAATCTGCTCAAAGCAGCAGCAGAGAAAACCGGTCTTCGCTGTGTGATTCTGGTGGATGAGTGTGACAAGCCGCTGCTGGATGTCATGGATGATAAAGACCTGCAGGAACATAACCGAGGGGTGTTTTATGGCTTTTTCGGTACACTGAAGAGCTTTGATGAGTATATCCAGTTCGTTTTCATGACCGGCGTATCAAAGTTTCACAAAGCGAGTGATCTGGACCAGCTCAGAGATATTTCCATGACGGAACAATATGCTGCTCTGTGCGGAATAACGGAAACGGAGATCGATGAGTATTTTGCGAAAGAGACTGCTGACTTTGCAAAACACAGGAAAATGACCGGGCGTGATTGCCGCGCAGCACTCAGGAAACAGTACGGCGGCTATCATTTCTCAGCAAAAGGTGAAGCAGTATACAATCCATTCAGCCTGCTGGCGGCACTGCTGAATAAGGACTGTGTTTCCTGCCGGTTTGAAACGGGTACTCTATCATATCTGATTCGGCAGCTGCGAAATAACCAGTTTGATGTACGGAAGTTTACCGATCAGACACTGTTCGCCAGCGAATCCGGATTGAAAAACTGCGCAGGAGATGGTTCGGATCCGATTTCGCTTCTGTATCAGACAGGGTATCTGACCATATTGGGTTATGACGAAAAGCGCAGAAGATATACGCTCAGCTTTCCGAACGAAGAGGTCAGATACGGGTTTCTGGAAAGCCTGATGCCATCTTATGTGCCAAAGGCAACAGCCGGAAACGGCCTGGATATTTTCACTCTGGATGAAGCTGTTGAACAGGGTGACCTGGAGCAGATCCGGAACGTGCTGACCGGTCTGTTTGCGGGTATCGCCTATACACTGGAAACGGATCCCTTTGAGCATTACTTCCAGGCGGTCATTTATCTGGTCTTTACGCTTCTGGGGAAGTTCTGTCAGTGTGAGATGCATACATACACAGGACGTATCGACTGCAGAGTTCAGACAGAACAATATATCTATCTGTTTGAGTTCAAGCGGGATGATACAGCGGAGGCAGCGCTTGCACAGATTGACAGCAAAGACTATGCGCTGCCATTTATCGCGGACTCCAGAAGGCTGTACAAGATCGGTGTTTCGTTTGACAGCAGTACCCGGAAACTGGCAGGATGGGAAACCGCCTGAGAACAGAAGATGTTTCCGAACAGACCGTATCCGTTATGGAAGTATGTCGGGAAAGTCAGCGGAATAAGCCGGCCTGGCACTGCCGGGTTATGATGATTTTCTTTTGCAGCGAAGACAGGACTTTTGAGCATCCGGCAAAGTGACACTGTACTGCATGCAGCTGCGCGGAAAGAAGCCAGGGTATTGGACTCAAAAAAGCCGGCAGATGCCGGCGAAATTTCTGATGTCTGGGAAGATGCGTGTGTTCAGAACAGGGCGCCTTTGCAGGCGGATTGAGCATCAGCTGCCAAGCGGGGATTTTCCGGGCGTGCCTGCTTTTCTCGGATAGGTTTTCGGTGTGGATGAAACTTTCTCTATGGGAAGCAGCATATGCTGCCAGTCCCGACCGGGAATGGCATAGGAGATGGGCTCCAGCAGATGCCCGCCAAGCAGGTGGGCGGCTCTGCGGCCATTTGTCATTTCATCCAGTACAGACGGGCCTTTCCAGCATACTGAGCAGCCGCCGACAGAAACCATGGGAAGCAGATATTCGCAGAGCACTGGAAGGGATGCAACGGCGCGGGCCACGCAGGTACCAAAGGTTTCCCGAAAAGCAGGACTGCGGCCCATGTCTTCGGCCCGGCTGTGGACAAGGGTGACGTTTTCAAGCTCCAGAGCAGCGATGACCGCTTCCAGGAACTTGAGACGCTTGTTCTGGGCATCCGCGAGCGTGAAGGAAAGATCCGGCCGGAAGATGGCCAGGGGAAGCCCGGGGAAACCGGCTCCTGTACCGAGGTCCAGAACGGGTCCTTTCAGATACTCCGGATGCTTAAGCAGAATGAGACTGTCCAGAAAATGGCGGTCCAGAACTTCTTCTTCGTCGGTGACGGCTGTGAGGTCCATGGACTTGTTCCATTCAAGGAGCATCTGCAGATAGGTGAGCAGCTGATGTGCTTTATCGGGGTCTGTGGGCAGGTCCAGAAGTTCGAGCTTGGAAAGAATAATGGATTCCGTCATACTGCCTCCATATATAGTCATATAGTCTGGCTGAACCGGGCAGGTATTTGGCCTGCAGGAGGAGTCAGAAGCCATTCTGAATGCTTGCAGGCAATGATATAGGGTAAACAAAGCTGGCTGGAACAGCAGGTGCAGCCTGGGAACACGGTTGGATTTATGAACGCGAGTATTGCAGGCCCTTATCCGATGGGAATGCCCAGCTTGTGGACAAGGAAGTACTTGACCCAGGACAGTGTTTCGCGTGCGTGATTCTTGAGCCAGTAAAAGCCGCCGAGCGTAGGGCTTCCCAGTCCACAGGCATCGAATCCTGCATCTCTCGCGATCATGAGGGAACGGGGAAGATGATAGTCCGAGGTCACAATGAGTACCCGGTCTGTACCCGGAAGAAGGGCACGGGCATTGCGGATGTTCTCGTCCGTGGAAAAGGACTGATCATCCATGAGAATATCTTCCTCAGGGATCCCGAATTTCATGAGATAGGCTTTCATGACGGATGCCTCAGTAGCGGGCTCATCTTTTCCCTGGGCACCGCAGACCACAATGGGTACATGACTGTCCGTATAGGATGCCCCGGCGGCGTCAAGACGCCACTGCAATTGCACAGAAGGCGTTCCGTCCCGCTTAACCTGGGCTCCCAGTACAATAATGGCTTCGTAGCCGCTCTGAGGACCTGGTACATGGTACTGGGCATACAGAACCACAAGGAAGAGGATAACGTAGGCGGCAATGCCGGCACCAAGAATGGCCACTAAGATACGCAGAATACGGTGATGTGTCATATGACCTCCGGAAATAATGAAATGTGACAGATGAGCCGGTGGAACAATAAATCTGCTTTGCAGGTATAGAAGAAACTGGCAGATATTTATATGCCTGGAAACGGGTATCTGCTCTGCAGGCGCAGAAGAAACGAGCAGGGATTTATGTGCCCGGAAAAGGGAATCTGCTCTGGGAGGATCAGAAGAAACAGGCAGGAATCTGCCGGAAAAGGATCTGCTTTTCGGGTACAAGCAGGCTTTTGCGTGATGGAAAAGAAATCTGCTCTGCAGCTGCAAAGACAAGAAGCAGGCTTTTGTCTGCGGGATAGGACTATTCAGCGAAGCTTTCCTCAAAAAGATCCAGCACTTGATCCCCCATACGTCGGACTTCGCCGAGTACATGCCGGCGTCCCTCCGTGCTCAGAAACCAGTCATCCCGGTCAAGTCCGGGCTGGGAACAGGGACAGATGAGGAAACGGACATGCGGCATGGCCTGCTGGAAATAGAACAGGCATCTCCTGGCATGGCTTGGCTTGCAGGCAATGATGATCTGCCGGGGCTTCAGGGATTGATTCAGAAGCTCTGCGGAAAACATGGCGTTTTCCCAGGTGAAGGTGGAGCGGTCTTCACGGAGAATGGCATGTTCAGGTATCTTCTGTTCCAGAAGCAGATGCGCCATATAGTCGGCTTCACTCTGGAACTCTGGATAGAGCGCAAAGTGCTCATGACCGATAGGGTGACTGCCTGAACAGAGGATGGACGGAGCGAAACCTGCATGATACAGGTCTGCGGCTTTCATGACATGCCCTATTTCCAGACTGCCGGGCACCAGGATGAGATCCGAAGGCTCAGGCGTGTGGGAGACAAAAATGAAATCCGTGACAGCATTCACAAAATCCTGATGCAGCATGGGACGCTCCTTTCT
>CAMNDE010000167.1:0-3996 GCA_946534895.1 uncultured Clostridia bacterium
TCTGGCATTTCCCGTCGCTGTCGTGGGTCTTGTGACGGAGGCGGATGTATCCTGCATGCTGTGGATGCTGGGCGGGTCGGTCCTGTGTGCCGTGTTTGCGGGACTGTGCCTGCGGGGCTACAAAAAACGGGTATAAGGCGGACCATGAAGAAACAATATGACATGCAAGGGAGAGTGTGCATATGACAATCATGAAGATTCTGATGCTTGCTGCGATCGCCGGTCATCTGCTCTGCGGGTACTGTGACTGCCTGCTGACATATCTGCCCCGCGGCAGATTCCGCTTTGAGGACATGAAGAACAATCAGAAGCTTGCCCAGGCTTTTGACGGGCTTCCCCTCCGCAATCCGATGAAGTCCATGCTGCTGGGATGCCTGGCCATGTTCCTGTTCTTCTTTGGCTATCTGGCCCTGTGTCACTGGATGCGAGCGTACTCTGAGCTGTGCGCTGCGCTGATGCTGGTGGGCTGTGTCTGCGTTGCGACCTTCGGCATGGCGCATCACGTGTTCTGCGGTGTGCCGGAGTGGCTGTATGTGCGTCTGGGCCGCACGCAGGAAGCGCTGGATATCATCAATGAATTTTTTCGGAAAACATCCATTACAATGGTCATGTGCTATCTTGGCTTTCTGATTTTCGGCGTCACCTTTTTTGCGGCGGTTGTCTCAGGGATCACGCCGCTGCCCCGCTGGGCCTGTATATTCAATGTTCTGCCTCTGATGCTGGCGTTTCTGCCGCTGCGGGTCGGCGGAGCCGGCAACTGGGCCGGGGCTGTCATGTTTCTGGGGCTTTTCTTCCTGATGTGATGAGCGGCATGAATGGAGCGGATTCTCCATGGAATTTGCGGCATGGTGTCTGCTGCGTATTAATGATTTCAACTGACATTCGAGCCTTTTGACGCGACGGTCGCTGTTATTCCGTTCCTTTATCTGATACGATGGAATCACAAAAGGAAGGAGGACTCCATCATGGAAATGGGGAAAGAAATCAGACGCCTGCGTGAAGAACGGGGTATCACTCAGGAGACTCTGGCTGAAGTCCTGAATGTGACAGCCCAATCCATCAGCAAATGGGAACGCGGCGCCAGTATGCCGGATGTGCAAATGCTGCCGCAGATCGCGGTGTACTTTGGCGTCACGATCGATCAACTGTTCGACATAGCACCAGACCAGCAGATGGAACGCATGGAAAACCGGATCTACAGTCAGGGTCTGCTGGAAGCGGCGGAGATACGGCAGCTGGAGCAGCAGCTTGCTGCTTATTCCGAACAGCCGAAGCTCGCCGGAAACGCAAACACACTTCTGGCAAAGCTTTACAACCATCAGGCGGAACAATACCGCATACTGGCAGTCAGATATGGCAAAGAGGCTGTAGAAAAAACAGGCGGTGATCCGGATGCGATCAGCGAGCTTGCAAATGCCTGGGGAAGCCGTATTTCCGACTGGAATGTACGTAATCATCATGCTCTTATCAAATGGTTCAGTGATTACTGCCTCCGCAATCCTGGCAACCGTGCCGCCCTCATGTGGTTACTGGATAATCTGATCGATGACCGGCGTCTTTCAGAAGCACGCCAGTGGATGGAGAAGCTGGTGCGCATGGACAACACTTTCCGCGTTCCCATGTACCGCTATCTGATCGCACAGGCAGCAGGTGAAAAGGAAGAAGCCGCAGCCTGTCTGACTGAACTGGAATCCATGGAAGACCAGGAATGGTGTTGGGCTGTCACGCTTGGTGATATCTATACCCTGCGACAGGAGTATGACAAGGCGATTGCCTGGTACAGAAAAGGCCAGGAGCTTCAGCCCTCCCCAAAGTATACTGACAGTGCGACCAGCATCGCACATATTTATGAAATCCTTGGCAATGCGCCGAAGGCGATTGAGGCATATAAGGAACAAATGAGACTTCTGCGGGAGGAGTGGGGCATTGTAAAAGGCGAAGAGCTCGATGAAGTGGAGCGCGCCATACGCAGCCTGCAGTAGAAAATCAGATGTATGAGCTTTCCGCCCATAGGAAAACGGCATCCTGCTTCCAGATTCTCTGGTGTCAGGATGCCTGTTTTCGTATTCCTGCCTTTGGACATTTGCGTCGATTTTTCCGTTTCGCTGGTTTGTATCAAAGCTGGCAGGCTTTTCGCTGACCGCGTCGCTGCTGCCACCTGTTTTTCTGCAGCCTCTTTACCGGTTCTGACTGCCGGCAGACGGTATTGTTCTAAGGCTTTGCCGGCAGCGTGTTTGCCTTTCCGGCGAACTTCAGCTGATCCGAGTATGCGGAGAGCTGCTGCTCCATCTGCTGCAGAAGTACAGCCCTTCCTGAGAATCACATATCATGGCATTCGAAGGAGCTCTCCGAAGTACTGACACCACATCCATATAATCCGGTGCCGGTGATATGAGTCCCATGAACGCGGAAATCATACAGATCGTGAGAAGCGGCTTCATGGTAATCGGCGCGGCAATGAACACCGCAAGCGGAATCATACCCAGCAGGGACGGCGCGAGGGACATCATGATGAAGCGCTTTTTTGTCAGCGGATGGTATGAGACTGCATATGCTGCCAGTTTGCGCAGGCATAATCCAATCCATACTGTGGCTCCCTTCGGATAGCACAGAGCATGCATAAGCTCATGAAGGGGCAGTGCGACAAGCATACCCGTTACGAATCCTGGAATGAGGAATCTGGGATCAACCGGCGGTTCTCTGTGGAAAAATGCCTTCAGGAAAACGGCAAGCATGCAGAGCAGCATGGGAGCTATGCCATACGGTAAAGATTTTCCAATAAAATCATCCGCACTGCGCAGAATCTCTGCGTTTCCAGGAATGGGCGGGCTTTGGTGGGATGTTCCGGGGCTTTTCCGATTTCCTTCCCATACGATCTTTGGCATTGCAAGACCTCACAGCATGATTCAGTCGTCTGTCTGAGCATGTTCATTATAAGTCCGCCGCACCGAAACCACAATGGAAGGAAGGCAGGAACGGGCATGGCTGAAACCCTGCGCCAAAAGGCCGCGATGCCGATGGATTCCGGCAATCAGGAGACCAGGGCATAAGGCGGAAGGAAATCAGGGCGCCTGTTTCTGGGCAGGTGTATTTTTTTGAGGATTTTGGCGCTGTGATATGCTACAATGCATTCAGATGTTCCTTTGCCTGCATACCGGAATGTGCTGAAGAACAGCAACAAGCCGGATATGAGGATAAAGTGCGCAGAGGATGCCGGTACTTTTCCTGCCTGTACCGGCACAGCCTCAGACAGCCGGGAAACTATCGTGAACAGGACATGTCCGGCCGTGCCGGATGTACCGGGATACAAGGTGCATGGGGATGCGTGTGCATAGGCGTTTGTGAAACACGGCAGGGATGAAAATGGCCTGTCTGATTAAGCCGAAAACAGACCTGCTTCCATAAATCGAGCACTGGAGTGATTGGATGGTCGGAAAGTATAGAGTCATTACCCTCTGCGGCAGCACCCGGTTCAGAGATGCTTTCATGGAGGCGCAGAAGCGCCTTACGCTGGAGGGAAACATTGTCATCAGTGTAGGACTTTTTGGCCACGCCGGGGACAGTGAGGTCTGGGAAGGCATGGCTGAGGATACCATGACAAAAACAAAAGAGATGCTGGACGACATGCATAAACGGAAAATCGATATGGCTGATGAAATCTTTGTGATCAATGTCGGCGGGTATATCGGTTCCAGCACCCGGTCGGAAATCGAATATGCCGCGGCGGCCGGAAAGGCAGTGCGGTATCTGGAGCCCTGAAATGCAGGAGGCTTCAGGTCACGGTGGACAGGATATCAGCAATCTGTTTGCAGGCGGGTGGATCGGAAATGAGCGGACAATATGAATTCGATGGAGTCATTCACGAGGTCGCAGACAACGGCGGTGCCTATGTCATTTTCCCGTGGGATATCAGGGCGGTCTTCGGGAAAGGCCGGGTAAAAGTTCATGCTGAATTCGACGGCATTCCCTATGAGGGAAGTATTGTCAACATGGGTG
>CAMNDE010000168.1:0-3986 GCA_946534895.1 uncultured Clostridia bacterium
CCCGCCAACTTTGTCCAGTGCGGCCAGGATACCCTGGAAGCCTGGGAGATGCTGAAGGACCGCATCAACTACATGCATATCAAGGATGCCCTCTTCAGCGACAGCAGCGTTGTTCCTGCAGGAAAAGGCGACGGGCATGTCGGCGAAGTGCTCCATGCGTTCCTTGCAAAGGGCGGATGCGACATGACCGTGGAACCCCATCTCGCCGTGTTTGACGGCCTGAAGGGACTCGAGCGCAAGGGTGACCGCAGCATTGTCGGCGGAGGCAATTATGTCTTCTCCTCCAACGATGAGGCATTCGACGCCGCCTGCAGCGCACTCAAAGCACTCCTCGCCTGATTTCCGATTTTCGTCATCAGGGCAGCATTCCGGAAACGAAATGCTGCCTTTTTTCGTTCTATGGATGAAACCATCCTGAAGGGATCTGAAAACATGTACAAAGGGATCGCACTTCTGCTCACGCTTTTTCTGGTGCTCTCTCTTCTGCCTGCAGCCTCCGCCAACAGCTGGGGACTGAATGGAATGCTGCTGACGCTCGTCATGGACGATGCACAGTGGGACAATTACTCCACACTCTGCAATCAGGCCGGGTCCTGGGCCATTCTCGGCTCCCGGTATCACAACGCGCTCTTCCATGCAGCAGGGACGGACTGCACGTCTTCCATACCGCTGTATGGCAGCCGGACGACAGGAAGAACATGTCCATTGCAGAAACCGCGGACGGGTTTATTCTCAAAAGCGCAGAGGAATCCTTTACCTTTGGGACGTATACCGATGAGATCGTGCTCTTGCAGGCACGTCTCGGAAATGTCGACTTCCGGGCTGACACATTCCATGCGGACACCGGTTCCTTTTACGGCTATACCTGCACAGACGGGGAAGAGACAGTTTTTCTTTCCATGCTTCCTCTTTCCATCTCAGATTTCAATCTGGCCCTGTTCCCGCGGACTGTGGAGGATGTCCGCCGCTTCAATCTCCTGCATGCGCAGTTGGACAGCGGAGAAAACTGTCTGGGAACCCGTGAGAGGAATCTGGTCCCCGCGCTCGGCAAAGGCACCGCCCCGGTCTGGAGCGCACCGTTCGGGAAGTCTGCCTGGCGGGCCGGCAAAGGCAAGGCCGCTGTCGGGCTTTCCGGGGACATCATTCCCCTGAAAGGTTACCGGAATGCAGACGGGGAAAGCTATACCTGCATTGAATATGAAGTCAGCGAGCGGACGCACCGCATCGGCTGGGTCGAAAATGCGCTTCTGGGCAGCCGTGCACTGGAGGACACTTCGGATATTCTCGGTGAAGCCTTCGTCCACTCCGATGTCCGGGCCATTCGCACCACGTTCCTCACCGATGACCCCTTCTGCTCCCAGTATCCGCAGTTTGAAGTCCCCTCCGGCATGCAGTTTGACTGCATGGGGCTCGTTGGAAACGACTGGGCCTATGTCAGCGCAGAGGTCACCAGCAAGGGGAAATTCACAGACGGCGGCGCCATCGTCTGGGGCTTCATCCCCGTCCGGGATCTGGAAATGGATCCTTCCTTCAGGGATGACCCCGTCCCCCAGGCCGTCATGGAGCAGCTGTCCGGCAGCTGGACGTTCTATGCCGGGGGCAGCATGGCGGAAGACCTTCTTATCCTCTACCCCGACGGAACGTTTGAAGGAGCCAATACCGTCTATACCCAGACCGCTGAAACCCTCGGAGAAGCCCGTCGGGGCACATGGTCTGTCAGCAGATACAATCCTTTCCGGGGACTCTACTGGGATGATCCCGAGTATGAACTGACGCTGATCCATGAGGACGGCACGGTGAATGTCAAAGGGCTGAGCATCGACGAGAATGGCTTCAGCCTGACAAACTTCGAGGGCAGCGGCGGCTATGTGCGCACGGAAACGCTCGAAACAGAAGACCCGGAAGTCACAAATGGCTGAAGCAAAGCCGGAACCCGACAGGGCCCCGGCCTTTTTATATCCTTCAGCGTTCATTCCCCATTCCAGCGGATCTCCGTGCAGTCATTGAAGGCCGCCAGGCGCTTCACCGCGCCATCCAGTGCCTTTTTCAGCTTTGCAGTCTGCCGCACACCTTCCTCATACCAGGTCTGCCGCACCTCCAGCGACTTTGTCTTTCTCTCGGCCGCAGCTTCCATGCGTCCGATCAGGTTCTCACCATACAGAATCGGCAGGACATAATAGCCGTATCTGCGTTTTTCCCGCGGCGTATAGATCTCCCACGAGTACTGAAAATCCCAGAGCGCCTCGATCAGTTTCCGGTCCCACAGCATGGGGTCGAGCGGGGCCAGAAATTCCAGGCGCGGTTTCCTGTCCGCGGTATCGTCCAGCACGCTTTCCAGAAGCGGGAGGTCTTCGCTGAGCAGGTACAGCGGAAAACGGATGCCTTCTGTCCGGACCTCGCAGATGCGGCCCTTTTTCTCCAGCTCCGCAAACGCCCGGTTCCGCTCTTCCGTGCTCATATCCATCCCCAGCCAGGCATCCGACCGGCGGTTCCAGAGCAGGCCGACCGCCCCGATGCGCCGGGCGACGCGCCACTGCCGAAACGCTTCTGCATCCGGGCAGGGGCTTGGTGCGTTCAGCAGTCCCGCGTCAAAGTACTTTTCCGCAAGGTCATAGTATTTCCGGGTTCCGGTCTTGTGGTGAATCAGCAGCACACCGTCCGTATACAGCTGCTCGAGCACGGACCGTGCGGCCTGGGATTCCTTTTCCCAGTTGCCGCTCCAGTGCATGGAGGAATGCCAGAAGATGGTGCCCTCCATGGGCAGTGTATCACTGCTGACCGGCCCGTGCTCACGGATATAGGCGATCGCTTTCTCTTCGAGCTCAGACAGGCCCTGAAACTGTGTTCCATGCAACCGGCTTCTCTCCCGGTACGGGGCAAAATACGGCCAGTCCTCCCTCGCCCAGATCGCAAGTTCCTTGTCGGCATAGTCCACCAGCAGACGGTCCTTGTAGAGTAGCTCCGCCAGCGTCTTTTTCGTAAACCCCTTCACACGGGAGAGCAATGTCAGCTCCGCATTCTTTCCGCAGACATCGACCGGATCATACTGAATGCAGCCCGCCTGACGGACATACCGGCAGGCCCCGTCCTTTCCGATAAACCGGTGTTTTCCCAGCAGTCCCTGCCGGAGAAGAATCAGGCGCCTTGCCTGCTCCCGCGTGATTGTAATCGTTCCGTTCCCCATTATTCTCCTCCCGGCATTCTCAGGGATTTCAGGTATTCCTTCTGTTCAGGACGGATCCTGTAACTCTCCACGGCCTTCTGAATCGCCTTCTGATGCGTCCATCGGTCCAGACGGTGGTTTTCCAGGTACGGAAGGACCGCGTCATACTGTTTGGCCAGCGCGGTGGCAAAGTACCAGGCCGCCATCATGCGGACGTAATACTCCTGCGAATGCACCGACGCCACCATCTCCGGATAGGCAGGATCAAACCGGTCATCGAGAAAGTGATCCATCAGCATGCGGATGGCAAACCGGACGGTATAGGTTTCCCCCGACGCGAGCCATGCCTTCACAGAACCCAGCAGTTCCGGCGCATGCTTCCTGAAGACCTTCGGGGACATCTGGTCGCAGGTTGCCCAGTTGTCCACACAGGGCAGAAAACGGCTGACAGCATCGAGGCACGCGGCATAGTCCTTCATATCCGAAAGAAGGAACGCATGCAGCTGATTTTCCTCAAACCAGTCATGCGGCAGTTTCTCAATCAGCATCTCTGCGCTGCCATCCGCCTGCAGTTCTTTCGCCAGTTTCCGGAGGTCCGGTGTCCGCACGCCGATCACCGTCTCCGGCTTCACGGTTGGGATCAGTTTCACCTGAAAATCTCTGTATGTCTTATCCTGCATACCCAGCAGTCTTTCCCTGATTTCCTGAAGCGTCATGCCCCTGTCCCCCTGTCTGTTTTTCCGTGCTGACAGAAAGAATTCTCCCCGCCGCCTGCCGTTCCTGCCCCCGCGTGCAAAAGCGCCCCCTGCGGCTTTTTCTCTGC
>CAMNDE010000169.1:0-3971 GCA_946534895.1 uncultured Clostridia bacterium
AGGATTTCTTCCGGTTCCCCGGGATGCGGCAGTGTCTTTTCCATCCAGATCATGTCATACCAGCGCCCGAACTTGTATCCGCACTGATGAAAGGTACCCACCAGACGGTAGCCCATGTGCTCGTGGAATTTCGGGCTGCCGCCGTCCAGGTACGGATCTTCCCGGTCCGTATAGGCAATGCAGGCGTTGAAGTTCAGATAATGCATGCCTGTCAATGCATCCTCCAGGGCCGCGTATAATTTCCGTCCGATGCCACGGCCCCGGGCATGTTCCGCCACATACACCGTCATCTCGGCGCAGAAGCGGTAGGCTGCCCTGGGATGGAAGTCAGAGGCATAGGCATAGCCCAGGATATTTCCTTCCTCCTCCCAGACCAGGTACGGGTATTTCCGCATGATCTGCTCCATGCGCTGTCCAAACTCGTCAGGTCCCGGAGGCACCAGCTCAAAGGTAATGGCCGTTTTCTCCACATAGGGCGCATAGATGCCCAGAAGAGCCGCCGCGTCCTCAAGACGTGCACTGCGGATCATGCTATATTCCCACCTTTCCTCAAAGCAGAAAGGCCCTTTGCAGGGCCTTTCACTCAGGCAATCCCGGTCACCTTGTAATCCTGTGCTTCCACAGCCTGCTTCAGCACGCTGTCTTCCACGTTCTTTTCCAGGTGCACCACAGCCGTGCCCTTCTCATGGCTCACATCCGCGGACACCACACCGTCCAGGGCCTCCAGAGCCTTTTTCACGCGGTTTTCGCAGTGCATGCACATCATGCCTTCGACATTCAGGGTCTTTTCCATCAATTTGCGCTCCTTTCCATGCTTTATTCTGTCGTGCCGGTCTGAATGCAGGTCAAACAGATTCAGACGCAGGGCATTGGACACAACGCAGAAACTTGACAGGCTCATGGCTGCCGCCCCGAACATGGGGTTCAGCTCCCAGCCGAACAGCGGGATCAACGCGCCTGCCGCCAGAGGGATTCCGATGACGTTATAGATAAACGCCCAGAACAGGTTTTCGTGGATATTGGTCAGGGTGGCCCGGGACAGACGGATGGCCGCCGCCGCGTCCATGAGCGTGGAGTTCATGAGCACCACGTCCGCCGCGTCCATGGCAATGTCCGTGCCGGCGCCGATGGCCATGCCGATATCCGCTCTTGTGAGCGCCGGGGCGTCGTTGATGCCGTCGCCCACCATGATCACCCGGCCATGGCTGCGCAGTTCCCGGATCACCTGTTCCTTGCCGTCGGGAAGCACGCCGGAGCGGACCTCATCCACGCCGGCCTGGCTGCCGATAGCCCGGGCCGTATACTCCTGGTCACCCGTGAGCATGATCACCTTAAGGCCCATGCCCTTGAGCTGCCGGATGGCCTCAGCGCTGTCCGGCTTGATGGGATCCGCCACTGCGATCATGCCCAGCAGCTTTCCACCGTGGCTGAAGAGCAGAGGCGTCTTACCCGCCTCACCCAGGGCCTGGCACTGCTGTTCCATGGTTTCCGGAAGCGTCACGCGGCTTTTTATGAACCGGAGACTTCCGCCCAGGAGTTCTGCCCCGTCCAGGTTCCCCTGTATGCCGTTGCCGGGCAGGGTCTGGGCTGATTCGATCTCCCGGGGCGCCATGCCTTTTTCGTTCATGTAATTTGTCACGGCCCGGGCCAGCGGATGCTCACTCTTCGTTTCCAGAGAGCCGGCCATCACCAGCAGGTCCTCGGCCGACACGCCGGGAGCCGGGAGCACATCCGTTACCGCGGGTTCGCCCCGGGTAATGGTGCCGGTCTTGTCCAGCGCCACAATGTCCGCGCGGCCCGTCTCCTCAAGAGATACAGCCGTCTTGAACAGAATCCCGTTGCGCGCGCCCAGTCCGTTGCCCACCATGATGGCCACCGGCGTGGCCAGGCCCAGAGCGCAGGGACAGGAGATCACCAGCACGGAAATGGCCCTTGCCAGCGCAAATCCGAATTCCCTGCCCACAAGCAGCCAGACAATCAGGGTGATCAGGGCGATGAGCAGCACCACGGGCACAAAGATGCCGGACACCCGGTCTGCGATCTTGGCAATGGGCGCCTTGGTGGCCGCCGCATTTTCCACCATACGGATGATCTGCGCAAGGGTTGTGTCCTCGCCGACACGCTCCGCCCGGCAGCGGATGAAGCCGGAGGTGTTGACGGTGGCCGCGCTGACGGCATCCCCTTCTGTCTTGTCCACGGGAACGGATTCCCCGGTCAGGGCGGACTCATTCACCGCGGTGCTTCCGCTCAGAATGATGCCGTCCACGGGAATGCTGCCGCCCGGGCGCACCACAAACTCGTCGCCCTTTCTGACTTCCTCCACCGGGATTTCCGTCTCTCTGCCCCCGCGCAGCACAATGGCTGTCTTCGGTGAGAGATTCATCAGGGAACGGAGAGCATCCGTGGTTCTGCCCTTGCTCCTCGCCTCCAGCATCTTGCCCACGGTGATGAGCGTCAGGATCATGGCCGCGGATTCAAAGTAGAAGGAGTGCATCCACTGCATGGCGGCTTCGCTGCCACCGTGCACCTGGGCGTCCGTCATGGCGAACAGGGCATACACGCTCCACAGAAAGGAGGCACCGGAACCCATGGCCACCAGGGTGTCCATATTGGGTGCCTTATGCATGACGGCGCGGAAGCCGGATACGAAGAAGCGCTGGTTGATCAACATGACAATGATGGCCAGAAGCATCTGCACGAGACCCATGGCCACATGATTGCCTTCCAGAAACGCCGGAAGCGGCCAGGACCACATGGTGTGGCCCATGGACACATACATGAGCATGAGAAGGAACACAAGGGAGGAAAGAAGCCGCTTTTTCAGCTTCGGGGTTTCATGGTCCTCCAGGGCTTCCGCCTGTTTCCGCGCGCTGCCCTTTGCCTGCGCCTGCTCTCCGGTGGAAGCTCCATAGCCCGCTTCCTCCACCGCTCGGATAATCTCTTCGGCTCCCGCCGTTCCCTCCACACCCATGGAGTTGGTCAGAAGGCTCACCGAGCAGGAAGTCACGCCCGGCACCTTCTGCACCGCCTTTTCCACACGGGCCGCGCAGGCCGCGCAGCTCATGCCTGTTACCTGATACTGTTTCATAATCGTTTTGCCTTCTTTGCGGATTACATCATTTTCCCCAGAATGGAAACCAGCTCGTCCACGGTCTCCATCTTGCCGTTCTGCAGGTCCTCCGCCACACAGTGGCGCACATGGCTTGCCAGCAGCTCCCGGCTGAAGGCATCCATGGCGGCTTTGGCAGCAGATGCCTGGACAAGGATTTCCGGACAGTAGGCACTCTGCTCCACCATGTTCCGGATGCCGCGGATCTGGCCCTCAATCCGGTTCAGCCGATGAATCAGGCTCTTGATCTCCGCTTCGCTACGCTCCCTCTTCCGGTGCGGACACATGTTCTCTTCCATGCCGGTTCCTCCTTTCCTTCCGGGCATGACTATATACCCCCAAGGGGTATATGTCAAGTACCCCCAGGGGGTATTTTTCAAAAACAGTTTCGCTTTTCCTGCTGCACAGTATTCCAGAGGTTTCCTGCGTGCCTCCGGTCATATTCCCGTTCGTTTCAGGCATTTTCGGGGCCTCCATTGCCGACTCAGGCAAAAGAAAACGGCCGCATCGGGTTTTACGCCGCATGCAGCCGCGATCATTCCTGAACATTTGCCCTGCTTTCAGGCTGTGTCATCCGTATCGAATTACCAGTTCACCTGCCAGCGGTTGGAGTACTGGCCGTCCGGCTTCTCCCCTTCCTGTTCCGGCCGGAACACGGACTTGGAAGCCCGTTCCATGAGTGCCTGATCAAAGGCTGCCTCATCAAAGGGCAGGGCGATCTCCCGGCCGCCATTCCAGGAAGAAAGATAGGCGGCATTGGAAATCGTCAGTTCATTGAGACCATCTGTGTACGGGGAAAGCAGAGGCTCGCCCCTGGAAATCGCATTGGCGAAATTCTGCAGAATGGCAGCATGCGCACCGG
>CAMNDE010000170.1:0-3964 GCA_946534895.1 uncultured Clostridia bacterium
GGCTTTCCCGGAAAATCAGTTTCTGCGGAAAGGAGCAGAAAGGAAACTGATAGCGCCGGGCCCCTCCGGACATGGAGCGGGTGACGAGGGAGACGGTTATCGAAAGATTCGGCGGATGCCGTCACGGCGGAGATGGGCCTGAGGAGGCATGAACATGTGCCGGGCCATACATGCAGTGCGCCGGGAAATGGGAAGGGAAAAAGCGGAATCAACACCGTAACAGAGATTCCCATGACACTGCAACAGAAAAAGGAGTAAAAGAACATGCGAGTTATTATTCAGGAAAATTATGAAAAGATGTGCAGATGGGCAGCCGGATACATTACGGGAAAGATCAATGCCCATAAGGAAGACAGGCCCTTCGTGCTGGGCCTGCCTACGGGAAGCTCGCCCATCGGCGTATATAAGGAACTGGTGCGCATGAACCGCGCAGGCGAAGTGAGCTTTGCCAATGTGGTGACCTTCAATATGGATGAGTACCTGGGCCTGCCCCGGGAGCATGACCAGTCCTACTGGTATTTCATGCACGACAATTTCTTCAACCACCTGGTGGACATGAAGAGCGAGAACATCAACATTCTCAACGGCATGACGGACGATCCCGAGGGCGAGTGCGCACGGTATGAGGAAAAGATCGCATCCTATGGCGGCATTGACCTGTTCATGGGCGGCATCGGTGTGGACGGGCACATTGCGTTCAATGAGCCCTTCACCAGTCTGTCTTCCCGTACCGGCGTGCGGAATCTGACCACGGATACGCGGATTGTGAACAGCCGCTTCTTCGGCAATGATCCGGAAAAGGTGCCGGCTCAGGCACTGTCCGTGGGCGTGGGCACGGTGACGGACTCGAAGGAAGTCCTGATCCTGATCAACGGGCACAACAAGGCCCGGGCTCTGGCGGCCACCGTGGAAGGCGGCGTGAGCCAGATGTGGACCTGCTCCGCACTGCAGATGCACAACGGCGCCATCATCGCCTGCGATGAGGCGGCCTGCGGTGAGCTGAAGGTGGACACCTACAAGTATTTCCTGGATATCGAGCGGGGAGAGAGACTGTAATGTATACCATTGAAGATATGTATGATCTGGACCATACCCTGGCGGCGGACTATCTGAGGAAGTTCCGCTATCCCTGGGAGGCCCTGAAGGGCATCAAGGACATGATCCTGGAGCTTGGCCCCACCCTGGGCGAGGACTACGAGGAAGTGCAGGAGCATGTCTGGGTGCACAAAACCGCCAAGGTGTTCCCCTCCGCCTATCTTGGGGCGCCCTGCATCATCGGACCGGAAACGGAAGTGCGCCACTGCGCGTTCATCCGCGGATCGGCCCTGGTAGGCGCAAACTGCGTGGTGGGCAACTCGGTGGAGCTGAAGAACGTGATCCTGTTCGATCACGTGCAGACACCGCACTACAACTATGTGGGCGACAGTATTCTGGGCTACTACAGCCATATGGGCGCCGGCAGCATTACCAGCAATGTGAAGTCTGACAAGAAGCTGGTGGTGGTGCACAACGGAACCGAGAAAATCGAGACGGGCCTGAAGAAGTTCGGGGCCATGCTGGGAGATTATGTGGAAGTGGGCTGCAACGCCGTGTGCAACCCCGGCACCGTCATCGGACGGCATTCCAATGTCTATCCCACATCCTGCGTGCGCGGTGTCGTGCCGCAGTGCAGCATCTGGAAGGACAACGGCGTGGTCGTGAGCAAGGAGGACCGCTGAATGGGAAAGTATTTCGGAACGGACGGCTTCCGGGGTGAAGCCAACAAGAATCTGACGTTTGAGCATGCCATCCAGATCGGCCGGTATCTCGGCTGGTACTATGGCGCCCGGCAGAACAAGAAGGCCAAGGTGGTCATCGGCAAGGACACCCGCAGGAGCAGCTACATGTTTGAGTATGCCCTGTGCACGGGCCTCATGGCCTCCGGGGCGGACGCCTATATCATGCACGTGACCACCACGCCCTCCGTGGCCTATATCACGAGGGTGGACGACTTTGACTGCGGCATCATGATCTCCGCCAGCCACAATCCCTACTATGACAACGGCATCAAGCTGCTGAACAGCCATGGGGAGAAGATGGACGAGGAAACCATCCTCAGGGTGGAAGACTATATCGACGGCAAGGAAGAGATCCCGGTGGCCGGGCGGCATGAGATCGGACGCACGGTGGACTATGTGGCTGGACGCAACCGGTACATCGGCTACCTGATCAGCATGTCCAAGTATTCCTTCAAGAATGTGAAGGTGGGCCTGGACGTGGCCAACGGCGCGGCCTGGCAGATCGCCAAGGGCGTGTTCGACGCGCTGGGCGCCAAGACCTATGTCATAAATGACGAGCCGGACGGCTACAACATCAACACGGACTGCGGATCCACGCACATCGAGCATCTGCAGAAGTTCGTGGTGGAGAAGGGCCTGGACATCGGTTTTGCCTATGACGGGGATGCGGACCGCTGCATCTGCGTGGATGAGAAGGGCAATGTGGTCACCGGTGACCATATCCTGTATATCTACGGCCTGTACATGAAGGAGCGCGGCAAGCTGCTCAACAATAAGGTGGTCACCACCATCATGAGCAATTTCGGACTGTACAAGGCGCTGGACAAGGTGGGCATTGAGTACGAGCAGACCAAGGTGGGCGACAAGTACGTCTATGAGAACATGGTGAAGTATGGTCACCGCATCGGCGGCGAGCAGAGCGGACACATCATTTTCACCAAGTACGCCACCACCGGGGACGGTATTCTGACCAGCCTGAAGCTGATGGAGGTTATGCTGGCCAAGGAAAAGCCCATGAGTGAGCTGGCTGCGCCGGTGGTCTTCTATCCTCAGGTGCTCAAGAACGTGCGCGTGAAGAGCAAGCCTGACGCTCAGAATGATCCCGACGTGCAGGCTGCCGTGGAAAAGGCCAGGAAGGCCCTCGGGAATACCGGACGCGTGCTGGTGCGTGAATCCGGAACCGAGCCCGTGATCCGCGTGATGGCGGAAGCGGAAAGCGATGAGATCTGCGAAAAATATGTGGATGAGATCATTTCCGTGATCACGGCCAAGGGACATCTGGCCTAAGGAACAGACCCAAAAAGGCGGGAGAATCAGCTCCCTGAACTGCTCCCTGAAGCGAAATACCGGGAAAGAAACCGGATGGCTTCAGGGGGCAGTTTTTCTGTACAGGCTGCATGTGCGACCGAAACCGGGTGAACACCGCAGATACCCGGCATCAGAATCCATACGTGGCTTGCTCCAGGTACGGCTCTCCCCTCGGCTTTTGAAAAATGCCATGTTTATGCAGTTTCTGGCCGTGGAAACGATTTACTGCCTCATTTTTTGCGAAAATGAGGCAGTAAAAGTGAGAAAACAGCGTGTTGCGATGGTTTGATTGAATGTTTCCGTGATATTCTTTATGCCGGTATGCTGGAAGAGTCATTGCAGAAATATGCAGGCTGGCGGTTTTTCTGGCTGGAAGCGGATGCTTTTGTTTCTTGCTTTTCCTGGACTGAAAGACTATTCTGTACCTGAATACATTACGGGATACACCAGAACAGCATACAGCACAGGGCAGGAAAGAATGGAGGAAACAAAGTGAAGATCGTTCAGGTTTCTGATGACAGGAAGAAATATCTCTCCCTTCTGCTCCTGGCGGATGAACAGGAAGACATGATTGACTGCTACCTGGACCGGGGAGTCATGTATGTGCTGGATGACGATGGAATCCGGGCGGAATGCGTGATAACAGATGAAGGAGACGGCATTCTGGAAATCAAGAATATTGCGGTAAATCCGGAAAGCCAGGGCAGGGGATATGGAAAAAAGCTCATTGAGTATCTGGCTGATACGTACAGGGGCAGATATACGGTGCTGCAGGTCGGAACAGGGGACAGTCCGCTGACAATTCCGTTCTACGAAAAATGTGGATTCAG
The DNA here is from genome assembly GCA_946534895.1 of uncultured Clostridia bacterium. Lineage (GTDB taxonomy): Bacteria > Bacillota > Clostridia > Christensenellales > Aristaeellaceae > UBA2943. Next base: position 3,917 of record CAMNDE010000170.1, read on the forward strand.
ACGCCATCATGTTGTAAAGCATTTCTTTACGGATCATTATGATCATCC
>CAMNDE010000171.1:0-3871 GCA_946534895.1 uncultured Clostridia bacterium
TTTCGGACGATCGTGCTAATTTTGGCGGACGATGCGAACGGCTGCTTTCCTGAACCTGAAAAAAAGCTTGCACGACCTGACGTTTTGAGAGCTCAGTAAACAAAGATCAGACGAATCTCCAGATGGTCTTGACCTCTGTGAAGATAATCATCTGCTAACTGCGGACAGAGGTTGTTTTGCAAGATTAATGCGGTTTATTGGCTCTGCTAATGCATATCGCCATATTTGGCAAGGAGTGTTACAAGGATTTGTACTCTTCTCCAGGACGCCAGGAGTGCTCCATCAGCTGACGGAATAAGTCCCGAATTCCCATCAACACAAAACCAAGATGATTGGTTGCCTGAGTACCATTCTTTGGATTCTTCCAGTTTTCTGGCTGCACTTTAAGCGTGCCATCAGGATTCAACAAATCGCTTCTCCTTTTTTGTGTGCGTTCTGCATATGTGCAGTCTCACCCAAATTCTTCTGTCTGGTTTGGTCCATCATCCCTGGGTCGCATAAGAATGCAGCCCGGGTAAAAGCAGATTCACCCCTGCAAAGGTAAATATCACCAGAATAAATGCCACGATGGACAGCCACGCCATACGCTTTCCCTGCCATTTCCGGCGCATACGCTGATGCAGATAGATCGCATAGAAGATCCATGTAATCAGAGCCCATGTTTCCTTGGGATCCCAGCTCCACCAGCTGCTCCATGCCTGTTCCGCCCAGATTGCTCCAGAGAATATAACAACCGTAAGAAGCAGAAAACCAAGACAGACCATGCGATATCCCAGGTAATCCAACTGTTTCAGACGGCTGTCTGAATCATCTTTCCCTTTCCTCAGCATAAGCAGATAGCCCACGCCCAATCCGGCAGAAATCGCAAATGCGGCATAGGAAAATGCGGCAGACCCGATATGAAGCACAAACCATGTGGATCGCAATGCAGGCATAAGATCCTTGATTTCCATAGGCTGAAAGGCAGCATAGCTAAGCACCAGAAAAGATGCCGGCATGGCAGCGGTCATGGTCCATTCTGCTTTTCCTTTCCGGTACAGGCCGAATCCCAATACAACAATGGCCCAAGCAAACCCGGAAGCAAACTCAAACTGGTTGGCCAGCGGTACTCGCCCTGCCACAATGCCGCGCCAGATACTGTATCCGCTGTGCAGTGCAAACCCCACCATGAACAGCAGACGGGCTGCACGGGTCAATCCTGCTTTTTTCATGGATACCCCGATAAACTGTACCATAGCTGCGGCAAAATAGACGATCAGTGATGCAAAAAACAGAATACTCATGGTTCTTCCTCCTTACCGGCTATGGTCAGCGCTTCACGGATTTCCTGCACTTCCTTGGGTGATACTACACTGTAACCGTCCTCTCTCACAGAAACGGCAGCAGGTACCATAAAGAAACACAGATACAGCGCCGCAATCATCAGTCCAAAGCCAAAATACAGCGCGCCATAGAATACAGAGGAAACGTGCTTAATCCGCAGTCCAGGATATTCCGCCGGGAGCAGGAATGTAAAATCTATTTCCCCCAGAGACAAAGTTTCATCCGGAAATGCCAGCACCGAAGTCGACATGCCCTCTGCAATCGTCTGAATCCGGTAGACAGGATCCGGATAGCTTCCGGACGTGTTTGTTACCAGCGTATAGTTGCCGTCATCATCCTGCACAAATCCAGGATATAGCGCCTCAAAATACACGCCATTCTGTCCGTCAATCGACAGAAAACAGGATTCCGTCAGAAACAATGTATCTTCCGTTTCTGTCGCATGATTGACAATGCGAACGCGTCCCGCCGTACCATAGGTCTGCTGATATACCTTGTAGTTTCCAAAGCGCATTGGCTCATTGACACGGATTTCCTGTATCTTTTCCTGCTTGCCATCTGCACTGATTGCATGCAGCGTACTTGCATAGTCCAGTTTCCCCTGTCCATCTTCAATATGAAAGCTTTCACAGAGTATCCGTGTGCCATCTGAAAGCACAAGGCTTTCTCCTGGCATGACCGTCAGGTCTTCTGTCTGCGGAGTCATAAGTACAAGAGAGCCGAAAAGTAATACCCACAGAATGGACAGATGTGTCAGGAACGATCCATAAAATCCCAGAAAATGACGAGTGTATACCTCGCCTGTCGCAGCATTTCTTTTTCGGAATCCATGGGAAAGGAGGAACTCCTTCATTCGCTGCAGTTGTGCCGAATCGCAGGGTGTTTCCGTGCTGCTGTCTTCTGCAGTCTTCATCAGCTGCTCCCCCGCATGCACGGTTCTGGGAAAGCGGAGTATGGAGCATAGAAGAAGATTTATGCACAGAAGACCTTCCAAGGCAAGAAAGTACCAGGTATGGAACAGGTCATTCCATCCTAATGCCATCAGAAGTGTGGCCTTCTCTGCACCATAGGCACGCACATAGGTCATTGCCTGTTCCTTCTGCGGAATCAGGGATCCCACTACAGAAAGAGCCATGACAAGCACAAGCAGAATCATACCAAAACGCATACTGCGAAAAAAACGAAGGCTGCGCCGCATATGCCACCTCTTTTCTTACCGATATAAGAAAGCCGGAGGTCTGTTTGGCCTCCGGCTTTCTTGTCATTTGTCAGTCCGGAAAGCGCATCAGCGCTGCTTCAATAAAGGCATTGGCCTTGTCCAGACATTTGTTATCAAGTTTGGAATTGTGCGCACCTTCCGAATTCTCAACAAACACAAAATCCCAATACCACTGTCCCTTGCGGTTAAGTGCACGGATAATGGCAAGCTCTTCCTCTGGATAGGTACCCGATGCAACCGCATCCGCCAGTTTATTGATCAGAAACTCCAGCTTTGAACCGATCTCTTCCTCGCGTGCTGTCATCTTCTCTTGGATTCCATGAACGAAGCCTGGCAGATCCTGATGACAAGCTACGCATTTTTCCATGATTTCCTGGCTTTCCAGCGGGCTGACCCACTTATGGCTGAGATAGGTTGTACCGTCTTCCTTGTTCACTCGAGCCATATGACAGTCCGCACAGGTGAACATACCAGCATGAACACTGCCTTCACCCAGGAATGTCTCAAATTCCGGATGCTGTGCCTTGAGCATCATGACGCCCGTTCTCGGATTCGTATAATCCGAAAAACCGATTGATTCATAGTAGTCATAAATGGCGTCTGGACTTGTCGCTGCCAGATTCTGATACGGAAGCGTTGTTGCCTTTGTATCCGGATCAAAATAGTATTCCACATGGCATTGGCCGCAGGACAGGTTGGCTGCCGCAACAGTGCTGAAATCATCGCCCATGGCATCTGCCAGATAGGTATGCGTAACCGTGATGCCGTGAGAAGGATCATTGGCATGACATGTATAACAGCCTACCGACTCATTAATATTCACCAATGCATCAGCAAAAGGCATGCTGTAGGCATCCACACCCATCTCATTCGCCATATGCGTAAAATCCGCCGTTTTGCAGGTAAAGCAATTGGCCAAGGCATGCGGTCTGCCCGTCGCCTGAACATCCTCCACACAATAGTAGTGTCCGCGAGCACTGCCATAATACATAGCAAACCCGTATCCCTCATAAATCGTTTTCAGAATCGGGTGTTCCTCTGTATACTCATGAACCTCACTGTTTTCACTGTTAGCCATGTAACTTTCATACACATCCGGATAGGTGTTTTCCCACTCAGAAGATGGGACTATCGTGATACCCGTCTTGGTTTTCACAAGATCCGCACCTCCCGCCTGGCTCACCGCACACAAACTCAGCCACAGAAGGCAAAGGCACAGTGCCGTCATATACTTTCTCATATCTGCGATCTCCTCTGCTTTTCCCATTCTATTTTTCTTACGCATGGCACAAAACCAGCAGGTGAACATTCTTCATGTCGATAATATCA
>CAMNDE010000172.1:0-3808 GCA_946534895.1 uncultured Clostridia bacterium
CTGTGACCCCATCGATGTGAACGATGTGCTCTACCAACTGAGCCATGCGACCATGAATTGTTGCTAGCTTACTGGCAACGGAATTATGATACCACGGTGTAGGCTGTGTGTCAAGCATGAATTGCAAAAAATGTAGTCCTGTTTCAATAATGAAAAACACAGCAGAGAAGTGCAGTTCTGCACAGTTTCTCTGCTGCGTCAAGCAGGTATTCCTATCTGCTTCCAAGATTTGTTTTATCCAGCCCCCGTACAATGCTGTCGCTCCCAAAGCGTTGTCTCAGCATGTCTACTGTTTTTTCCAGTTTCAATCTGCGGGGGTCATCTTCAACAGGCGTATCCAGCATGGAAAGCTGAACCGGCTGTTCTTTGTCTTCCGGTATAAGCCGATCAGCCTGAACGCAGAGCAGCCTGATGGGATGTGATTCCTCCCAGTGCTCCCGTACCAATTCGCATGCAGTGCGATAGATACGGTCAGTGGAAGCCGTAGGACTGGGCAATGATACCTGGCGGGAGATGACACGCAGCGAAGGGTCTTTTATCTGAACCGTAACTGTGCAGCACTTGAGATGTTCAGCTCGGAGCCGGGCCCCAACTTTTTCGGAAAGGTGGAGCAATCCCTTTTCCCATTCTGCAGGCCCGACCAGATCACGCGGAAAGGTTTCAGAGTGGGAGATACTTTTGGCATCGTCCTGTTCATTCCATCTGCGTACAGGGCTGGTATCTAAGCCGGCTGCAGCAAGATACAAGGATGCTCCGCTTTTGCCGAGAAGCTGGGTCAGGCCATGTTCACCATACGCCACGATATCGCCGATGGTTGTGATTCCGTGGGATCTGAGCAGGAAAGCACTGCTCTGACCGACAAAAATCATATGATCTACAGGAAGCGGATACAGAATGGTCTCCGCATTCTGACGGTTGATTTCTGTTGTTGCATCCGGCTTTTTATAGTCGCTGCCCATCTTTGCCCAGGTTTTGTTGAAGCTGACACCGGCAGAGATGGTGATGCCAAAGGATTCACGAATCTGTCTGCGCAGCTTGTCAGCGATCTCAACACCGCTTCCGAACAGGCGGCGAGATGCGGTTACATCCAGCCAGCTTTCATCCACCGAGAACGGCTCGACCTGATCCGTATACTGCAGATACAGTTGATTGATTTTTCTGGAATACTCAGAGTACAGCCCATGATGCGGGGGAAGAAGCACCAGATCGGGACATTTCTTTCTTGCCTGCCAAACTGTTTCAGCGGTTTTGATGCCAAACTTTTTTGCCGGCATATTCTTGGCAAGAATGATGCCGTGGCGCATGTCCGTATCACCGGCTACGGCGACAGGCTTATCGCGAAGTTCCGGATGACTGAGAAGCTCAACGGAAGCATAGAAGTTATTGCAGTCACAATGAAGAATGACGCGGGACTCAGTATCCACCGTTCTCATCCTCTGTTTCCGGGAACGCGTCTGCCTCAAAGAGCTGTTCAAATGCATGGGGATCAAATCTGGGGTCTGATGCAAGCATGGAAAGATGTGAACGGTCCACAACCGTATCTGTTCCAAGACAGTCCCGGCAGCGATAGCCGCATTCGGTGCATACGCATCCCATCTGTTCACCTTCGGACTGAACCATCCACTGTCCGCATACACGGCAGCTGCATCTCATGCAATGTCACTCTGCCTTTCCAATTACTTCTCCGCCATTGTCTTCAATGACCTGGGAGATGATCTCCACAGCCTGACGAACAGCACCGGACCCGGGATTGGCGATGTAAAGGCGTACAGGCTCTCTGCGTTCACCGAGGACATCGTTCAATGCATCGGCGTTCATGCCGTAGTAATCGGGAAGATCCAGCAGGCGCTTAAGTGCCTGATGAAGCTCGAGGGGAGTGTTGTAGTCAGTAGCATCTAAGAATAGAGTTTGCATGGTTACCTCCTAGTTGCAGGATACTGTGCCGTTTGCGGCATTCAGCGTGACCACGGCACCGGACTTCAGGATGCGGGTGGCATTGGATGCTCCTATGATGATGGGTATATCCAGACTGATTCCGGCAATCACACCCTGGGAATCAGGATCCGGGTCTTCCAGAATCAGACCGGATGATTTGCGCACAAGCGGCAGGAGTGCTTTGGTGACAGTATGCGTGACAAGGATGGAGCCACTGCGAAATTCTTCCATGGCTGTGGCCAGGTCTTCCACGACATACAGAGCGGCGGTTGCACTGCCCTGACCGACTCCCTGGGCACGCAGCAGGGAATGACCGACCACATGAACCTTCATGAGATTGGTGGTTCCGGAGATGCCCAGCGGAACACCGGCGGTAAGCACGACAAGTTCGCCGTCATGGATGACGTTTGCAGCCACACCGGCATCCACCGCGTGTTCAAACAGATCATCGGTATTGGATTCCTCATTGATGAGAATGGGGATGACGCCCCAGGAAAGATTCATCTGATACCATACCGTACGGGAAGGCGTGCAGGCAATAATGGCACAATTCGGCCGATAGCGGGAAATCATCCGCGCCGTCGATCCGGCTTTGGTGACGGAAATAATGGCGCTTGCCTTCAGATCATGGGCGCTTGTGACCGTGGCATGGGAGATGGCGGCGGTAATATCATAATGATTGTTGTATTTTGCAGTGGCAAACCGGGTGACATAGTCAATGTCACTTTCTGTTTTTACCGCAATCCTCACCATGGTCTGGACTGCTTCAATGGGATAGGCGCCGGCGGCTGTTTCACCGGAAAGCATGATGGCGCTGGTTCCCTGGTAAATTGCATTGGCTACGTCGGTGGCTTCTGCACGGGTGGGACGCGGATTCTTCATCATGGAATCCAGCATCTGCGTTGCGGTAATGACGGGTTTTCCTGCAGCCACGCATTCCTGGATGATCTTTTTCTGCAGGGAAGGCACATCCTCCAGGGGAATTTCCACGCCCATATCACCGCGGGCCACCATGATGCCGTCCGCCACATGGAGAATTTCTTCCAGGTTCTCTACGCCTTCCATGTTTTCAATTTTGGCAATGATCCGGATGCTGGTGCATTCTTTTTCCGCCATGATTCTCCGGATCGCCATGATGTCTTCCGCAGAACGCGTGAACGAGGCGGCGATGAAGTCAAAACCGTTTTCGATGCCGAACAGAATATCATCACGGTCTTTTTCACTGATAAAAGGCATGGAAAGGTGAACCCCGGGAACATTGATGCCCTTGTGGTTACTCACGTTTCCGCTGTTGAGCACGGTACAGTGAATATCGGTTTCGGTGACATCATCCACCTGCAGGCCGACAAGACCATCATCGATCAGGATGGTGTCTCCTGCCTTGACGTCGTGCGGCAGATGGGCATAACTGATCTGACAGATTTCCTTTGTTCCGATGACATCACGGGTTGTGAGCGTGAAGATCTGGCCGGCTTCAAGAAAGACGCGGCCTTCTTCGAAATCACCGGTACGGATTTCCGGACCTTTGGTATCAAGCATGGTGGCAACGGGCAGATTCAGTTCCTCACGGATACGGCAGACCTCTTTGAACCGTTCCAGATGCTCTGCATGATTGGAATGACTGAAATTGAAACGGGCAACATCCATGCCAGCTCTCATGAGCGGCCCAACAAGATTTTTTTCAAACAGATTGGGTCCCATGGTGCAGACGATTTTTGTCCTTCTGCGTACTTGTGTCATCGTGATCCCTCCTGTTTGCAACAGATTATTGCATGGAAAATGATACAACAAATCAGGACAAAAGAAAAGGTGACGTAAGCATGGAATCAGGGGGGGATTGCATCCTATTGGAAAATCAGGTATAATTTGTCCA
>CAMNDE010000173.1:0-3614 GCA_946534895.1 uncultured Clostridia bacterium
TCGTCATCTTTCACCTATCTTCCGGGCATTCCGGTTCTGCATTCCCGTGACCTGGTGAACTGGGAGCAGGTCGGATGGGCGGCCCCGTTTCTTCCCTTTGAGCGCTATGACCGTCCGGCACACAAGTGCGGGACGTGGGCGCCCAGCATCCGGTACATGCACGGCCTGTTCTATGTCTATGTATGTCTCCCGGATGAGGGACTTATGGCGTTTACGGCGGAAAAGCCGGAAGGGCCCTGGACGCCGCATTTTGTCAAGGATGTGTGCGGCTGGATTGACCCGTGCCCTCTGCTGGATGACAATGGCGACATGTACCTTGTGCATGGTCTGGCCAACAGTCGCTGCGGCCTGAACAATATGCTGTTCGTGCACAGGATGAGCGCGGACGGGATGCAGGTGCTGGACAAAGGACGTCTGGTCTATGACGGTCAGGATCACGGGGACGTGACCGTGGAAGGCCCGAAATTCTACAAGCGGGACGGATGGTATTACATCATGTGCCCGGCGGGCGGCGTGGAAACCGGATATCAGCTGGTGCTGCGCAGCCGGTCGCCCTACGGTCCCTATGAGCGGCGCGTGACGCTGAGCCAGGGCAGTACGGAAGTCAACGGCCCGCACCAGGGCGGATGGGTGGACGACGGCCAGGGACACGACTGGTTCATTCATTTTCAGGACAAAGGGGTATACGGCCGGATTGCGCATCTGCAGCCCGTGGTCTGGAAGGACGGCTGGCCGGAGATGGGATGCGCCGGAGAACCGGTGATGGAAGGGGATACCGGCCTTGAAAATACTGTATCCGGATGTCTCCGGATGAGCGATGACTTTAAGGACGGACCCGGAATTCAGTGGCAGTTCCAGGCGAACCCGAGACAGCAGTGGCTGGCCTGCCTGAAGCCCGGCATCCGGCTGTTTGCCGCGCCGGCAAAAACACCCTTTGAGGCGGGGCAGTTCCTGTCCCAGCTCATGCAGCGGGAATGCTTTGACATGGAAGTGGCGCTTGCCTGGCATGGACGTCCGGGCGATGCCGCGGGCCTGTGCATGATGGGATACGGCTGGACGCATCTGCAGCTGGACGGAGAAAAACTGCGCCTGATCCAGGGAAAAGTGGAGGAAATCGACCGGTTCACGCCGGACCGGATTGAGGAAACGTGCCTGGAAGAAGTGCAGGTGCCGGAAGATTTTTATGGTAACGAAATCCGCCTGAAGATGCAGGTAAGGGACGGCATGGCCGCCTACGCCGCATGGCTAAGCGGCTCCTGGAAAGCCATCGGTGAGCCGCTGCCCCTGACCAAGGGCGGATGGGTAGGCGCGCGCCCGGGAATCTATTGTGCCGGCACCCGCGGACAGTGGGGCGGGCATGTGGATGTAAAGGAAGTTATCGTGACAGACACGGAGAACCACAGAATCTGAGAAGAGGAGCGATCGTCATGAATGTAGCAAGACCACCTATGGGGTTCAACACCTGGAATACCTTCGGGGACCATATTGACGAGAAACTGATCCGTGAGGCCGCCGATGCCATGGTGGACCTGGGCCTGAAGGACGCGGGCTATGAGTATCTGGTCATTGATGACTGCTGGAGCGAGTATGAGCGGGATCCTGTGACGCACAGGATCGTGCCGCATCACGAGAAATTCCCCAACGGCATGAAGCCGGTGGCGGACTATGTGCATTCCAAGGGTCTCAAGTTCGGCATGTATTCCAGCAACGGCGTGCGCACCTGCGCGGACTATCCGGCGTCCTTTGATCATGAGTTCCTGGATGCCCAGACCTTTGCTGATTTCGGCGTGGATTATCTGAAGTATGACAACTGCTTCCATCCGGGCAGTGCCAAGGGCAAGGTGCTGTACAGCCGCATGAGCATGGCGCTGCGTGCCACGGGACGGGATATTGTCTTCTCTGCCTGCAACTGGGGCCATGAGGATGTATGGAGCTGGATCCGGTCCACGGGTGCACACCTGTACCGGTCCACAGGGGATATCTTCGACAATGCGGAATCCTACCGGAACATTGCCAGGTCCCAGATGCCGAAGCTCAGTCAGAGCGCGCCGGGCTGCTTCAATGACATGGACATGCTGACCGTGGGCATGTATGGAAAGGGCCTGGTGGGATCCCTGGGCTGCAATGATGCGGACTACCGCTCCCAGTTTGCCCTGTGGTGCATGTTCTCCTGCCCGCTGATGCTGGGCTGCGATATCCGGAACATGAACGAGACGACCATGAAGCTGATCAAGAATAAGGAACTGATCCGGATTGATCAGGATTCGGAAGCGCGTCCGCCCATCTTCCTGCAGGGTGAGGACGAACAGGACAAGATCGTTGCCTTCAAGTTCCTGGATGACGGCACCTATGCGCTGGGCCTGTTCAACCTGTCCGAAGAAGACCGGGATATGTGGGCACTGTTCAATGATACCGGCTTTGATGTCAACGCCGGCCTTGCCATGAAGTTCACAGATGTATTCGAAGGAAAAGATGGCGGCATCCACCGTGAGCACCTGCGCGTGCGGGTACCCGCTCATGACTGCGCGGTGTTCCATGTGGAGCTGGTCAGGGCATGAAGTGCCGGGACTGTCAGCGTGAAACAGGCCGGGATGAATCCGGTCTGACCAAAAAGCTCATCAACCGTGCCTGTCCGTATGTACTGTGTTATCACTGCCTGGCAAAGCAGTTCCGGACAACGGAGGACGAGCTTCAGAAGATGGCCCGGGCTTTCCGGGAAAGCGGTTGTCTTCTGTTTCAGTGAAACAGCTCATAATGAATTTGGGCCGGGCAGATGCCCGGCCTTTTTGTGGAGGCGGAATATGAGACTGGCTGCTGGAGTGGATATCGGGGGAACGGATACCAAGCTGGGCATTGTCCGGGAAGACGGCGTGCTGATGGAGCACTGGAAAATTCCGACAGACCGGAGCGACGGGGGGAATCATATTCTGGAGGCGGCAGTCCGGGAGCTGAAGGCATGGGAAGCGCAGACCGGCGGAAGTATTGACTGTGCAGGTCTGGGTATTCCGGGACCTGTGAACCGTGATGGATGGGTCAATGCCTGCGTGGACCTCGGATGGCGTGCATTTGAGCCGGAGAAGTCTTTCAGGGCACTCTGGGATCTGCCGGTGCGAGCGGGGAATGATGCCAATATGGCAGCGCTGGGAGAAGCCTGGCAGGGTGCCGGGCGTGGCGCGGACTCCATGATGATGATCACTCTGGGCACCGGTGTCGGCGGGTCGGTTATCATCCACGGGAAGGTCATTGTAGGCCGAAACGGACTTGCCGGTGAGATCGGCCATATACAGGTGAACCCGGAGGAAACGGAAAAATGCAACTGCGGTCAGACAGGCTGTCTGGATCAGATTGCTTCCGCGGGCGGCTTTGTGCGGGAAGCCAGAAGACGCATGCAGGCTGGGCAGAAATCCGTGCTGAGTGGGATCGAAAAACTGAGCAGCAAAGACGTGTTTGAAGCGGCCGCTAACGGTGACGAACTGAGCCGCGAAACCATTGAGCGCTGCTGCACTTTCCTGGGCATGGCACTTGCAAGGGCAGGACTCCTGCTGGATCCGGATCTGTATGTGCTGGGCGGCGGCGTGACAGCGGCCGGCAGCATGCTCCTTGATCCTGTCACC
>CAMNDE010000174.1:0-3590 GCA_946534895.1 uncultured Clostridia bacterium
ACGGAGCGGGTGGGATTCGAACCCACGGTACGTTGCCGTACACCTGATTTCGAGTCAGGGCCGTTATGACCACTTCGATACCGCTCCCCGTGCACGCTGTCCTCAAGACAGTCAGCAGTAGCTATCATAGCACAGGAGCCGCATTTTGACAAGAAACCCTATACTGTTCAGCTTATCTGCCTCCGCTCATCCAATTCCGCTGTTTCCGTTCCCCGCTATCTTTGAAGCACGGAAACCGTTCATGACTGACATTCTTCACAGCACCTGCCCGTTCCGTGCAAAAGGCTTATTCCGTTTTTTCCATTGCAGCCTTTCTGCCAAGAATTGCATGGATCACAGCGGGCGAAAACTTCGGAACCCGCTCATAGGTGTACAGTCCATTCTGTTCCTGCTCCACATCAGTAAGCTGTGTATAGCAGAAGCCGAAATGATCCGGATTATCCAGCAGCGCGTCAGTAAGTCCTTTCAGTCTTTCAATGAACTCCTCCTCTGATCCCGGAGCATTGCCGTATCCCCAGCCATGCGGATCCCGGCTCCATTGAATCCCGCCGTACTCACTCACAAAAACCGGGAGTCCGGGTGTATAGGTCTGACGCTGCGGCATTCTTTCGTAGATCGGTTCTGTCCCCGGACCGTAATGGGATGCAAAGACAGCCGGATTCTGCTCATAATCATGCACATCATAGATATCCGTAATCACATGATAGTTCCCGGATGTATCAATCACGGGTCTTGTCGGATCCAGAGCCTTGGTAATGCGGTACACGGAAGCCAGTACTTCATCGTCCTGCTTTCTCCCGTTTACATCCCAGGTTTCGTTGAACGGACACCAGCCGATCACGCTCGGACTGCTGTAATCCCGCTCCACTTCCGGGATCCAGTCTTTCAGAAAAGCCGCCAGCGCTTCCGGGCGTGACACATCCAGACCCCAGCTCGCCATCTCACCCCAGCACAGATACCCGAGCCGATCCGCCCAATACAGAAAACGCGGTTCAAAGACCTTCTGATGCAGACGGGCTCCATTGAAACCCATGGCCTGGCTCAGTTCAATATCCTTTCTGAGATCTTCATCGGACGGAGCGGTATAGATGCCGTCCGGGTAAAATCCCTGATCCAGCACAAGCCGCTGAAAGACAGGTTTCCCGTTGAGCAGGAAACGCATACCGTCAAAGCAGATGCTCCGCATGCCAAAATAGGACTGCACCGTATCCACAATCCTGCCGTCGCGCTTCAGCTCCAGCTTCAGATCATACAGCCGGCCGTTCCCCGCTTCCCACAGGTGCAGATGTTCCAGAGGCACGGTGAGTTCAGCCCAGTCCTGCATGCAGGCGGTTTCTGCCTGACCCTCCTCTTCTCCGAGATAGGAAGCGGCCGCCTTCAGAGAGCATCCGGCCGCGCCGGAAAGTCTTGCCCTGATATGCAGGCACTGAGCAGGCAGGTCCGGTGTCAGCCTGAGGCTGACCATGTGGGCAGGGTTCACCCATTCCAGCCACACCGTCTGCCAAATGCCGGTGGTTCTGGTATAGAAGCATCCATAGCTTTCGTAGCGTTCGCTCTGCTTGCCGGAGGGCTGCATGCCGTCCCTTGTATCATCGCTACAGAAAACCGTAAGTGTGTTTTCCCCTTCGCGGACAAGACCCGTAATACACATTTCAAACGGCGTATATCCACCTTCATGCACTCCAGCCGACGTGCCGTTGACATACACCTCTGTCCGGTAGTCCGCAGCCCCGAAATGCAGACAGATTTCCTTCCCTTTTGCTTCCTCCGGCAGCGTGAATGTTCTGCGGTACCACACTGCCCTCACGAAATCCGTATACCCGACACCGGACAGCCGGCTCTCCGGACAGAACGGAATCAGAATGCTTCCCTTGAGATGCGCTTCTGCCGGGAGCCCGCGGGATACGCCGGATACACCGGGATCCATTTCAAATTCCCACTCACCGTTCAGGTTCATCCATCCTTCACGCCGCATCTGCGGTCTCGGATATTCCGGTCTTGGCATCAAGTTTTCCCGGATTCTTCCGGTTTCTTCCATATCCCTCAGTCCTTTCCGTTTTCCCTGCCTGCACCGGCAGCTTTTTCCTGGAATTCCTGTTCGTTGCCCTTTTCCCTATGATATGATGCAATCCGCCCGCATTGTCAAGATGTTTCCGAAAAAAAGCATGATCCAGGGCGATGAAAGCCATTTGCACGCTGACCCGCCCCGGCTCCGGTATCATTTTGCGGCATTTTTCTTTCCTTCCATCTATTGCAACATAATATCCCGTGTTGTACACTCCTATCAGCTGATCTTCATGCTCCCGTACACCGCCTTGCAATATCCCGCGTCCCCCGGAACATGGAGACATCAGATCTGCAGCGCAGCCCTGCACTGCCCGGCCGGATAAGGCCTGCGGGCATGCAGATGCCGGAAAACATCCCAAATCATGATTCAGGAGGACAACACCATGAAAATGACGTTCCGTTGGTATGGCAGCCAGATTGACCCCATTCCGCTGAAATACGTAAAGCAGATTCCCGGCATGACCGGCCTTATGGGCCTTTTGGACAAGCCCGCCGGCGTGGACTGGCCGGAAGACGAATTTGTCGCTCTGAAAAATGAAGTGAACGCAGCCGGACTCGAGATTGAGGTCATCGAAAGCGTCAACGTACACGAGGACATCAAGATGGGTCTGCCCAGCAGGGATGAATACATTGCCAACTATATCTCCACCATCCGCATGCTGGCCCGAAACGGCGTCAAGGTCATCGTCTACAACTTCATGCCCGTTTTCGACTGGCTGCGCACTGACCTGGCCCGCGTCATACCGGAAGACGGCAGCAACAGCCTCTACTTTGACGAGAAGGATCTGGGCGAAATGGGCCCCCTGGAAATCGTCCGCAAGACCGCTGAGGACAGCCACGGTTTCACTCTGCCCGGCTGGGAGCCCGAGCGCCTTGCGCTTCTGGAGACCACGCTGAAGCAGTATGAAAACATCGGCCCGGATGACCTCCGGAAGAACTTCAAGTATTTCCTGGACGCCGTCATCCCCGTATGTGAGGAAGTCGGCGTGAAGATGGCCTGCCATCCGGATGATCCCGCCTGGCCTATTTTCGGTCTCCCGCGCATCACCCACAGCCAGGACGACTTTGACAAGATGGTACAGCTGCATGACAGCCCCGCCAACACCCTGTGCCTGTGCACCGGCTCCCTCGGTTCCAATCCCGACAATGACATTCCTTCCATCATCCGCCATTTCGGTAAAATGAACCGCATCGGCGCCATGCATGTCCGCAATGTCAAGTATCTCGGATATCACCACTTCCGTGAGGCGGCCCATCTGAGCTGCACCGGTGATCTGGACCTGTATGAAATCATGAAGGCTATTCATGAGACTTGCCCGGATACCTACATCCGCCCCGATCACGGACGCATGATCTGGGATGAGCAGGGCCGTCCCGGCTATGGTCTGTATGACCGCGCACTGGGCGCTGCCTATCTCAACGGACTCTGGGAAGCTCTGGAAAAGGGCCAGCACTGATCGTCCCTTCGTAACCGGTCTCTTTCAGAGCCGCGCGGTTCCTGCCGTGCGGCTTTTTTGCATACA
>CAMNDE010000175.1:0-3414 GCA_946534895.1 uncultured Clostridia bacterium
CCCTGATCGGTACGGAGAATCTGGTCATAGTGGATACGGAGGACGCTCTGCTGGTCTGTGACAAGAATCATACCGGGGACATCAAGAAAGTGCTGGAGAAGCTGCGGGAAAAGAACCGCCGCGAACTTCTGTAAGACGGACAAGAGATGGAGGATTGTGAAGATATGAAAAAGGCATTGATTACGGGTATCACCGGCCAGGACGGAAGCTTTCTGGCAGAACTGCTTCTGGAAAAGGGATATGAGGTGCACGGCATTGTGCGCAGAAGTTCCGTGTCCACCACGGAGCGCATCGATCATCTGCTGGCGGAAAAATCGATCCATATTCATGAGGGCGACCTGTCTGATTCGTCCAGCCTGATCCGCGTCATTCATGAGGTGGAGCCGGACGAGATCTACAATCTGGCGGCCCAGTCCCATGTGCAGGTGAGCTTTGACGCGGCCGAGTACACCGGTGACGTAGACGCCCTGGGCGTGCTGCGGATTCTGGAAGCAGTACGGATTCTCGGGCTTGCCAAGAAGACCCGGATCTATCAGGCATCCACCAGTGAGCTGTACGGCAAGGTGGAAGCCTGCCCCCAGGACGAGAACACGCCCTTCCATCCCTACAGCCCCTATGCGGTGGCCAAGCAGTACGGCTTCTGGATGATGAAGGAATACCGGGAAGCCTACGGCATGTTCTGCTGCAACGGCATTCTGTTCAATCATGAGTCCGAGCGCCGGGGCGAAAACTTCGTGACCCGCAAGATCACCCTGGCAGCGGCGCGCATTGCCTGCGGGCTGCAGGATCATCTGGAACTGGGCAATCTGGACAGCGGCCGGGACTGGGGCTATGCCAAGGATTATGTGGAATGCATGTGGCTGATGCTCCAGCAGGATGAACCCGACGACTATGTGGTGGCCACCGGCGAGCAGCACACCGTGCGCGAGTTCACGGAACTGGCTTTCAGGGAAGTGGGCATTGAGCTTGAGTGGAAGGGCGAGGGCCTGGAGGAAAAGGGCTTTGACAGAAAGACCGGAAAGATGCTGGTCTGCGTGAACCCCGCATGGTTCCGGCCCACGGATGTGGTGAACCTTCTGGGCAACCCTGAAAAGGCACGGACAAAGCTTGGCTGGGATCCGAGAAAGACCAGCTATGAGGAACTGTGCCGGATCATGGCGCGCCATGACCTGGAAAAGGCCAGACGGGAGGCCATGCTGAAGGCTCAGCAGTAAAAACAGTTCCGGGAACGGAGAAACGAGCATGGAAAAGATTGCCTTTGTATGCCAGCGCTACGGCGAGGAGGTCAACGGCGGGGCAGAACTGTACTGCCGCCAGGTCGCCGAGCATCTGGCAGGGCACTATGAGGTGGACGTGTACACCACCTGCGCCGTGGACTATATTACCTGGAACAATGAGTATCCCGCCGGGGAAAGCACGCTCAACGGCGTGCATATCCGGCGCTGGCCCGTGCAGTTTCCGCGGCAGCGGATCATTCAGGGCATATGCGGGCGCTGGATCCGGTACAGCCCGGTGCATTCCTCTGCCTTGGAGCGCCGCTGGATCCGGGCTCAGGGTCCGGTCTGCGATGCGGCGCTGGATGCGCTCTGGGAGCATCAGGGGGAATACAGGGCCATCTTCTTTATGACCTATCTGTATTACCTTACCGCCATGGGCGTGCCCCGGGGGTTCAGGAACGCCCTGCTGATCCCCACGCTGCACGATGAATGGCCCGCTTACCTGCGGCATTATGACCGCGTGTTCCGCGGGGCAAAGGGCATTGTCTGGAACAGCCGGGAAGAGCTGGAGTTTGCGGAAAAGCGGTTCCCCGGCATCGGGACGGTGCCGGGCGTGATCACGGGCATCGGGATTGAAGTCCCGGAGGAGCTGAAAGTGCCGGACCGGATCCGGGACATGCAGGATCCGTATGTGGTCTATGTGGGCCGCGTGGACGAATCCAAGGGCTGCGGGGAAATGTTCCGGTATTTTGAGGAATACAAGAAAAGATGCCCGGGCCCGCTGAAGCTGGTGCTCATCGGCAAGGTGAACATGCCCGTTCCGCAGCGGGAGGACATTCTGTCCCTCGGGTTCGTGTCCGAGCAGGAGAAGTTCGGGGTCATGCAGAAAGCCCGGGGCCTTGTGCTCTGTTCCCGGTTTGAGAGCCTGTCCATGGTGGTGCTGGAAAGCATGCTGCTGGGACGACCGGTGCTGGTCAACGGGGCATGCGAGGTGCTCCGGGGCCATGTCACGCGCAGCGGCGCAGGGATTGCCTATGACAGTCCCGGGGCCTTTGCGCGGGGCCTGGAAGCACTTCAGACCGAGGATGAAGTCTACCGCGGCATGGCGGAAAAGGGACAGCGGTATGTGCGGGAAAACTACCGCTGGGATGTCATTGAGGATAAATACCTCCGGTTCATTGAAACGACATGCGGCAGATGAAGAAGGAGAGAAACGCTTTGGATCAGGCAGTGGAAAAGGCAGTATTCGGACTGTATCAGTCCATAGAGGAGCGCCTGGCACAGGAAAAGGATTCCAAAGACCGGCTGATCCGGATCCGGCCTGAAATCCTTCAGATGTTTGTGACGCAGGATCCCGCCGCTGTGGATTATCTGGCTTTGAAAGACCTGGACAATGAAGACTTTCTGTTTGCCATTTACCTGACCATGTGCCGCCGGTGTCCGTCCGACACGGACCTTGCGGTATTCAGGAGCAAGGCACAGAAGATGGAGCGGGAAGCGTTCCAGAGCATGATGATTGAAACCGTGGCCAGATCCAGTGAGGTGGCGGAAAAGGGTGCCTGGCTGGATCACTATTCCCTGTACAAGAAATACGATCCCTCATCCATGCTTCGCAGCAGGAGCCTGGCCAAGTCCCGGCTGTATGAGCCGCTGCACAGCATCTATATGAAGCTGCCCATCGGGCTTCGGATCCTGGCCAAGAAAGTGAAGCTGAAAGTGTGGAGATGAAAGACGTGAAAACGGTATTTATCGATATATCCATTCTGGTCCAGACCCGTTTTCTCACCGGCATTCAGCGCGTGGCGCTTGAGGTGATTGAGCGCCTGGCAAAGATGCCCTGGGTACGTCTGGTGCTCCTGACACAGGACGCGGACAGCATGGGCTACCGTCAGGTGGACGCGGCGGCGTTCCTGAAGAAAGGCGCTGCGCGGGGGCCGGAGGAAGTGGAAAAGCTGTGCATGGACAGCCTGTCGCTGGATGACATGGCGAGGTATCCGGATCCCGTATTTCTGGACATCGATTCCGTCTGAGCCTGCCTGAGGCTGCGCACGGAGCTGTATCCGGAACTGAAGAAGCGGAATATCCGGATCGTGACCCATGTTTATGACGTGATCGTGATCTCGCATCCCCAGTTCTCAAGCCTGGACAACATCCTGCGCTTTCCGCCCTATATTGCCGCGGCCATTGAGTATGCGGA
>CAMNDE010000176.1:0-3368 GCA_946534895.1 uncultured Clostridia bacterium
GATCGGCACTTCCGTTATTCTCTGCATCCACACTTCCGTCGCCGGCCACCTGGACAGAATCGCTGATCGCTTCCCCGTCATCCATACCGGCATTCAGGTTTTCTGCATCCGCTTGATCAGGCGCTTCGGCTGTGCTCCGGGAATTTCCGGCTTCTTCCAGCGGATTTTCCGCCTGCTGCTGCGCTTCTCCGTCTTCCACTACGGTCTGCTCAGCCGTTTCAGACGCAAAGGAACACAGCACAATGATTTCTGTGCCGTCTGCGGTCAGAACCACGCTGCCATCCTCAAAGGCAAAGCGGCAGGCAAAATAATCCTCGCCAATTTCAAGGAAATCGATATCCGAAGCAATGGAAACCTGTTCCGCTTCCACACCGGCAAGTGCAAGGACGTCCTGCACCCGGACGCCTTCGTCTGTATGCAGTTGTACCGAGAACTGTCCGTCTTCTGATTTTTCTATAGTGGTCACATAATTCAGAGGTGCAAACTGATCCTGTGCAGCTGAAACAGAAGCATCCTGATTTTCCGGAGCCGTTTCGGCATCCCCTGCGATATTCTGTTCTTCTTCCGGATCGGTTACCGCTTCATTCTGACTGAAAACGTCCGGTCCCGCATCTCCATCTTCAGAGACCGCCTGCGGATCCGTCTCAGAAGAATCTTCAGCCTGTTCCCCCGTCAGGGCAGATTCATCCAACATAACAGGCTCATTTTCTTCTGCACCGCTCTGTGCTTCAGGCTCTGTCTGCTGCTCTTCCGACTCTTCAGATTCAAGAGCCCATTCCGGATCCTCTCCCACAAGATCAAACGCTTCGGAATCAAATTCCGGGATATTTCCCGCTTCTTCCGCCAGTTCACCATCCTCTGCCACAAGAGCCAGGGCATTTTCCTGTTCTTCTTCCAGAACTGCTTCCTCTGTATATGCGTCATTGCCGGCAGTTTCTGTATTCACAGCAAGTTCAGCCGATTCCTGATTCAGGACACTCTGTCCGTCATCTCCTGCCGCCTTCGTTTCTTCCTCGGATACCAGTTTTGCGGAATCTCCGCCCTTTTCTGACGCCGGAAGCAGAACCTCCTCACTGCTGTTTTCCTGCATCAGCGCCTCAACCGCTTCAGCGCTTCCGCTGTAGCACTCCGGTCCGTGTACGTGTTCTTCAAATCCGCAGACCAGGACCTTTACGCATTCTTCATTATGTACATGTCCGCCGCTGACCAGTACCTGGACATCCTGCCAGCACTCCGCTGTATGCTGATGGGATCTGATTTCCAGCTGCCCACAGGTCAGAACTCCATCGGTGTAGCATGCTTCGCTGTGTACATGATATTCCTTTGCCACCATCTGCAGGGCATAGCATGCTTCTGTATGTGTGTGACCGGCTGTTTCTTCCAGAGCACAGGCCAGCTGCTTCATGGAAGGATAGCATTCCAGTGTGTGTGCGTGGCCTTCCCCTTCTTCCAGCCCGCAGATCAGCCCCTCCACAAAGCAGGCATCGGTATGTTCATGTTCTTCTTCGCAGATCAGTACAGGACCGTAGCATTCTTCACTGTGCGTATGAGGGCCGCTTTCCTGAATTCCGCACACCGGCGGTTCGTTTGTGAAATACGTGGTTGTATAGCAAGCATCCGAATGCGTGTGGCCGCGGCTTTCCACCTGTCCGCAGACAAGTACCGGAACTTCCTCCATTTCTTCTTCAGGAGCATGTTCCTCCAATGTACAGACAAGTGTTTCGTGGTCATAGCAGAATTCATCGTGTACATGCCAGTATTCTTCAGATATCCCGCATATCAGGTTCCCATCCAGGTCATAGCACTGTTCGCTGTGAACATGGGGAACAAACGCACAGCTCAGGGAACGGCTGGTTACATACACAGGTTCAAGCTCTTCATGGTCATATCCCCAGCAGGCTTCTGTATGCACATGCTCTTCCATACCGCAGATCAGCTGCGGATTCCCGTCACCGGAGCCGTTTTCCAACGTAAGGGCAGGCTTCATCATGGTATAGAACATGAATGCCGCCACCATTGCTCCAAGCACTGAGTAAGTGTTCCTGAGAATCTTCCTTTCCCGGTTCCGCTTCCGGGCATTCTTGGCAGCCTGGCTGCTGTCAAGTCTTTCATTATTTTCAACGGCATATCGTTCATTGCGCTTGCTGGACATAAACACACCTCACTCACACTTGGTTTCTTCAAGCAAACATCCATAAAGGACAATTTTATCCATTATCACAAATTCGATTATATAGAAATCATCTATGTTTTTAATGTTATTTATTTTGCTATCATATTGTGATCTTTGGTCTATAAACCTGGTAAGTCAATTAAAACCCAAGTAATTCCTGACTTTATTGCAAACCAATCATGATTAGTACGTTTCGTGTTTCTTGTGAAAACATATTTTACTATTTGTGCGGACACACTTCTTTGTGTCTGTATTATCATCAGTTGTGACAATATTGGAGAATACTTCTGTCCCTCCCGTCTCAAAACAGACATCTGCCCTGCATCCCCCGTGAGATGGGATACGGAATTGCCGGTATTGCATTTTTATGCAATGCATTCATAATTCTGTAATGTTATCAGAAGCTGTATGTATCTGACTGTAACGATATGATTATGTGATTCATGATTCTCAGACTGGATTTTTACATTTTCAATGGAGCCTTTTTCATGTACAGCAGGATTTGTTCACACTCCGTATTATGTGATTATAAATATTTCTTTTTATATCAGACTCTGGTACTCTGTGTCTTTTATTTTATGAATATATTTGGTTATGTAACAGTTGATCCAGGTCTCATGCAATGCATTGCAGCTGTACGCTCTGTCATTGTGCTGTATTTGAATCCGTAAAAGAAGCCATACTTTCCTGTATGTTCTACTCTGCTTTCTGTTCCTGACAGCGCTGTCTGCAAGGTTCTGATTCTGTATCGGTTGAAATGTGTTTTCGGAATCCGGGGTTCTGTTCTCTGCCATATCCAAGCCTCTCTATTCGCCTATACCCGAACATAAATCCAGGTAATTTATTCTTTGGGTTTACGTTGCGATTATAGTATTTTTCCCACAAGTCTCATATTGTACTTTTGGACAGGAAATAAAAAACGTTTTGAGACCTGCGCCTTTAGTGGTATGTTTTAGTTTCCTAGTATATAGCAATTTCTGACAGCACAGAACGATTTACGCTTTTCCCTGATTCTGCTTTTTCTGCTGATTTTTTAAGAATGATTCACAGTTTTCTGTGTCCAAAAAGATCATTCTTTGTTTATTACTGCAGTCATATCCTTTACCGCTTCAGGAAAGATATACTGCATACTACATATCTTTTCCGTGCACTCTGCGTATATTTGTCCGTATAGGAGACCGATTCTTATCTGACT
>CAMNDE010000177.1:0-3345 GCA_946534895.1 uncultured Clostridia bacterium
AGCTGATCCTGCAGCCGCTGATTGAAAACGCCCTGTACCACGGCATCAAGAACCGCCGGGGACGCGGCCTGATCCGGATCACGGGCGAAATGGACGGGGAGCATATACTGATCCGTGTGAGCGACAATGGCGCAGGCATGAGTGAGGAAACCCTGAGGGAAATGCAGAAGGGCGTGTACCATGATCATCACAGCGGGCTCGGTCTGAAAAACGTGCATGAGCGCATAAGGCTGTACTGCGGTGAACCGTTCGGCCTATCCTTTGAGAGTACGCCGGGAGTGGGAACCGTGGTATCTGTGCGTCTGCCGGGACCGGGAGAAGGATTCCAGGATGAGGAGGAGAAAAATGATGAGAAAGATCTGGCTGGTCTTCCTGCTTCTGCTGCTGACAGCCCTGCTTGACGGATGCAAGGATCCCGCACAGGATGCCGGACAGGAGAACCCCGGAAACCTGATTGTCGTGGGCTTTTCCCAGGTGGGTGCGGAGAGTGACTGGCGGAATGCGAATACCCTGAGCATGCAGCAGGCGCTTTCCGCAGAAAACGGGTACCGGCTGATCCTGGATGACGCCCAGCAGAAGCAGGAGCGGCAGATTACGGCCATACGGAATTTCATCAATCAGGGCGTTGACTATATTGTGCTGGCTCCGACCACGGAGAAAAACTGGGAGACTGTGCTGGGCGAGGCGAAAGCGGCGGGGATTCCGGTCATCATTGTGGACCGCATGATTGAGGTTGAGGACACGGATCTGTTCTCGTGCTGGATCGGATCGGACTTCCGCCGGGAAGGCGATACCGCTGTGGCCTGGATGGAAGAGCGGTTCGGGGACAGACCTCTGTCCATTGTGCATCTGCAGGGAAATATCGGGTCCAGCGCGCAGATCGGCCGCACACAAGGGCTGGACGCCGCGCTGGAGCGGCATCCGGAGTGGAAGCTTGCTTTCCGCGGTTCCGGGGATTTTACACAGGCAAAAGGCCAGGAACTGATGGAAGCAGTCCTGGCCGATGGCATGACGTTCAATCTGATTTATTCGGAAAATGACAATATGTCCTACGGTGCCATAGAAGCGCTGAAACAGGCGGGAATTGAGCCTGGAAAGGACGTGACGCTGATTTCCTTTGACGCTGCCAACACGGCACTTCACATGATTCTCTCCGGTGAGATCAGCCTGGACGTGGAATGCAATCCGCTCCACGGGCCCAGGGTGCAGTCAGTCATTGAACTTCTGGAAAAAGGGGAGACACCCCCGAAGTTCACCTATGTGGAGGAAACCGCGTTTGATGCTTTATCGCTTACGGAGGAGATCATCGACGCACGGGGCTACTGAGCGGCACAGCTGTTCCGGTATTCCGTGGGAGTAATGCCTTCCATTTTGCGGAATACATGGCTGAAATAGTTCGGCTCATTGTATCCGATTTCCATGGCGATATCCGACAGCTTCATGGATGTGCCTGCCAGGAGCTCCTTGGCCCGCTCGATGCGCATGGCCGTGAGGTAGCTGATGAACGGCCTGCCCATGCTCTGGGAGAACACGGTACTGAAATGGGCGGCGCTCATGCCCACGTGCCTGGCTACACTGATGAGCGACATATTCGGATCGCAGAAATGTTCGGCAACATATTTTTCGGCCCGGCTGATGACGTGGATGTACCGAAGATCGGTCTGTGCATCCTGGCGCATCTGCAGGGCTTTTTTCAGCATCGCCTCTGCGGTTGCCCGGAAACTGGCAGGCTTTTCGGCTGCGCGCAGAAGGTCATATTCCTGACCGAGCTGGGCGGCGATATCCCGGTGGTCGGTATTGGGAAGATTGGTTTTCATGATCTGAACGGTGATTTTCATGAGGTCGACCAGTGCGTTGTAGCGCATGAGAATGCTCTGAAACCGTTCGCCGTCCTTTCCGGTCAGCGCCTCATCCAGCAGCGCAGGAAGTTCCTGAACCGTGGTATGGGTCAGGCGGCGGAAAAAGTCATCTCCGAAGACACTGTGGAACTGCACGATGTCAGCGGTGATCTGTGCGCTGTCGCTGACATTGATGACCTGCCCGGCGGAAACGGCACTGATCTGCCGAAGCATGTCCGAGGCGGTTTTATAGGCATCGCAGATGGTGCCGAGCCGCTGGACTTCATTGCTGATGACCCAGGTCGTGATGGGGCAGATGTCCCTGAGCTGGTGCCGCAGAATCTGGATTTCCTGATAAATCCGTTCATTCAGGGCTTCCATATCATTGTCATAGGCGAGCAGCGTCAGCTGGGTCGGGGAATTATAGTAGCAGAGCAGCTGTTCAGCACTCTCCAGTGCTTTCTGTATGGTACCGCGGATCAGATTCTGGTCCTGCCCGGGATACTCATATTCACATACGGCCACCAGGTAATGACTGCGCACCAGATCCAGCTGGAGTGTGCGCATCTGCTTCAGCAGTGTGCCGGTATCCGCACCGCCGTAGAGAAGCTGGTACATGAAACGCTGCTGAAGAGCCGCATGCACTTCATCCATATTGAGGCCGTCGGGCAGAGCCGCATGCTTTTTTTCGCTTTCGATCTGCTGGGCCACATTTTCAATGGTTTTGATCAGGTCTGCGGAACGGACGGGCTTGAGGAGATACTGGTCGACGCCCAGAGAGATGGCTTTCTGGGCAAATTCAAAATCTCCGTACCCGCTGATAATGATGATCTTGAGCCATGGCATGATGGACTTCAGGTGCTGAATCAGCCCGAACCCGTCCAGAAAAGGCATGCGGATATCTGTCAGCAGGATATCAGGCATGAGATCCTGCATGAGGGACAGGGCCATTTCCCCGTCGGATGCTTCTCCGCAGAAGGAAAAGGGGCCCTGCATGTGCTCAATGGTATTACGTATGCTCTGACGGATCAGAAGTTCATCTTCAACGACAAAAATCTGATACATGGGAATTCTCTCCACTCGCTGAATGATTTGGTTGATTATTGCACATTTTTGACAAATAATCAAATGCAGATTTTGCGCTTTGGGACGGGAAATTCTCATCTGATGCACGGAAATGGAAGCACTGCATATTCCCGGGGCAAATGCCTGAAAATGCAGTAATGACGGGCTTTCCTGGACAGTTTTACAGTTGGACGAAGTTTTTTATCAAAATCGCTTGACAAAGCAGCGAGACTCGTGTATGATAGCAGCTGTCGCCGCGAGGCGCACAAAGCTATCGCGGGGTAGAGCAGTTTGGTAGCTCGTCGGGCTCATAACCCGGAGGTCGTAGGTTCAAGTCCTACCCCCGCAACCATCTGGCTCCGTAGCTCAGCTGGCTAGAGCATTCGGTTCATACCCGGAGTGTCATTGGTTCGAGTCCAATCGGAGCCATTCCAGAAGAAAT
>CAMNDE010000178.1:0-3280 GCA_946534895.1 uncultured Clostridia bacterium
GCCGCCGGAAATATGTAAAGCAAATTGACCGGCCGATGATTTTATGGCATAATGAGGATCACAGACGTTGATACAATAATGTTTCACAGAAGGGAGGCAGGAAAGCAATGAAGATTGAAAAAGCGTCCAAAGATTCGTTTGTGGTGATCGGAAAAGAGGGATCGACCCGGGATGGGGACGGCTTCATCCAGCGGCTCTGGCAGGATGCCAATTCCCATTTTGATGAAATCGCTGATCTGGCCAAAAGAGACGAATCCGGGAATCTCGTCGGCATATGGGGAGCCATGACAGACTTTTCCCGTTCCTTTCAGCCGTGGGATGATTTCAGCCGCGGGCTTTATCTGGCGGGTGCGGAGTGCCGGGATGACGCGGAGGCTCCGGAAGGATGGGTCAAATGGGTGCTTCCTGCATACGACTATCTGGTCGTCGAATGCGAGGGAAACAATACGTTTTCTGACATGTGGCAATATATGAAAGAGAACGGCATTCCGCTTGCAGGCGCCGTGTACGATTATTCCTGCCCCAAAAACGGGAAGGATTATATGTTTTTCCCGATCCGAAAGCGATGAGCCGGAAAACCGGAATAGGTCGAAGAGATAGAATATCATGATATGACAGGCAGGGCTGGACAGCCCTTGCTGCCGGGAAAAAGCCCTGGTAAAACAATGACACGATTCGTATCGCAGATGTGACGGAGCAATTCTTTCATTTTTCATGACCGTCCATTACACTCTGTCTGACCAAGCGTCACAGAAAGGATGGATTGAAAATGAAAGAGATCAGAAAAAAAGAACTGTTGACAGGAATCGTGCTGCTGGCGGCCTTTGCACTATGGACTGTATTGATCCGGCATATCGACATACAGAATGCAGGCCCAAATGGAACGGAAATCGGATTTGCGACGGTCAATGTATGGTTTCACCGACTGATCGGTGTACATTTGTTGGTCTATACGATTACAGATTGGCTTGGTCTTGTCCCGATCATCATATGCATGTGCTTTGGAACGCTGGGACTTGCCCAGTTGGTAAAACGTAGAAGCCTGTTGAAAGTCGATTTCGATATCCTGCTGCTGGGCGCCTATTACGTGGTGGTCATTCTGGGCTACCTGCTGTTCGAGATGGTTCCGATCAATTACAGGCCGATCCTGATAGATGGAAATCTGGAAGCGTCCTATCCGTCTTCAACGACGCTTCTGGTCCTGACGGTGATGCCGACATTGAAGTATCAGTCAGATCGAAGAATTGCAAATCCAGTGGCACGGAAAGCGGTAGCAGTATTTGTAATTGTATTCACCGCGTTCATGGTGATCGGAAGATTGATCGCAGGTGTTCATTGGATAACTGATATCATAGGCTCCGTTTTCTTAAGTTCCGGTCTGTTTATGATTTATCGGTTCATGGCAGATACACCAGTCAAAGGAAAACACATCTGAAGGCGGGGGCATCAAATGGAGTTCAGTGAAAAGCTGCAGGAATTACGAAAAAGCAGGTCGATGACGCAGGAGGAGCTTGCTGAGTCCCTGTTTGTTTCGAGAACGGCTGTTTCGAAGTGGGAATCCGGCAGGGGGTATCCGAGTATCGACTCGCTCAAAGAGATATCCCGGTTCTTCTCCGTAACGATTGACGATCTGATCTGTTCGGACGAGATGATCACCGTGGCAGAAAACGACAAGAAGGAGTTCGCCAGCAAATACATTTCGCTCATATGTAATGCGCTGGACATCCTTCTGGCCATACTGCTGTTCATACCTGCGTTTGGAAATGGCCCAGCCTCTCCCGAAACGGTATCCCTGTTTGGGCTGAGCCGGATTGCTCCGTGGCTGAAGACTGTGTTTGTCGTGATCATAAGCATCACGATCCTGAATGGGATCTGTGGAGCGATCATCGCTCATTTCAACAAATCGGTCTGGAACAGGCACAGGCTTGTTACGGGGGTCGTGCTGTCAATACTCTCGGTCACAGTATTTATTGCAACGAGGCAGCCATATGCCGGTATCATTTGTTTTGCATTTCTGGTCATAAAAGTCTTTCTGATAGCCAAAGTAAAACAACGATATTGAACGGGCAGAATTCATGGTGCAAGAATTCGCTGCCAAATTCCAGTTTGTATGGACCGCGGAAAATCGGGTCTTGCCGAAGCCAAGTCAGCATTGAATGGAATGAACGATCGGCAAATCGGGATTGGTACCAGAGAGGTAAATACAGTGTTGTTATGTGCGATTGCCAAGATTGATACGCAGTCGAGGGAGAACCTTTTGGCTCTGCAGCAAGTAACAGAGCGTTTTGGCATGACGGTAAAAAAGTTATATGGACATATTACACTTGCGGCATATGTTGGTGAAGATGACAGCGCTTTTATTGCATCATGTAAAGAAATCCTTTCCGCCTATGCACCATTCTCTGTTTATTATGAAAAAGTAGAGGTGCTTGGTGCAACCTCTATTATTGCAGCAACTCCACGAAAGGAAAATGCACTTCTTGACATTCATAACGATATTGCGGCACAATGGGGGGAATCTTTAGATCATTGGACAGGCAATGACCATTGGCAGCCGCATACCACTTTGATATACAATCCGCAAATTGATTTACAAGTGATTGCTGAAGCGATGCGAAAGGAGTTCATTCCTTTTTTCGCTCATGTGAAAAGAATCGAGTTTTCACAAGCCGCAGATAATGGCTACGAAATTGTTGATGCTATTGATTTGCATCAAAGATAAATTCAGGCCTGTACGGATCGCGGAAAACCGGGATTTGCCTGATACAGTCACTTTATATTTTCTTCATCATGGAGAAGGAGGCTAAGATGAAAATGACAAACACAATGAGGAAACTTCTGAAACAGCGATTCTGCCTGATCCTTGCTTTGCTGCTGATCGTTTTCACTGTGTCCGCAGCGGCGGAAGAAAGGAATGAGGTGGAGACCTGGCTGGCGCTTGCGCGGGATGCTTACGAGCAGGAAGATTATGATACTTCCTTCCGTTATTATGAGCAGGCCGCGAAAGCCGGGAGCGCGGAAGGCCAGTATATGACGGCCATCAGCTATTACTATGGCATGGGAACGGAGCAGTCTTACGAAAAGGCTGCGGAATACATGAATATGGCCGCCGATCAGGGGGATGCCAACGCCCGGACGATGCTGGCCATGCTGTATGTCCACGGCATCGGCGTGGAACAATCCTATGAAAAGGCCCTGGCGTATTTCAAGCTTTCCGCCGCCCAGAATGATCCCGTGGCACAGTATAACCTGGGATGGATGTATATGAACGGCGACGGGG
>CAMNDE010000179.1:0-3265 GCA_946534895.1 uncultured Clostridia bacterium
TTTTCTGAACTGACAGGGAGTGGTCACAGGCCGCTTCCTGTTTTCTGTCATTCACGTTCCGGGGCTTTGGCTGAATTCGTCTTCCTTTTATCCTGCCAGAAACTGCCTCTTCAAAATCTTCCCGTCATCACCCATGCCTGAGCTGCGCTGTTCCGGCTGATAAGGCATACAGCTCAGTCCGCCGGAGACTATATAATGGCATCGTGTATGGTGTCAAGTCTGAATATGAAGATGAAACGTCCGCTGTCTGTCCGGCATTTCAGAAAAAGCACAGCCCTGACAGGGACCCAAAATCCCTGCCTGATACGTGCCTATTTTCGGAAAACAAACCAGTTATGCGACCAGGGCACCGGCAGACTGAAGAGGGTGATCACCTTCTCGGCCGCGTTCCGGTACCAGGAGTAATTCCATCCGGCGCCCATGTCCGTATACAGCGCATTGGTCACACCGAGCCGGTGGAGCTCTGCCATGAAGTCCTCAAATCGGATCATGTTGACGGAATCAATGATGCACAGATTGCCGTTCAGTTCCGCCAGCGTTCTGTAGCAGCGCACCCGGGGCCGGGATACGAGCATGACCGTCTCGCCGTCCCGGATCAGGCCGAACTGCATGAACCCGCTTCCGCCCGCCTCGGCCGCCTTCCGGACTGCTTCCGTCGGGTTGTCGAAGTCGAAGGAAAACCGGCCGTCCGCAAAGGTGAAGGCGGCATAGCTGGACTTGTTGTACGGGCTCAGATAGAGCTCACCTCTGACCGCATGGTCGCCCTCCACATTCTCCTGGGTAAAGCCCAGGCTCACGTCATGCTGGAACGCCGCGCCGGAGCACCAGGTGATGGACGCGTCGGACTTGGGCGGGCGGTGCTGACATACCAGCTCCACTTCCGTGTACTCCGGGAAAAACACATACACTTCGCCTGTATTGTAGACAACGGTATGGTCCGCCGGAAGGATCTCGGCCGGAGACATGGAAGAGGCGTCAATGCTGTCCGGAATCCGGACATGATACTGGGAAATCAGGCCCATGAAGATGAACAGAAAGGCGGGGATGACAAAGAAGGAAGACACGTACAGAAGGCGGTACAGCACCTTCAGCGGCCTGGCCTTCAGCTTTTCAGGACCCCAGAGGTAGATGATCAGGGTGATGACCTGGCATATGGCCAGCGTGAGATACGCCGTGTGCAGAATCCTGAGGCTCATCTGGGCCACGAAATACACCGTATACGCAAACAGGGACAGAAGGGTCATGGAAATCAGCCAGATCCCGGACAGCCGCTCCCGCATCGTCATACGCGTTTCCTTCCTTCCCGCTTTTTCCTGCGCAGTTCCTCACGCAGCGCGTTGAATGAATCAAACTGGGACTCGATGCTGACCAGAAGAAGCAGGAGGCACATGTCCGTCAGATACTGCATAGCGTTTGTCCACAGAACCGCTCGGGCAAAGTCCAGACGGCTGTTGGAGACAAGCAGCATGATATAGACCACCAGCTTGAAGAGAATGGCAATGCGGTTGACGATCATGTCCTTCGGATTGCCATGAATCGCGTAGTTGATGAAAAAATGGTTGATGGTAATGATCACGGTCATGAGAAAGGCCATGCCGGCAGCTGCCAGATAAATGCTGCCTTCCACGCCAGCGGCAAGGTAGGTGTCGAAATGCTCCACGCCCCATAGCCGGACAAGCACCAGCTCCGCCTCATGATACATGATGCAGAACAGCGCGCCGCCCATGAGTCCCTTGGCCACGTCCCACTTGAAGAACCGGAACGCCTGGTACATGGCCACGGCGGTCACCAGCCTGACCAGGAGTCCGAAGATAGCAAAGGAATCCCCCTGCCGGATGCACAGAACAAGGGCAGCGATCCCCACAACGACCACGGC
The DNA here is from genome assembly GCA_946534895.1 of uncultured Clostridia bacterium. GTDB lineage: Bacteria > Bacillota > Clostridia > Christensenellales > Aristaeellaceae > UBA2943. Next base: position 1,877 of record CAMNDE010000179.1, read on the forward strand.
AATGCATGCCGCGGCCATGAAATACTCGCTCAGATAAATGGAATTTCTCTTTTTTCCGCTCTGCATGTGCGTTATGACAACCCCCTGAACATTTTCTGCCGGCGGGGCGGCCGGAAAAGATCGGAAAAACGCTTTCCGGCTGCGTGTTCAGCCTCCCCTGATTGTACATGTTCTGCCCGGGTTTGACAATCCGCATCCAGACAGGCTTTTTCCTTCCATGCGAAAAATGGCACCCGGCAGGAACATTCCGGCCGGGCGCCGTATACAACCATATAAGCAATTCCACGGAGGCAGAACATGATGCATGCATATAACGGTCTTGCGCATCTTCCCACCGGCGACATGGACTATATCCGGTTCGGCCGCGGACAGAAAACACTGATCATGATTCCCGGCGTCGGCGACGGTCTGAAGACCGTGAAAGGCACGGCGCTCCCCTTTGCGTTTCTCTACCGGTCCCTGAGCCGCGACTTTACCGTCTACGTGTTCAGCAGGCGCCGGAACCTTGCATCCGGCATGACCACCCGGGACATGGCGGAGGACGTAAACCTCGCCATGGAAAGCCTGCAGCTTTCTTCCGCCGCGGTCGTGGGCGTCTCCCAGGGCGGCATGATCGCGCAGTGGCTGGCCCTGGACCACCCGGAAAGGGTGGAAAAGCTGGTGCTCACCGTGACCCTGTGCCGGCCCAATGATACCATCCGGGACGTGATTGCCCGCTGGACAGCCATGGCGGAGCAGGGAGATTACCGGGGCATCATGCTGGACACGGCGGAGCGCTCCTACTCGGAAAAGCGGCTGAAGGCATCCCGGCTGGAATACAAACTTCTTGGCAGCATCGGCCGGCCGAAATCCTTTGAGCGCTTTCTGATCCAGGCCCGTTCCTGCGTCACGCACGATACCCTTGACCGGCTGAATGAGATCCATTGCCCGACCCTGGTGATCGGCGGGCACATGGACAGGATTGTGACCGGCGCGGCCTCCGAGGAGATCGCAGCACAGATCCCGGGCTGCCGTCTTCATATGTATGACCAGTTAGGTCACGGCCTGTACGAGGAAGCGCCGGACTTTCTTCAGCGCGTGCACACGTTCTGCCTGTAAGCTTTGGCGCGTTACAGTTTCTTTTCCTTATAGAACACGCCGATCATGGCACCGGCGCCGTCGGCGGGCGTGGCGATTTCCTGCAGCGTCCAGCCCTGCCGCACCATTTCGTTGATCCCGTCCTCGGCCTTCTGGATATCCTTTTCCCTGGATCCGGAGATTCCCTTGTTCAGATAGACCAGTCTGTATTCAAGCATGGTTATTTCCTCCTTTTTCTCTCTGTCATTCCATGTCAGGTCAGTTCATCAAGCAGCAGATAGTAGCGGAGTTTTTCCGCATCCCGTTCAACGC
>CAMNDE010000180.1:0-3199 GCA_946534895.1 uncultured Clostridia bacterium
TTCCGCAAGCATGTACCTGGATCTGTACAGGAGCCTGAAGGGCTGACCACGATTGGATGTATGCACGGGGAGTGCCGGCTGTATAACCGGCGCTCCTTTTTTCACGCCTAAGGCGCACAAGAAAAAACCGCATCGAAATGCGGTTTCATGCGGCAACTGCTCAGTGGCCGAAATCTCTTTATTTATGCCAGGGGTTGCGCAATCATGGCTTTGCGATGCGATCCGCCAGGTTTTCCCTCAGGCGGCTGTGTATCTGTCTGCACACCTGCTGATTATCAGAGCGTATCATAGATGTATTTCTGGATGGCTCTGATTCCGGAGCAGCCTTTCATAAAGTCGCGATAGATGCTGGTTTCCAGCCACTCTTCATAGGTCTTGTCTTCGGCCTTGGCCTTGCGCAAGGACTTCTTCATCTCACCCTCCTCAGCTTGGCTGATGGCGCCGCCGCTGGCGTTCACCAGATCGTTCATGTCCATCTCCATCTTGTTCATTTCCTTTTTCATATTCTTCATACCTGTTTCCTCCCCATAATGTCAAACGAAAATCGTTCTCTTTCTGTACGGGTGCCTCATGGATCATTTCCTGTGTAAATGGCGATACCGCTTCCGGAATCGTATGGATGCCGCGGCAATGCGATCACATGGGCAAATCCGCTCTTGCGGCTGTACTCCCAACTGTGCTATGATTTTTATATCAGGAATGACGGTGTTCCCTTCAGTCCGGTGGAGTGTAACGGACAGGCGGAAAGCGGAACCCGTTTCCGGAATACCGGAATCAGAAAAGTGCACACTGCGGCCGGGAATGCGGCATATCAGAGCATGACGGGCCTGCATGTGCTGACAATCAGGATCTGACAGGAAGGAAAGGAGGGCGTCCATGCAGGACAGCTTGCGGAATCCGAAGCAGACCAGGGGGAAAAGCAGGAAACGCAGGTCCCCTGTCCAGGAAGGTGCGCCGTGCCGTCGCCATCAGCTGCGTGCTGCTCGGAATGCTGATCCAGGTCATCGGCATTACGCTGTACGGTCTGATCCTGGTGAGGGAATATGAGCACCTGGCGAGCAATGCTGCCAAGCAGGTATCGATCGCTGTCCGTCACGGCTCTGAATTTGATACCCTGACAGATGACATTCTCTCCGTCTATTCCGCTTACACACAGGCGGAAAGGGAAGACATGGATCCGGAGAATTATCGGTCACTGTACGCGGAGATAGAGAAAAACCGCCCCTATTATTATCTGGAGGGAATGCTGGCGTCCTACTGCAAATCCACGGATGTCCATGATGTCAGTCTTGCTATACCGGATCCGGAGACCGGTGATCTCATCGTCATTGTGGACGCGGGCGGGAATGCTCCGCAGAAGCCCGGCGACCGGAAGGACGTTTCGGCAAGATTCCTCAGGGCCTTTCATAACTGGAACAAGGAGGATGAACTGCTTCAGTACAGGCTGATCCATAAAACGGGTCTGGTCTGTACGGTGGTGATTCCCGTGGCGAATGAGGAGGGCAGGATGGTCGCATACATGTTTGTGGATGTGGCCATGCAGGCGCTGCTCGCCGATATGAACAAATTCGCGGCACCGATTACGCTTGCCATTCTGCTGGTCACGACACTGATCACCTGGATTCTCGTACGGATGATGCGAAAAGCAGTGGTGGAGCCCGTCAACGCCATCGCCGGTGCGGCCCAGACCTACGTATCCGACTGACCAGCGGGGCAAGGGGCGGAATGAGCCTTGAAAAGGAGATGGCGGAGGGCGGGCTGAGCCAGTGGACACTCCGGAAGGCCTGCGGCGGGTGGAACATTATCTGCGCCGGGAGTGATGTGTCCGGCTATACACCCCTGGGCCTGGAGTACTTTCATGATCACATCACCACCTATGCCGTCTCAGCCAGCGGCGTATATATCTTCAACTTCTATGAGATCGAACATGAGTGAGGACACTGAGGGGGATGCTTCCACAGGACGGAAAGCCGGCAGCTGTGCTCCGGCTTTCTTCCAGGCTGAGGCGCTGCCGGTTTTCAGGAACGTTCCTGCCAGGACATCCCCGGGTTACCTTCAGATATGAAAAAGAAAAAGGAGATTCACTACACATGAGAGATTCCCTTGAAACACTGTGCCGTCAGTTTATCGAAAGCCGGGATGAGATCCGGGATGCGTTCAAATGGGACAGCAGCTATCTGCCGCCGGTCTGCGCCAATCTGTTCTGCGCAGCGGGTGCCGTTCCGGATAAGGACAGGCTGCGGGCCTGCCGGGACCTGATCAATCAGAAAACCGGGATCTTTTCATCCTTCCGGGGACATATCCGTGTTCCGCTGGCCTGCCTGCTTTCCATGGAAGAGCATCCGGAGGAAAAATTCGACCAGGCGAAAAAGGTCTATCAGATGCTGCGGGAACAGTTTTCCGGGTCTGACTATCTGGCGCTGGCTGCCTTTCTGCTCTCCGGGCAGGACTGTACGGAGGAACGGGTGGACCGCGGCAGGAGGATCTACCGCCTCATGAAAGACGAGCACCCTTTCCTGACGTCTTCCGAAGACAGCATTTTTGCGCTGATGATGGCCTGGTCAGACCAGTCGGACGATGCGCTGATCTCAGACATGGAAGCATGCTACAGCGTGCTGAAGGAACGCTTTCACGACAGCAACTGCGTGCAGACCATGACGCACATTCTGGCCATGGAAAAAGAGCGCGCGGATATAAAATGTGAAAAGGTCTTCACGCTTTATGACATGATCGGGCAGAACAACGGGAAATACGGAAAGCACCATGAACTGGCGACACTGGCCGCCCTGGCCATGCTGGACGCGGATCCCGGTGCGCTGGTGAAGGATATGATGGAAGTCGACGCGTTCCTGGAGCAGCAGAAAGGGTATGGCATCTTCGGGATTGACAGGAGAACCCGTCTGATGCATGCGGCAATGATCGTATCGGATGAATATGTGCCGCGCGGCGCAGTGGATACGGCGGCTCTGTCAGGAACGATTGCGCTGATCATAGCGCAGCAGATGGCCATGTGTGCGGTCATAGCGTCTACTACAGTTGCGACTGCAGCGTCGTCCTCCCATTCATAAGGGGAAAACGCAGCAATACAGTTGGATCCGGGGGAAACGATCTTTTTTTCAAAGAATCCTGAAGCTTACGGAGCGGCAAATCGGAATTTATAGAGGTGTGTAAGATGTTGGAATTACTGAAAGCGAGATTT
>CAMNDE010000181.1:0-2839 GCA_946534895.1 uncultured Clostridia bacterium
CGCATGGCCATGTGCGAGGAAATGCCCGAGCTCATGTGGGAAACCATGGGAAGATACATGTATACGGTGCATGCCTATTCCATGGACGAGGTGCGTTCATTCATTGCCATGGTGCACGGCGGGGAAAACCGTCCCTGCGGTCTTATGCTGATGGATGAAGAGTGAGCCGCCTGACTGACAGTTTTCCGGCAAGAAGGAGTGACCGGAGGGTGACAGAGCATGCTGAGGTGATGCAGCTTCTGCAGCTGACCATGCAGGTCTGCGGGGATGCACCTGTACACAAGATGGTGCAGAAAACCATGGAACAGCTGGAAAAAGCCGAAACGCGTGAAAATCCAAAGCTGAACCGGAATGTACAGACCTGCATGTCCATTCTGGAGCTTGCTGCTGCTTCTGCAGGGGGAATGCTGGGCCGGCAGTTCGGCATTGCGCAGCCCGGGGAAGCTGTTCTGCCGCCGGATGTGCTGGAAAGAACAGCGGAGATCCGCAGGGCGTATCCGGTGACGCGGAAAATCACTCCGAGAAAACTGTATATTTCGGATCTTCATTTCTATCATGAGAGCCTGAACCGGCAGATGGATCAGCGAGGGTTCCGTGATCTGGCGAGTATGCACGCTGCCATGGTCAGTGCATGGAATGCTGAAGTGCATCCCGCAGATGAAGTGTTCATCATCGGGGACTTTTCCATGGCCGGCGGGGCTGACACCAATGAGATTGCGCAGGCGCTTACCGGAAAGCTTCACCTGATCATCGGAAACCACGATCACAGGTTTCTGGACGACCGTACGTTTGACCGGTCAAGGTTTGAATGGATTCAGCCGTATGCTGAAGTCCGGGATCATGGGCGGAAAGTCATTCTGAGCCATTACCCCATGATGTGCTATAACGGACAGTACCGGACAGCCGGAGAGCACGCGGTTGCCTACATGCTTTACGGGCATGTGCACAACACATATGATGAGGAACTGGTTCACCGCTATATCCGGGGCATGAAAGGGACGCTGCATCCTTATACCGGGAAGCCGATCCCGTGTGAGATGATCAACTGTTTCTGCATGTTCAGCGGATACCGGCCGCAGACGCTGGATGCGTGGATTAAGACAGATGCGGATCGCAGAAAAGAAATGGATGCGAAAAAGGGCAGTCAGACCTGAAGAAGGCTGGCTGTCCTTTTCCATTTCATGGGTGAACGCGCAACGCACTTTTGCGCGGCGCGCAGGCCGGATGAGGGTCAGCGGATATCGTACACGGAATGCAGTTTGATATGCTCTGCCGTTCCTCTGAGAATACGGACGGAGCAGCTTCCTGCGTTCATGTCAAAGTAATTGTCACTGAGCAGCAGATCCGGGTCTTCCGATGAGATTCTCACCATCCGTGCATAGGAAGCTGCGTGTACAGTGATGGTATCTCCATTCTTTTCCGCGGAAAGCTGAGGGTCTGCAAAGCAGAAATGCTTTGGCGCACAGAACAGGGCGGTTGAGGGAGCGACCGGCGTATCGGAAACAAATTCACAGGAAAAATAATGCCGGTTGAGATCCGCTTCCGGGAAGGTGAGCGTGGGGAGCCAGACGCTGGACAGCGGGGGAACGGTCACAGGGAAGGAACCGGATTGCAGAACTGCGGATGAGGCATCACGAAGCGCCCACTGGACAGTTCCGGACACGGGATTCATGGTCTCGTTGCTCAGGTTCATGCGGGCACTGCGCTCAATGGGCTCGGGATGGAACTCATTGATCTTAGGATTCTGGGAGAGCTCGCCCTCTTCATGCACGCTGAGAAGCACAGGTGCAAAGAAACGCCTGGCCACATAATGCAGTGCCTTCCAGCGGCCGTAGTAGTCGATGGAGGACCAGGAAGCAACAGGCCAGCAGTCATTGAGCTGCCAGATAATGGCACCCATGCATCTGCCGCGGTGGCGGCGCCAGTGCTCCACACCGTAGCGGATGGCTTCAGCCTGAAGAAGCTGGGAGGCATAGAGCAGCATGTCAAAGGAAGCGGGATACTGGAATGTCTGGCTGAGATAGGAAAGAATCTTGCCGTTCGCAGCCTTGTTCCGCTGGTGCCGTTCCATGATCCGGGAGAAAATGTTCCGGTCCTCTGGAAGCGTGAAGCTTTCCACCGTCTCCAGGCACGGGAAGGACTGGAAACCGAATTCGGAAGCGTAACGGAAATAATATTTCCTGTATTCCGTGAACGGCTTTTCCCCATGCCATACATCCCAGTAGTGCACATCGCCGCGATTGAAGTCTGACGGATTGTCAAAGGCTCCGCCGGAAGACGGGGAAGACGGCCACCAGAACGTCTGAGGCGCTTCTGCCTTCACAATCCCGGGAAGCAGGTATTCATACATCTTGATGTAGTCCGCGACATGGCTTCTGCGTGTGTTTTCAGCCGTATAGGCTCTGGACGGCATCAGGCGGGGATCAAAATTGATTTCCAGCGCGGTGAGCGCCTGGGCCATGAAGCCCTCCATCTCATTGTTTCCGCAGATCAGCGCGAGGGAGGGATGATTTCTCAGCCGGCGGACCTGCTGCACAGTCTCCACACGGATGCTCTCTTCAAACGCAGGCGTAAGATCATAAAAGGAGCATGCATACATAAGATCCTGCCAGACCATCAGACCGAGCTCATCACAGATGTCATAGAAAGCATCGGATGGATAGTATCCGCCGCCCCAGACACGGATGGTATTGAAATTGGCAAGAGCGGCATCCTCAAGCAGTCTTCTGGTACGCTCAGGCGTGACGCGGGAAAAGATGTTGTCCTCGGGAATGTAATCCCCGCCCATGGCAAAGACCTTGACGCCGTTGACCATATGGCAGAACTCTTCGCCCCACTC
>CAMNDE010000182.1:0-2822 GCA_946534895.1 uncultured Clostridia bacterium
TGATGATGCTCATGCTCGTCATGCTCATCGTGGTCATGGTCATGATGATGCTCGTGCTCATCCTCGTCCTCGTCATGATGATCATGATGGAGATCGATGGGCTTGCCCGTCTCGATGACTTCCATCATGAAATCGGGCTCCATGTCATCCCAGGGCGTGGTGATGATCCGGGCGCCGGGATGGGCTTCCTCGATGAGCAGGCGGCTCTTTTCCACACGGTCAGGCGTCAGCAGCTGCGTGCGGCTGAAGATGATGGTGGAGGCGGACTTTACCTGGTCCAGGAAGAATTCGCCGAAGTTTTTCATGTACATGCGGCATTTGCCTGCATCCACGACGGTGGCGCAGCCGCCGATCTCGAGTTCGGGATGACGCTTTTCAGCATCCCGGATGGCGGAAATGATTTCGCTCAGCTTGCCGACACCGGTGGGCTCGATGATGATGCGGTCCGGATGATACTGGTCCAGCAGGTCATCGATGGCCTTCTGGAAATCGCCGGCCAGGGTGCAGCAGATGCAGCCGGAATTGAGCTCGGTGACGGTGATGCCGGCATCCTTCATAAAGGCGCCGTCCACGCCGATTTCGCCGTATTCGTTTTCAAGAAGAATCACTTTTTCGTTTTTCAGGCTTCCCATCAGCAGCTTGCGGATCAGAGTGGTCTTTCCAGCGCCGAGGAAACCGGAAATGAGATTAACCTTTGCCATTTCAGTCGCTCCTTTTCTCTTGGATATGGATATCCATATCCGCCGGGATTATAACACTGTCTTCATGGGGAAACAAGAGATTTCCGGCCGGAAGTCTTACTATAATATGTGTCATTTTCCATGTCATTTTCAGGGCGTGTGCGCGCGGAAGGACGGATTGCATAAAACGGAAAAATGAGGTAGCATACTAAGGCATCAGCTTTCGGAACTGTTCCGGCAGGGAAGAAAAGCGGATGCGCCAGGAACGGACATCTGTCCGGGCCTGAACAACAATCAATGCAGTTTCCGAGCCTGCAGATCTAAAACGCTCTGTCATGAGCCGCAGGCCGTGCACATCTGTGCTAAGAGTCATACGGGAAACGGTATGGCTTTCCGTGGTTGAGAAGGAGACGGATGCATGAATAAGATTTCGCCCAGGGACCTGGCGGTCATGGCGTTCTGCCTTGTGCTGGGGCTGTTTTCCAAGCGGATCATTTCCCCGCTGACCAACACGCTGACGGACTTTTTCCGCATACCCGGCGGCAGTGCCGCCGTGGGACTGTCCATGGCGTTTCTGATCGTGGGGAAGCAGATGACAGGAGCGGCCTGCGCAGGTACCCTCATGGGATTTGTGCAGTCACTGCTGGCGATTGCCCTTGGCATGTCAGGCTATCAGGGCATCATGGCCGTGTTCAGCTATACGCTGCCGGGCGTGATAATTGACCTGCTGGCCTGGAAAATGCGCAGGCAGGATCTGTTTTTCTGTTTCAGTGCAAGTATTCTCTCCTGCATGACCAGCGCCGTGGTGAGCAGCCTTCTGGTGTTTCACCTGCGCGGCGCCTCCCTGATGCTCTGGCTTCTTCTTGCCGGCGTATCCGGGATGATCGGCGGTTACTGTGCTCACATGGTTTCCGGTCGACTGAGGGTTCTATTGAAAACAGGAGGAATGCATTCATGAAAAACAGGAAAAATCTTATGATCATCGTTGCCGTTCTTCTCATTGCCGCCGCTCTTGGCGTGGGCATGTATGTACGCAACAGCCAGATGGCCGGGGAAGTGGCCGGAGCCATCACCCTGCGCTTTGAGGGAAAGGATATTCCCGTCACCATTGCCAGCCTTGACCGGGTGGACTTTGAGGGGGAAACCGTCAATGGCAAGGGTGAGCATTTCAGCCACAGCTACCGCGGCGTGGAGCTGAAAACGCTCCTGGAGGAGAAGAACATCGATGTGTCCGGGGTCACCGGCATCAAGGCGGTGTCTGCGGATCAGTTCGAGGCGGAGTATACCGGGGACGAAATGCGGGAAAGCGGTCATCTGTATCTGGCGGTTCAGATGGACGGCAAGGCCCTGGAAGGCATTGACAAGGGCACGCAGGGCGTGCAGGTGATCGTGTTCGGCGATGAGAACAGCAGACGCCTTGTGCGCAGCCTCTCCGTTGTGGAAATTCAGTAAGCATGGCAAAGCCGGGATTTTCCCGGCTTTTTGTCTGCACATTTGAAGATTTTCGGTAAACTCTTTTGGAAAAATGAGTTGACAATAAAACAGATCATGCTAGAATCCGTAAACGGAATACTTAATTTTGGTTTACGGAAAGGCAAGATGTATGAAAAAAAACAATTTCTGGTCGGCCAGGAACATGGCGGTCATGGCACTGTTTGCAGCACTGACGGCCATCTGCGCGCAGATCACCATTCCCATCGGTGCGGTTCCGGTATCGCTGTCCCTTCTTCCGGTGCTTCTGTGTGCGCTGCTCCTGAACCCGTCGAGGGCGGTGACAGCCATGCTGGTGTATATGCTGCTCGGACTTGCCGGCGCGCCGGTGTTTTCAGGGTTCAGCGGGGGACCGGCCAAACTGTTCGGGGTGACCGGCGGATATATTCTGGGCTATATTCCCTGCGTGCTGGTGATTGGCCTGCTGCTGAAGAAAAGCCGGGACAGCTGGATCCTGCAGATCCTGTCCATGGTGCTCGGCGTGCTGGTATGCTATGCGTTCGGCACGGTGTGGTTCATGGTGCTCAGGCATACAGGACTTGTGGAATCGCTGAGCCTGTGCGTATTCCCGTTCCTGCCCTTTGACGCGGTGAAGATCTACCTTGCATGGCTTCTGGCCAGATATCTGCGCGCGCCGCTGCGCTCCATCCT
>CAMNDE010000183.1:0-2790 GCA_946534895.1 uncultured Clostridia bacterium
CGCCCCGCTGTCTTCATCGTATTTGAGCACCTGCGATTCTCTCCCGTATGTCAACGCTTTTCCCTTTCATGTCCGGCCAGACATAGAACTTTCCTGAGCCGCCGACAAAGGAAGCGAACGAAGCCGTACAGTCAAATCGAAGGTTTAAGAAAACCAGCCTGTCAATTTCCGGATCCGCTCCGGCCTCAGCGTCTGTGATGGTTCAGGAAATGCCGCAGGTCATTCATGGCCTTGGTCAGCACATCCGGTTCCGGAAGCATGACAATCCGGAAGCGGATATCCTCATGCCAGTCAAATCCGGATCCCGGGATCACCAGCACATGGTATTCATGCAGGAATTTCATGGAAAAGTCCTGTGCGTCCTCAAAATCAAACTGTTCTTTAATTAGCCCTGGGAACAGATAGAAGGCCGCCCTGTTCTCCACATACGTCACACCCTCGATCAGATCCAGGCCTTCACAGGTGGCCTTTCTCTGCTCAAACAGCCTTCCGCCCGGTACCAGCATCTCCCGGGTGCTTTCGCTGTCCACCAGAGCTGCCGGAATGACCAGCTGGGTCAGCGCATTGCCGCACAGCCGCATGCTGGCCAGCTTCATGACGCCCTCCTTGACTCCGTCCAGCTCGCCCTTGGGCCCGCTGAACACCATCCACCCACAGCGGAACCCACAGATAATATGGGATTTGGAAAGTCCGTTGAACGTAACACAAGGCACATCCGGCGCAATGGCACCCAATGACTCGTGTCTGAGGCCATCCATGATCAGGCGGTCATAGATTTCATCCGCCAGCATCACCAGGTGATGCCTCCTGGCCACATCAGCAATGGCCACCAGCGTATCATGACTATAGACCGCACCCGTGGGATTGTTGGGATTGATGACCAAGATCGCCTTGGTTTTATTCGTAACCTTGCGCTCAATATCCTCGATGTCCGGATTCCATGCATTGTCCGGATCACAGCGGTAAAAAACCGGAATCCCACCGCTCAGGTATGTATTGTTGGACCAGAGACTGTAGCATGGTGAGGGTAGCAGAACTTCCTCCCCTGTACCCACCAGGGCACTCATGAGCATGGATGCCGCTTCACTGACGCCATTGCAGATGAACACGTCATTGGGCATGATCCCCTGCAGCCCACGTCCAATATGATAGGTGCATATGACATTTCTAGCATCCTTCATGCCCCGCACATCACAGTATGGCACTGCCTCGTCAATATGCAGTGCCAGTGCCTGGCGCACTGAGTTGGGAAGAGTAAATCCGAAGCGTCCCGGATTGCCGGTATTCAGCTTCAGCACACTTATGCCCTCCGCCTCCATTCGGAGAGCTTCCTGATACAAAGGTCCGCGAATATCACTGTGTACATACTGCAGTCTGTCCGAACATGAAATCATTTTTCTTTTGCCTCTTTGCTGTTTATGCTGATTCACATCGAAATCTGCCAAGGACAATATTCCGACGTGAACATATACCACGGGCATCTATCATCAAGACAATTAGATTCGCCCGCAAATATTCATATCCCTTGTTTCCTTTTCCAGTCCATTATATCTTTCTATCCGGACCAAAGGGAGAAACAGCCCTTCGAAAATATGCAAAAGGAAGACGTGATTGAAACGCCTCCCTCGTGTACCAGATACCTCACTTAACCATTCCAGCAGCTCATGCATCATTCCGGCACCTCTGGAAATTCAGCACATGATTCTTGAAATGCCCTAGCTTCTGAATGATAACCATCTTTCTCGCTGACCGGATTTCATGAATTTCCTTCTGCCATTGTTCCTTTCCTGGAACTCAGGATCCATGTCCACCTAATAACAGATATTCACTTAACCAATCCACTACTCCCCGGACATCCCTACCCGCCGGTTACTGCAGGTCACATCTCATGCCATGAAACTGCAATTCTCGGAAAAGAAACCAACCTTTTTACTGATCCGGTTCTGTGACTTTCCGCTTTTCAGTCTCCCCTTCAAGGGGAATAGGTTCCACGTCCGCCGGATGGTAGGTATTCACCATCCCAGCCACAAGTCCCCGGATATCCCTGCGATTCTCGTAGGCCGCATCCATGAGCAGGCCCAGCTTTTTCAGGAACTGATCCTCATCAAAGGCAATGGGCCGCCCGATATGAATCAGCTCATTGTCGGTCTTCTGCAGTCCCTCCTCTGCCATGAGCTTTTCCTCATACAGCTTCTCACCGGGCCGCAGGCCTGTATACACAATCTTGATATCCACATCCGGCTTGAACCCGCTCTGACGGATCAGGTTTCTGGCCAGGCTCTCAATCTTCACCGGGCTGCCCATATCCAACACGAATATTTCTCCGCCCTTGGCATAGGTGCCGGCCAGCATCACCAGGCTCACCGCTTCCGGAATCGTCATGAAGTAACGAATAATATCCGGGTGCGTCACCGTCACAGGTCCGCCTTCCGCGATCTGCTTGCGGAACAGCGGAATCACGGAACCGTTGCTGCCCAGCACATTGCCGAAACGCACCGCCACAAACTCAGTGTGCACATGCTTCCACACCTCACCAGTGCCGTCCTTGTCCGCGTTCTCATAGCCCACATGCGTGAACAGCTGGGGAATATCCTGCACCCGCTTTTCCTTGATCTTCTTGTCAAAGGACTGGATGATCATCTCACACAGACGCTTGGACGCGCCCATGATATTGGTGGGATTCACAGCCTTGTCCGTGCTGATCAATACAAACCGGTCACAGCCGTTGACCATGGCAGCGTAGGCCGTCTTGTAGGTGCCCAGCGCATTGTTCTTGATGGACTCACAGGG
>CAMNDE010000184.1:0-2768 GCA_946534895.1 uncultured Clostridia bacterium
ATATGGTGGATGGAGGACAGGTCGTAGTTGGCCAGGTCCACCTTGATGAACATCCTCAGCATGGTGGGCGGCGCGCAGAAGGTGGTGATATTGTATTTCGCGAACATGGGCAGGATGTCCGCCGCATCGAATTTATCGAAGTCATACACGAACACCGCGCCTTCGCAAAGCCACTGGCCGTACAGCTTGCCCCACAGGGACTTGCCCCATCCGGTATCAGAGATGGTATAGTGCAGCCCGTCCCTCTCGCAGCAGTGCCAGTACCGGGCGGTGACATAATGTCCCAGGGCGTAGGTATGCTTATGGGCTGCCATCTTGGGATTGCCCGTAGTGCCGGATGTGAAAAACATCAGCGCTGTATCGTCGCCGCAGGAGGCATTCTCCGGGCGCCTGTAACGGCGGGTGAAAAGAGGATACTCCTGATTGAAATCATGCCAGCCTTCCCGGACTCCGTTCACCATGATCAGCGTTTTGACGCTGGGGCAGCGGGAGGCCGCCCGCTCCGCAATCTCGGCGGTGTCCCCGTCCGCGGTACAGATCAGGGCGCTGACGCCGGCCGCGTTAAAGCGGTACTCAAAATCGTGCTCCTTCAGCTGGTTGGTGGCGGGGATGGCGATGGCCCCCAGCTTGTGCAGCGCCACCATGGCAAACCAGAACTGATAATGCCGCTTCAGCACCAGCATCACCCGGTCTCCCCGGCCGATGCCCAGGGATGTGAAGTAATTGGCGCACTGGTTGGATGCGTCCTTGATGTCCTTGAAGGTGAATCTGGTTTCCTGGTGATGCTTGTCCACATAGAGCATGGCCAGCTTGTCCGGATACAGTCGGGCAATGCCGTCCACAATGTCGAAGCCAAAGTTGAAGGTATCCGTGTTCTTGAAATGGATATCCTTCAGCCGGCCGTACTCGTCCTCGGTGGCGTCCACAAACTTCTCCGCCACCAGATGGCCCTCATATTCCGCGATCCGGGGTTTCGCCGCCTCCACCCGGATTTCTTCCGTCTTTTTCTCCTCGCCGGGAAGGATCACGGCGCAGAACACGCAGTCCTTGCCATCGACGGCGATCATGCCGTGGGGCAGGGAGGAATTATAATAGATGCTGTCCCCCTCGTGCAGGATCTCCGTATGGTCCCCCACCTGCACCTTCATGCTTCCCTGCAGCACCAGGTCGAACTCCTGCCCGTTGTGCGTCACCAGATGGATCGGCTCATTCTGCTGCTTCTCGGAATATTCATAGCGCACCCAGTACGGTTCGGCGATCTTGTCCTTGAATTTGGGCGCCAGGTTGGAAATGGCGATGCCTGCCTCCCGGGCGGTGGATTCGCCGTTGCCCCGGCGGGTCACGGTGTAGGTGGAAAGATAGGCGTTATGGCCTTCCAGCAGCTCTGTCAGCTCGATGTTGAACGTCTGTGCGCACTTATAGATAAAGGTAAAGGGCAGATCGGTCTCGCCCGCTTCATATGCCTCATATTCCTGGGCGGACAAATCTGTTTTCTGCGCCATATCCTCGGTCGTCCAGCCAAGGATCTCCCGCATCTCCCGGATACGGGTCGCAATGGCCTTCAGCTGCTTCAGGTCGGTTTGCGTGTTCATGGTTCTTCGTGGCTCCTCTCATTGAAAAAAATAACGACCCGTCTCATTCTTTGAGACGGGTCGGGTCGACTCGCGGTACCACTCAAATTGCGCAACCTGGATGCTGCGCCCCTTTCAGACACTGTCATGTCCTATGCACTTACGTAGCCTGCACGGAAGATGTCTACTGGGCGAGCCGCGCGTTTCGCGCCGCCTTTCGGATCTTCAGCTCAGAAGCGATGGAATTCAAGCTTTCGTTCACCGGGCTCACACCAACCCCCGGCTCTCTGGGGAACGTTCCGCTGTTCTGTCTTCGTCATAGCCTTTGCATATGAAATTGAGTGGATATTAGCACACCCCCGGGAATGTGTCAAGATGTAAATGCAAAAGATTTTTCCTCCGGTCCGGGTTAGGCCCGGACTTCGCCGTTCCGGCTGAGAAGGTAAACACAGTATTGATACATGCTGACGCCTTCCTTTTTGGACTGCGGCGCCAGTTGTCAGTGCAGCGTCTTTGGAATCCGGAGTTTGAATTGTCCCCATCCCGGCTGGGCTGTGTTTATTCATCTTCCAGTACAATCACATTCACCTTGCCGCTGTGTCCTGTACAGGCATCCAAGGCAATGATCCCGTTTCCATAATACGGGCTGAAATCCGCGTCTTCTCCAAATTCTGATCCCTTTCCCTCGAAATTGCTGTGGCCATATGAGCAATGCCAGTGTCCGCAGACAATAGTCTTTCCTTCCTCGATCACCCCGGCCTTAGCGGCATCCATGCCATTGAACCATCTGGACCGATCCCAATCCTCTGAAGAAGCAGTCCGCCATTCATTCATCCTGCTATAGATTGGATGTGTGAAGCATGGAATCCATCCATGAACAAAGATATACCGGGAAGTCTCATAAAAATCGAGCATGGACGGGATGATTTCCGCATAGTACGGTGTTTTCCTGGCTGCCTCCGCGAAATCGCAGTGCCGGATTCTGGCCATGGCGGCATCATAGCCGGTCAGCGCCAGTGCAGTCTGATAGGTGCCGTTTCGCACATGATGATAATAAGCCAGCCCCTGATCCTTACCGACCATTTCACAAAACAGGTCTTCATGATTCCCCCGGATGAGAATCAGGTCTGCCCTGTTCTCCACGATGAATTCCTGAAGCTCCTTTGCCTCTTTCCCGCGATCAAACAGATCTCCACA
>CAMNDE010000185.1:0-2763 GCA_946534895.1 uncultured Clostridia bacterium
TTCGTGTTCTATCACAGCGGCGCCTGCATCACCCAGATGCTCGGCATGTATGAAGAGTTCAACGTGCTGGACGATTTCAAGCTTGCCGGTATGCCTTTCCTGGATTATTCCAATGCTTTCGTGATCAACACTGCCAACTCCAAGTTCAATGATCTGGAGTCCATGGTCGCCTACATGAAGGAACATCCCGGCGAAGTCAGCTTTGCCACCGAGACCGGCTCCTTCACCCACCTGCACTGCGTGGCTTTCGAGCAGGCCGCCGGCGTTGAGTTCACCATCGTGGACGCAGGCACCGCCGCCCAGAAGACCACCGAACTGCTCGGCAACCGTCTGGACGTCATCGGCACCCAGGCCGGTCTGGTCAAGGACTACTACGCCACCGGCGAATTCAAGTGCCTGGGCGTTCTGGCCGACGAGCGTCTGGAAGGCGCTCCTGACATCCCCACTCTGAAAGAGCAGGGCTATGACGTGGTATTCTCCAAGTTCTTCTATCTGGCCGCTCCCAACAGCGTGGACGATGCTGTCATCGAAGCCATGAACGCCGGCCTGGCCAAGGTCGCGGAAAATCAGGGCCTGAAGGACTATGCCGTGAAGCAGTGGGTCAACGTTTCCAGCATGACTCCTGAAGAGACCGAAACCTATTACGGCGAGCAGTACAATCTGTATGCCGGCTATCTGGCCGATTACATCGAATAATCCGGACCAAACCCCCGGAGGGCTGCTGCAGGACGCAGCAGCCCTTTTCCTTTGAACGGTTGAATAATTCGTTTGCGCATATATATAATTATAACCGTCTGCCTGCTGAGAAATTTGAACGTGCCCACATGAAGGAGGAGCTTTCCCTATGACCCATATAGCTTTTGTTGTTCCGGATCCTCTGCTGGTCAAGGTGGTGCACGACGCCTGGGCACTGTATGAAAGGCTGTTCGGCAGAAGCACGGATATGCGCTATACCGTGGACTGCGAGATCCAGCCCGAGGTGATTGTGTCCAGGCATTACGACGCGGACGTGATTGTGTCCCGCGGCGGCACGGCAGCCAGTCTGAAGGCGCGCAATGTACTCACGCCCGTGGTGGAAATCCCCATCACCGCCAGCGATATGGACACCTCCATCCAGATGGCCCTGTCCAGGTTCGGGAACGTGCCCATCGGCGTGGTGGGCACCATCAACACCATCCGAAGCATCTATTTCATGGAAAAGCAGTTTCCTGTTTCCGTAAAGCCCTACCCCACCGCCAGTGTCAATATCCAGGATCTGATCGAGGGCATGGAGCGGGCCGTGGCCGACGGAAGCAAGGTCATCCTGGCCGGCCACCGGACCTGCGATTACTGCGAACAGCACGGGATTCCTGCCGGGCTCATCTATTCATCCGTGGAATCCGTATTTCTGGCCATCATTGAGGCCATGCGCTGCGCCAATGTTTCCCAGGTGGAAAAGCAGAACAGCCTCATGTTCCGCTCCACGGTGGAGCATATGTTTGAGGCCATCATCACCGTGGACAAGGACAACATGATCCGCACCTTCAATCCCGCCGCCGCGGAGCTCCTCGGACGCCGGGTTCAGGACTGCCTGGGCCAGTCCGTGCAGCATGCCCTGCCCGAAGGCCGCCTGAGCGCCATCCTGTGCGGCAACGAAAGCTATACCAATGAGATTCTGCGCATCAACGGAACCAACTGTGTGCTCAACTGCGTGATCATGGAACATGACGGAAGGCGTCTGGGCACCCTGGTCGCCTTCCAGGCCGCCCAGAGCATTACCAACGCCGAAATACGGCTCCGTGACCGGCTGCGGGTCAGCGGGCACCTGGCGCGCTATCATTTTGACGATATTCTCGGGGAAAGCCCCGCCATTCATACCGCCATCCGGCAGGCCCGCCGCTTCGCCCATGTGGACAGCAATATCCTGCTGATGGGGGAAACCGGCACCGGCAAGGAACTGTTTGCCCAGTCCATCCACAACGAAAGCGAGCGTGCCCACGGGCCCTTTGTGGCCGTCAACTGTGCGGCCATCCCGGAAAACCTGATGGAAAGCGAACTGTTCGGGTACGAAGGCGGTGCCTTCACGGGCGCCAGCAAGACCGGAAAGGAAGGCCTGTTTGAAGCGGCCCATGAGGGAACCATCTTTCTCGACGAAGTCAGTGAGATCCCGCTCACCCTTCAGAGCCGTCTTCTGCGCGTCATTCAGGAGCGTGAAGTGCGCCGCGTAGGCGCAAACCGGGTCATTCCCATCAATGTGCGCATTATCTGCGCCACCAACCGCGACCTGCTGGAAATGATCCGTCAGGGACGGTTCAGGGAGGATCTGTATTACCGTCTGAAGGTGCTCAGCGTTCAGCTGCCGCCTCTGCGTGAGCGCATCGGGGATACAGCCATGATCATGCAGCATTACCTGAATTACTATACCCGCAAGTTCGGCAAGGAGCAGATCAGCCTTTCCCCCGAGGCCGCCGCACGCATTGCCGCCTACCGCTGGCCCGGCAATATCCGCGAGATCCGCAATATCAGCGAGCAGCTCGCTGTGCTGTGCGAAAGCAGCATCGTCACAGGCGCGGATATCGCTGCCGTGCTGCCCATTGAACAGGCCGCGCAGGTCCCTGCCCAGACGCAGAAATATGACAGCCCCGCCCTCAGCGTTCTTGAAAAGCGCCAGATCATGGAAGTCCTGTCGCGCGCCAAGAGCCGCAAGGAAGCCGCAGAACTGCTGGGCATCAGCAAATCCACCCTCTGGCGCAAATGCAAGGAATTCGGACTTGAGTAAAGGAG
>CAMNDE010000186.1:0-2691 GCA_946534895.1 uncultured Clostridia bacterium
TCTCCGCAGCGCCATGGTCCACGGTCTGTTCTTCACTGCCGTCAACAGAGTTCGCAGGCTTTACGAACCTGCACAGTACACGGATTTCCTGGTCACCTGCCGTAATAACAACGATGCCATCCTCAAAGGCAAAACGGCATGCAAAATAATCGTCTCCCATTTCCAGGAAACCAATATCACTCTTCAGCTGATATGCTTCTGTCTCCATGCCGGCAAACGCCAGAATATCCTGGACCTTTACCCCGTCATCCGGCCCCAGGTTCACAGCGTACAAGCCATCTTCTGTTGTTTCAAAATCCGATACAAAGTGAATGGCACCGAACGAATCTGCCGTGAGGTCCGCATCCTTCTGCGTATCATCCAGATTCTCATCCGCAGATGCCTCAGATTCTTCTGTTGCCCCATCGTCCCCATGTGCACCGCTTGAATCTGCATTGCTCTCAAGGGCTTCCTGTGCTTTTTCCGCATCAGACAGCCCGTCATCCGTTTCCTCCGCAGTGCCAGCATCTTCCTGCAGATGGTTCTCCACCGCAGCGGCTGTCTCCTGATTCTCCAGTTCCGTTTTTTCGGAATCCGGCACATCCTCTGCTTCAGTTTCATTTACTTCAGCAGCAGGATTGTCTTCATCCACAAGATCATATGATTCATCCCCTGAAACTTCCACCACCAGGGGCTCCTCATATGCATCATCCCACAGAAGATCATTTTCGTCTCCCGCCAGGGTTTCTTCTGATAAAGATTCTCCGTTCGTTTCCAGAGCTTCCTGATCGCTCAACTGTGTTTCCGCCTGATCGACGGCACCGTTCTCCTTCTCTTCAGGCTGCCCGCCCGCGGCTTCCATGGCCACGTCATCGCCAGCGGACGATTCTTCCTGATCCTGCTCCGGCTTCTCCTCACTGAGCAGTTCTTCACCGGCCGCCGTATCATTTTCGGTCAAAAGCTTACGAATATCTTCCGCATTTCCACGATAGCATGCTTCCGTATGCTCATGTTCAGGAAGACCGCAGACGAGCACCTTTGCACATTCTTCATTATGAACATGTCCGCCGGACACCAGCACCTGAACCTCCTGCCAGCATGCATCCGTGTGCTGATGGGACCATACTTCCGTTTTTCCGCATATCAGTCTTCCGTTCTCATAGCAGGCGTCACTGTGAATATGATCTTCCGTTTCCACCTTCTGCATGACATAGCAGTCTTTCGTATGTGTATGCCCTTCGGTTTCTTCAAGATCACAGTTGAGTTCCCGGATGGAGGGATAGCATTCCAGCGTATGCACATGTCCTTCACCTGCTTCAAGCCCGCAGGTCACCCCCACGGTAAAGCACTCATCCGTATGCTCGTGGTCCTTCTCACAGTTCAGCACCAGTCCCAGGCATTCTTCCGTGTGCTCATGCGGTCCGCTTTCTTCCAGTCCGCAGATGGGGTCCTCATCTGTAAACCACGTAGTCGTATAGCAGTCCTGACTGTGGGTATGTCCTTCGTGTTCTTCCTGTCCGCACACAAGCACAGGAACTTCCGCATTGCTTTCTTCACGGATATGCTCTTCCAGGGTGCAGACGAGATTCCCCTGGCTATAGCAGTTCTCATCATGCACATGAAAGTACAATTCAGAAATGCCGCATATCAGGCTGCCCTCTTCATCATAACAGCTTTCCGTATGGGCATGCGGAACAAACTGGCAGTCCAGTTCCCGACTGACAGCGTATATCGGTTCCGATTCTTCATGATCATAGCCCCAGCATGCATCGGAATGTGCATGCTCTTCCATCTGGCAGATCAGCTGCGGCGCATCCTGTCCCGGATTCGTTTCCATGGTAATAGCAGGCTTCATGAGTGTATAAAACATGACAATGGACAGCCCAATTCCCAGCACAGAACACACTTTCCTGTAGGTTCTGCGCTGTTTTCTGTCTCTCAGTGCACTGTCAGCCAAGCTCTGATTCTGCATCGAATCGAACAGGTTCCCGGAATCATTGTTTCTGATCTTTGCCATTTTTCATTTCCTCTATTTCAAATACATGCAGGCATAAAGTCTGCCATTTTATTTCAATAGCATTCCATATGGATTATATTTCTTTTTCCGTTCAGTCATTTTCTGTTCTGATATCCATGGATTTTTTTGTCCCTTTTTCATATGGCTGCAATTTTCCCTTCCCAAATGTTGCCAGTAAACGAATAGCGAAATCTCATGGCAATTCATCATTGTCCCTTTTGTCAATTCCATGACCCCTTCCCAGCGGGAAAAAACACACTGTTTTGTGACACGACAGCTCATATGGTGTTCCCGTGAGTAAACTCTGTTTTCCAGAACAGGCTTTGCCTGCGACATACTCGTTCTGTTCAGGGGATTGTTCCTGTCTTTTGGAAAATCCGCATTCCTTTCCGAATACTGCAGCTATTCCTGTCAGAGCAGCTGTGCTGAAAATCTCCACATACATTTGTTTACATTCACTTTGATGCTTTCAACTGCCAATCGTCCGACACTCCTGCTCACTGTATTTCTGCCGTACCGTCATATCGATGACTGCCTTCAGCCGTTTCTTATCATTTCAGTTATGGATATTATTCCAGAGACAATTCCCGCTTTTCTGCTGTCAATCATAGAAACGGTGTCGATTGATTCCTTTGTTTCTGTCCATGCACCCTTTGCCAGGCCACTGACTGCTGCTTCTTCCAGGATCTTGTTCC
>CAMNDE010000187.1:0-2590 GCA_946534895.1 uncultured Clostridia bacterium
CATACAGCTTGGAGGCGCCGGTCTTCTTGGCCTTCTCCTCCAGGCCCTCCAGCTCATCGGCCTGGCCCACGTTGCCGGAAACGGCAATGATTTCGGGATTGTTGTAGTTCTCCTTCAGCCAGGGAATGATAATGCTTGTATCCAGTCCGCCGGAGTAGGCGAGTACGATCTTCTTGTATTGGGTATTCATCATCTTTCTTCCATCCTTTCCTGATGTACAGGCGGAATCATACACCCGTTTTGCATGAATGTCAATAATTATGCAGACAAATATTTATAATTATGCAACAGAAATACAGATGGCGAAAATGGAAAAAACCTCTCCGGATTGGAGAGGTTCCGTGAAAAAACGGGAGGGTGTGCATGCGGGATTGCATACGGCATATTCCGATATTCATGCATACATGCATGCTTTCTACAGGCTGTCAAGGACAGAGCGCATGCGGCGCACCATGTCCGCGTCCACCCGGGGAAACGGCCCGGGGAATCCGCTCATGTCCGGACCTTTCCGGCACATGCGCGTGGCGGAGAAATGCACCTGGCCGCAGCCGGTGCGGCTGACCAGGTCCGCGGCGTTTTCCGGGCGCACGCCGGAACCGGGCAGGATCTCCAGGTCCTTTCCGGCAAAGCGGATCATGTCCCGGATGCAGTCCGCGCCTTCCGGGGCCGTGGGCTTCTGTCCGCTGGTGAGCACCCGGGTGATGCCGCATACGATCAGGGCGTCCAGCGCCTGCTTCCAGTCCGGGCACAGATCCAGCGCCCGGTGAAAGACGCATGGACGGCCGCCGGCCAGTTCCACCATCTGCCGGGTCTGTTCCATCTGTACGGTGCCGTCCGGGTTCAGGCAGCCGAAGACAATGCCGTCAGCGCCAAGGTTGAGCAGAAGGCCGGCTTCTTCCTTCATTAGGAGAAACTCATCCCGGCAGTAGCAGAACCCGCCGTCCCTGGGCCGGATCATGACCATGACCGGCACCCTGGCCTGCTCCTTGACCGTGAGCAGGGAGATGACGCCGGGGGTCAGGCCGCCCAGCTGAAGGGCGGTGTTGAGTTCGATGCGGTCCGCGCCGGAGCGCGCGGCCTCGATGGCATCCCTGGCGGAATTGCAGCAGACTTCCAGCAGCAAGCTCATGGTGTTTCCTCCTGTGCCCGGAAAGGGCTATACGATTGTATAGGAAGAAATAGCGGAAGGCAAGCGGAAAGTGATTGCAAATCCGGCGCAATTTGCTATCATGTTCCGGCATGGAACGGGAGGAGGAACGATATGACGCTTTCGACCCTGAGGAAGAAATTCATCGGCAGCCGGGCATTCTACGCCATGGTGATGTCCGTGGTTCTTCCCATTATTGTGCAGAACGGGATCACAAACTTTGTGTCCCTGCTGGACAATATCATGGTGGGCCGGGTGGGCACGGAGCCCATGTCCGGCGTGGCCATTGTGAACCAGCTGATGTTTGTCTACAACCTGTGCGTGTTCGGCGGCCTGTCCGGGGCCGGCATATTCACGGCACAGTTTTACGGAAGCCGGGATGTGGAGGGTGTCCGGCATACCTTCCGCTTCAAGCTTCTTCTGGGCATCACGCTTACGGTGATTGCCGCGGCAGTGTTTCTCCTCAAAGGTGAGGCCCTGATCGGTCTGTACCTCAATGAAACGGGCGAGACCACGGATCTGGAAGCCACGCTGCGCTATGGTCTCGGGTATATGCGGATCATGCTGCTGGGCCTTCCGCCCTTCATGCTGGTGCAGGTCTATGCGTCCACGCTCCGCGAGTGCTCGGAAACCGTGCTTCCCATGAAGGCCGGCATCATGGCCATGCTGGTGAACCTGGTGTTCAATTATTTCCTGATCTACGGGCATCTGGGCTTCCCCGCCATGGGCGTGGAAGGCGCGGCGGCGGCCACGGTCCTGTCCAGGTATCTGGAGGCGCTGGTGGTGGTCACCTGGACGCACCGGCACGCGGACAGGCATCCGTTCATCCGCGGTGCCTACCGCAGCCTGACCCTGCCCCGGAGCCTGTGCGGCCGGATCATTCTCAAGGGCATGCCGCTTCTGCTCAATGAGGCGCTGTGGTCCAGCGCGCAGGCCATTCTGAACCAGTGCTATTCCGTGCGCGGCCTCAGTGTGGTGGCGGCCATGAATATTTCCTCCACCATCACCAATCTCTTCAGCGTGATTTTCTTCTCCATGGGCAGCGCCATATCCATTGTGGTGGGCCAGCGCCTGGGCGAGGGGAATATGGAGGACGCCCGGGACACGGACAACAAGATGATCGCCTTTTCCATGTTCCTTTCCGTGGTCTCCGCGGCGCTTCTGCTGCTCACCGCGCCCCTGTTCCCGCGGATCTACAATACCACGGAGGATGTGCGGCACCTGGCGGCCCGGGTGATGATGGTGGTGGCCCTGTTCCAGCCCCAGCAGTCCTTCCTCAACGCCACCTACTTCACCCTGCGCTCCGGCGGCAAGACGCTGATCACGTTCCTGTTTGACAGCGTAAGCGTCTGGGTGGTGTCCATTCCCCTTGCCTTTGTGCTGACCCGCTACACGGGCCTGGATGTGGTCTGGATCCTGGCCCTTGTGCAGATGGGCGACTGG
>CAMNDE010000188.1:0-2543 GCA_946534895.1 uncultured Clostridia bacterium
ATCAGGGTCTGGCGGCTGTGCAGCATGAAGATCAGGTTCTTCAGCTGTGCCACCGTAGCGTTCCGCGCCGGAATCGAAATGTCCATCTGGGTGATGGGCTCCGCTTCCGAATCAGCAGGCGTTTCCTCTTCGTGCTCGTCATCAGGCTGTGCCTCTGTGGGCGCTTCCTGATCCGGAAGCTCGTAGCCGTTCCGCGTCAGAAAATCCCGCAGGGCTTCGAAATTTTCTCCGGTGATGTTTCCGTCCCGGTCGACAACGTAGTCGCCAACCTGGTACCCGCAGCTGGGCATTCCCACGTAGCGGGCAGTCGTGCCCAGTTCCTCGGCGATGGCCTTTGCCAGCGCCTTGCGGTCGGTCGTGTTCGTCGTAATGGTCATGAGAAAAACCTCCTTTGCGTTTTTTGCATGCCATTACTCACTCTGAACGCCCATAAAGTCAACTGGGTACAGGCACACAACGGAAATAAAGTGGATCATTCTTCCCATGGCATGTACTGATGCCAGAAATGTCCCAGAGTAGCAGTGTGCTCATAATTGACATCTCGCAGCCCCAGGGAAGAGATAATCCCGGTGGGCGTCAGGTCATAACGCTTTCGAATCCAATTGACCAGATACACAGCAGGGACCCTGCCAGTATGGAATGTGTTTACGCAAATGCTGACCGGTTCCTCAACACCAATGGCATAGGCCAACTGTACCTCACAGCGCCGGGCGAAACCGTGCCGCAGGATATCCTTGGCAATCTTCCGGGCCATGTACGCGCCGCTCCGGTCAACCTTCGTCGGATCTTTTCCGGAGAAAGCACCGCCGCCATGCCTGCAGGCACCGCCATAGGTGTCACACATGATCTTCCGTCCGGTGACACCTGTATCGGCAAAGCTGCCGCCGGTCACAAATCGCCCAGTAGGATTCACCAGCACTCGGAAATCCTTATTCAGGCTGCGGCCTTCCGCCACATTCTCCATGATCCGTTTGCAGAGATGGAACACATCCTCAGGTTCCACGTCTTCCTTGTGTTGCACGCTCATCAGGAAGGTGTCGATCCGGTGCTTCCGGTAATCATAGGTCACCTGTGCCTTCGCATCATGCAGGAGACCCGGGTGCCGCTTGATATCAAGCCCTTCAATGGCTTCTGTTGCCAGTACGAATGGCATAGGCAGCATTTTCCGGGTTTCATTGGTAGCATATCCAAACATCATACCCTGATCGCCTGCGCCCTTCTTATCTACACCCAGGGCAATGTCACCAGACTGCTTGGAAATCTGTGTTTCCAGCTTGAATCCCTCATACAGTTCGGGCTCGGTGAACAGAAGGACATTCCGCACGAGATAGCTGATATTCGGTTCATGCTTGGATGTGATTTCTCCGGCCACATACACATGATCATCCTTAATCATGGCCTCGACAGCAACACGACTATTCCGGTCATGCTTCAGGCAGTCGGTCACGATGGCGTCGCTGATCTGGTCGCAAATCTTGTCCGGGTGTCCGGCGGACACCTGTTCGCTGGTGAAAAGCATGTGCTTCAACTCCTTGTCCGGATACAAGAAAAGCCCCGCCGGGTGTGCCCCCGCGAGGCTGTCTCGATCCTGTTTTGCTGAGTCTATCATATCATAGGGCGGTCACTGGAATCCAGTGGAATTCACTGGAATTCACTACCCAATTTCGGCAGCTTTACCGCCTGCAGCGCTTTGGAATGTACCTTGAACACATTGCTCTCCGTGCAGTGCATGCTGTAGGCGATATCCTGCCAGTCCTTGAAACACAGGTACCGCAGCTCCAGCAGCGTCTGAAGCTCCGGGTCATCCACCGTTTTTACCACCTGCATGATGTCCCGCTTCAAATCCACCAGCCGGTCAATGTCGGCATTGATCTCTGCCTGCATATCGATGATCTTCGCAATCACGTCCTGCATGCTGTGCACATTGCGGGTATGGCTTACAACATCATCACTCATGATTGATGTGGTTTTTGTCGCCATATCCTTCAGGGCAGACAGCTGCTCCAGTTTGCTGTCAATCCTGCGGTCGAGCCAATAAGCCTGATTCAGATATTCCTTTGCGGTCATTTCACCGTCTCCTTCCTCAATCTGTCTATCAAATAATCCGGATCTACCTGTGTCAGTACTCCGTACCAGGTAGAGTGAAAGAATTCTTGCAGTTCCATAGCCTCTTTCATAGCGGCTTTGTCATCCGGGTGCTTCTTCAGCCTGCGAAGAGCCTCCCGGTAATCCTTCACTGCCTGTTCAATGATGCCGTTCGTCAATGCCGGGTATCCGTTCAAGGCGTCACCGCCTTCGCTTTCTCTTCAAGGTAACCATAGATGGCGATCAGGATGGCTGTGGCCAGCGGGTGATTATCCCACTTGGCGGCTATCGCGCCAACGTCCGCCGCTGCATCCATCCACCAATCCACAGCGGCATCAGTGCCGTTTGGCGGTGGCTGGCTGTGCGCTCCCAGATAGGTAGCCGCGTCCAGCATGATTTCCAATTCCGTATTTGTCATCGTGCGCCTCCCAGCTGTGCTTTTACCGCGTCAATCAGCG